>JBIOVO010000053.1:0-24952 GCA_044867735.1 Pyrinomonadaceae bacterium | reverse complement strand
CGTTACCCTACTTGTGTTGAAATTGGAAACGATTCAAAATAGAAATTCTTTTAGTTGCTCTCATTTCAACGATCGTAAAAGCTCCCTCGCCTTCCGATTATTCGGATCTGCCGCCACCGCGCGCTCGGCTTCACCTTTCGCACGCAGCTTCAACCCGAGATCTCGATACAACTCGGCCAGTATCACTCGATACTCGCCATTCGCAGGGTCGAGCCGGATCGCGGTCGTCAATTCTGTCTCAGCCTTTCGCTGCGTTCGTTCGTCGCCCGCCAGCATCTGCCCATAAGACGCACGATAGCGCGCTTCTTTCGGACACGCAGACGCCGCGGAGGCAAAGAGCCCGAGCGCGACCTTCTTCTGACCCAACTCGAGTGCCGCGAGTCCTTCCTTGAACTGGGCTTCGGCCCGTTCAGCGGCCGATGTAACCTCGGTCGCGCCTCCTTTCGGCGTCTCCGGTTGCGCATCCGTGGTTGCCGATTCCGCTTTCTGTTCGACTTTTCTCCTCGCCGCGAGCTTTGCGTTGTACGTTGCGCGCAGACCATCGTCGCGGAGAGTTTCGTAAGCCTGCGAGATTCGTGCAAAGGCAGATTCAAGCCGTGACACAACCGAGGCTTCGGCGCGCCGAAATCGATCGGGATGGTAACGCTTGGCAAGTTGATAATAGATGCTCTTTAAGTTCTCACCGGCGACTTCCGTTGAAACACCGAGAACGTCGTAGTGCGTCTTGGCATTCGCTATTCGCTGGAGGAAATTCTCGACTACCTCGGCCTCGTTCTCGACTTCAACGGTTTCGCTTGCTGGTGGTGTAACGGCGGGCGCAGGCTCTTCAACAACTCTCGGCGGCTCGGGTTTTTGATCGCGAAACGCGCTGTGCCCGTGTTCGCGTTGGAGCAGACCGGCGAGCGTCAGCGCGTACACCAGTCCGAGCGTTTCCGTTTCCCCCAGTCCACTGACGGCGACGAGGTCGCGCAACGGCATCGGCTTGTCGAGACGTGAAAGAATGAAGACTTCCGCCGGCTGCAAGTCGTTTTCGACCAGAGGTGTTTCGAGCGCGGAGATCAACTCGGCAGGATTGCGAAAACGTGATACTGCAAAATTCGCTGGCAACCTGCGGGCCGCGTCGAGCAGCAGGGAAGAGGCGTCGATATTGAAGTTGAAGCTTTCGTTTAGTCGCGACCGCGAATCAAACTCCCACGTGCCTTCGGTCCACAGCAGGGCCAGGCGAAGAACGTCCCCGACTTGGTTGGTCTGAACCTGTTCCGCCGCGCTTGCAGATAAAAGATTCTGCGCGCAGAGCACTTTCACCATGTCAGTATCGGAGACTCGCTCGTTAAATTGCGCCAGGTCCTGCTCGGAGACCGCGTTGCTCTTCAACAGATACTCGCGCAGGCGAAGAGTGCGCAGATTGGAAGCAGCGTAAAGAAAGTGGCCACCGGCAAAATAAGCCACCACTTTTACCCGATCGTGCGCCAGGCGCAACCTGCCGCCCAAAGACTTCGCTGAGATTTCGCGAATGAGTTCCGCGAGCGGGTGCTCGCTGAGTTGACCGTTCATTCCGCGACATACTTAACCACAAAGGCACAAAGACACAAAATGCAGATTCAACCTCATGTTTAACGGATCATCTGTGTGCGTCTTAGTGGTTTATTTGCTTAGACTTTGACAGCCGGGAAGGCGAATTCTATAGTGAAGCCACAAAACACCCCTGATTGACCCCCAAGTAGCTGAAACTTCAAGCAGGTTAAAGGGTCTATATGAGTCAAAGAGCACGAGATAGTGTCGACAGGGAAAAAAACACCAACCCAAACGGCCAGGCCGTCAGCGCTGCACCCGCTGAAGAGTCAAGCCAGCGTGTCGAATTGCTGATTGACGAGTTGAGAAAACGCTCGGCTGAGCTGGAAGAAGCCAATCGTGAACTGCGAAGGGTTTCTCACTACCGCTCCTTGTTTCTTGCAAGGATGTCGCACGAGTTGCGGACGCCGCTGACTTCGATCCTCGGCTTCACCGAAATCCTGCTCGATCAGGAAGAACTGACCGACACGCAGCGTCGCTTCTGCCAGAAAGTGCAGGACTCCGGATTACAGCTTCAGGCGAGTTTGAATCAACTCGTAGATTTGTCTCGAATCGAAGCCGGACAAACGGAAGTCTTTCTACAGGAGTTTTCCCTGCGCGAGACGTTGCGCGAATCGTGTTCGGCGGCGGCGCGGATGGCGCAAAAGCAGCAAGTGAAGATCGAGTACGAACTTGCTCCGGACATCACGACGATCGTCACCGATCAAGGGAAGCTCCGCCAAACGCTCTTCAATTTTATTGCGTGGTCTGTCAGTCGCAGCCCTGTGGGTGAATCGGTTAAAGTTACCGTTGACCTCGATGCGCAGGGAGTCCTGTGGATCAGAGTGATCGACAACGGCGACGCGCGCACGGACACCGCCAACGTTTTCGATCCGGAACACAGCCCGAACGATCATGAGCCGAACATCAACGAACTGGGTATCATCATCGGTCGCAAGCTGCTCGAGATGATCGGTGGCAAAGTAAATTTGGAAAATGGAGTTCCGCGCGGGCTTGCAACAACAATTCAAATACCGGCACGTCCATTGAAGGGATAACGCTTACGGATGGAAGAGACGACAATTCGGGAGTGCACGACGATCGAAGAATTCGATGGATGCGTTTACCTACAACGCGAAGCATTTGGCCTTCCTGATTTGGAGCTCTCACCTCGGCGACATTTGATCGTTTCACGCCAGGCCGGCGGTTGGACGTTGGGCGCGTTTGTGGCCGAGCGCATGGTGGGGTTTGTTCATCATCTTGCAGCCGTGCGTGCAGACAACGAGATCTTTGGTTACTCGCACGTGATGGCAGTGGCAAAGGATTATCAGAACAAGGGCGTCGGGGCGCGGTTGAAGTGGGCCCAAAGAGAACGGGCGCTTGCAGAAGGTCGAAAGTTGATCAAGTGGACGTGGGATCCGATGCAGGCGCGCAACGCGCACTTCAATCTCAACCGGCTGGGCGCAATTGTCGAGCATTACGCCGACAACTTTTATGGCGTCGATTACAATCTGGATACCGACGTTAAAGAAAAACTGGGATTGCCGAGTGATCGGTTGTTCGCGACGTGGAATATAGCTTCGTCGCGCGTTGCAGCGCTTTCGTCAGGTTCACCGGTTGCGGTGGAAGCGAAGCCGGCTGCGAGTGTTGCGGTACCCACCGAGTGGAATTCCTTCGTCAAGCGCGAGGCGCATCGAGCGCACGATGCGCAGGCGCGTGTGCGTGCGGAGTTTAAGCAAGCGCTGACGCAAGGACTCGTTTGTGCGGGATTTGAACGAGGATCTGACGACTCGAAGTATCTCTTTTTTGAGCCACACAGTATTTCTTGATTGCCGATTGCCGTTTATTTGATTCGCAGCGCGCCAAAATCGGCAATCGGCAATTAGCAATCGCCAATAATCCATGCCGTTTACGAAATTTGATCGTTATGTAGATCGCCACGCGCGTAGTTTCACGGAGCGCTTGCAGAGTCTTTGCCGCATGCCTTCCGTGGCGGCGCGCGGTACTGGCATGCGTGCGATTGCGGAGACCGTTGAGCAATCCATGCAGCGCGTGGGCATCGGTACGCGCTCGTTTCGTGTCGGTTCGGGTTATCCGATCATCTATGGTGAGTGTGGCAGCGGGCCAAAGACTTTTGTGATCTACGGTCACTACGATGTGCAGCCTGTCGGTCAGCTCAGCGAGTGGTCTTCGGGACCTTTTGCCGCCACGATTCAGGATGGAAAGCTGTACGCACGCGGCGCAGCCAACAGCAAAGGAGATCTGCTTGCGCGTCTCGCCGCCGTCGAGGCTTATCAGAAGACGTTTGGCAAGCTTCCAGTCACGCTGCGTTTCATCGTCGAAGGTGAGGACGGACTCGGCAGTCCCAGTCTCTATCGCTTCACCGATGAGAATGCAGATTTGCTAAAAGCCGATGGCTGTCTGTGGGACGAGGGCTCGAGCGACACCAGAGAGAATCCGGTCGTTAGTCTAGGCTTCAAAGGCATCACGTTTCTCGAACTCAGGGCGTTTGGAGCGCATTCCGATCTTCACTCAAAGTGGGGCGCCATCGTTCCTAACCCCGCCTGGCGTTTGGTGCAGGCGCTCGCCACGATCACCTCGCCGAAAGGAGTGATCACGATCGACGGCTTCTCGTCGTACATTGCTCCGATCAGCGACGAAGACGCAGAAGTCCTGAAGATGATCGAGCTCGACGAGGTGGGACTGAAGCGTGAGTTTCGTATCGGCGGCTGGGTTCGAGCGATGAAAGGACATACGCTCGTCAAGGAACACATCTTTGGTGCAACTTGTACGATCTGCGGTATTCACACCGGTCACACCGACGCGGGCGCGAAGACTGTTCTGCCAAGTATGGCGATGGCCCGGCTTGATTTCCGGCTGGTTCCGGATCTGACGGCGCAAATCGTCGTAGGACTGTTACGCGAGCATCTCGATGTGCGCGGGTTTAGGGACATCGAGATTATCGAACTCGGCAGTGCCCCGCTGGCGAAGTCGTCGGCGAAGTCGCGTGTGGCGCGGGCGGTGATTGAATCGACAACTGAAGTTTACGGGAAGCCGCCGTTAATTTATCCGATGGATCCGTCGAGTGGACCCGTGGGCGCGGTTTGTGGCGTGTCGGATCCACCGACGCCGATCGCGTCGTTTGGGACGAGTTACGCCGGTTCGAATCCGCACGGGCCGAACGAAAATATTCGCATCGAAGATTATCTGCGAAGCATCAAGCTCATCGGACGCGTGATTCATCGGCTGGCCGGTTCAAAGATGAAGGCCGACGACCTTGTGCATGAGGACAAGAAGCCCACCGCACCGCTACCAAAGTTGAAACACGGGAAGGATGTCTAGTTCAGAGTTCAAGCTTTAGCTTGCTGCTCACGAAAAGACAACCTAAAGGTTGAACTCTGAACTTTGACGAAGGAGTCAAGATTGGCGGCGAAAGCAACCGCACGACAAATCGAAAAACTCAGAGACGAGATTCGTCATCACGAGGAACTCTATTACGTCCAGGATTCTCCGGAGATCTCGGATCGTGAATACGATCAACTGATGGAGAACCTTCAGAAGCTCGAAGCAGCGCATCCTGAGCTAATCACTCCCGACAGTCCGACACAGCGAGTAGGCGGACGTCCCGCCGAGGGATTTCCCGAGGTGGTCCACAGCCGCCAGATGCTCTCACTCGACAATAGCTACAACATCGATGAGCTGCGCGCGTTCGATGAGCGTTGCCGGCGTCTAGCGGAAGGTCGCCCGCTCGAATACGTCGCCGAACTGAAGATCGACGGTTTATCGCTGTCGCTGCAATACGAAGACGGCGTGCTGGCGCGTGGCGTAACGCGTGGCGACGGACGGATCGGCGAGGACGTCACGCAAAATGCGAGAACGATCAGAAGCATTCCGCTGCGACTAAGAGCTCAGGCGAAGCGAATTGATACGGCGCTCGAAGTGCGTGGCGAAGCTTTCATCCCGCGCGACGTTTTTGAACGGACCAACGCCGAACGAGAAGAGGCGGGAGAGCCGCGATTCGCGAATCCGCGCAACGCCGCCGCCGGCGCCATTCGACAACTCGACTCGCGCCTGGTCGCAAAACGAAAGCTCGACATGTTTGCTTACGATCTTCTCGTGGGCGGACGTAAACCTTTCCCGACTCACTGGGAAGCTCTCGACTGGCTCGAGCAGGCAGGTTTTCGCGTTAATCCGCATCGCAAACTCTGCGAGACGATCGACATCGTCATCGACTTTGCAAACGAGAAAGAAGCGTTGCGCGACGATCTTGGATACGAGATCGATGGCCTGGTAGTGAAAGTCAATTCAACGGCGCTGCAAGATGAATTTGGCGCGACGTCGAAGGCTCCGCGTTGGGCCATCGCGTACAAGTATCCCGCACGGCAGGCGTCAACAAAGGTGCTGGATATCGTGGTCCAGGTCGGACGCACCGGCGCGCTCACGCCGGTCGCGTATCTCGAACCGGTCTTTCTTGCGGGCACAACCGTCTCGCGAGCGACATTGCACAACGAAGACGAGATCGAACGTCTCGGGCTGATGATCGGCGACTGGGTGATGATCGAGAAGAGCGGCGAGATCATTCCCAAAGTGCTGAGTGTTGTTACTTCGAAACGTACCGGTGATGAGAGACCGTTTGAGCCGCCAACAATATGTCCGGTCTGTGGCGGTCTGATTTCCCGTCCCGAGGGTGAGGTTGTCGCGCGCTGTGTCGCCGCCGATTGCCGCGCTCAGTTGCTGGGCCGGTTAATTCACTTTGCTTCGCGCAGGGCGATGCGAATCGAGGGGTTGGGCGTAGTGCTGGCTGAACAACTGATAGCAGAGAACTACGTCAAGGACGTCGGAGATCTCTACACCTTAACACTCGAGCAACTCGCCGGGTTGCCGCGCATGGCGGAGAAGTCTGCGACAAATGTGCTTTCACAAATCGAAGCGAGCAAGTCGCGCGACTTGTCCAACCTGCTTTACGCACTGGGTATACGGCACGTAGGCGAACGGACTGCGGGAATCCTCGCGCATGAACTCGGCTCGCTCGAGCGACTGATGAGTGCTTCCGTAGAAGAACTCGATGCGATTCCGGAGATCGGCTTGACTGTTGCGGAGAGCGTACGCGACTGGTTCGACGATGAAGGGAACCGAGCGCTGTGTGATAGGCTGCGTGCAGCAGGAGTTAAGACGGAAGCCGATCGTAAGAGTAATGGCGAGGCGGACGAACGTTTTGCCGGGAAGCAATTTGTTTTGACCGGCACGCTGGCAAGCTTCACTCGCGACGAAGCGCGCGCGCTGATCGAAGCCAGAGGCGGAAGAGTGAATTCGTCGGTCAGTAAAAAAACGGACTACGTCGTCGCTGGTGAGGAAGCGGGATCGAAGCTCGACAAAGCGCAGTCACTCGGCGTCACCGTGATCGACGAAGACGCGTTCAAGGAAATGGTTGGATAAACTTAGACTCGAGGTTCAAAGTGGACGCTACAGAATCAAGTGATAAAAAATTGAAATTAATCTACACCCTCTTCTGCGACGACGTGCGACTCGAAGCAGGCAATAAGCTATCGTTTATGGGTGTTTTTCAAAACATCGTAGTGCAACAGTTGCCAGTGTCGTTGATCAAGTTTGCAATCGTTAACCATTGGCAAGGGCAGGGCAGTTATTTGTCCGAGGTTCGGATTCTCACGCCGGATCGACAACACCCGGTAGTAGTTTCGCAGCCGACGCGATTCGAGATCGCAGCCGGCGGGTTTGCCGACAACATCAGTTTCTTTGTTAACGTGACGTTTCCAACGGCGGGACGCTACTTCGTGCAAACGTTGATTGACTCGAATCTGTACGAAGAGCAGATATTAACAGTCTCCGACGTGAGTGAGCCGGAGCTCGTTGGTGCATCGGAAGCAGTAAACTAAAAGAAGCAGGAGCAGTTAGCAGGAACAGATTGGTAAAACTTCTGCTCCTGCTTGCTGCTCCTAGCTCTATCAACGCGGGCGGGCCTCCCCTGCCTACCCTACGTCAATCTTAAACAGTTTAATTTTGGAATTCAGTGTAGTTGCTTTAATTCCAAGAAGCCTTGCCGCTTTCGCCTGGTTCCCACCAGTTTCAGACAAAGCCATCCTTATCAAATGAGTCTCGAACCGTTGCACTTCGTCATAGAAACTGATTCCGCCGAGAATATCCAACGGCTTGAGTCTGGTTGCTTCCTCAGTGAAAGCCTTATCGCGCGCCAGAGTCTCTGCTTCCGACAATAGTGCGTCGGCCAGATCGACTACGCGTTGAATGCGATCTCGATCGGGTCGTTCGGCTAGTTTTAAACGCACCGTTCTTTCAGGCAGTTGGCTGGCGACACCGGTATGTCTCAAATTGTCGGTTTCCATCAAAGCTGCTTGATCGACGTTCATTAATTACTCCCCTTTCGGAACTGGACCTCTTACTACGAAAACACCGGCCTCCGAAAATCCGTGACAAGTATTTTTGCGTTTGATTCAGATCTGAGGAGTTGAGTTGGATAAGAAAGGCGAGTCTTTCGACTCGCCTCGATTTACTATTGGTGCGGATGAGAGGACTTGAACCTCCACGATGTCACCATCACAGCCTTCTGAGACCTGCGCGTCTGCCAGTTCCGCCACATCCGCAAGATACCGTGGGGGTCATTATGCGAATGCGTGTATGTAGTGTCAAGAAACGTCAAGAAAGTTTCAGCCACGAATCCTCACGAACGACATGGATCAGGATCATTTATGCCATTCGTGGAATTCGTGGCCTGGAAAAAATACTTACCTCCTCCGCCAAACACGATTCCGATCACGGTCGCCGTCGCGATGTCGCCTACGTCGAGTGGTAGTATCCCAGTCACGGTCGCGATCGCGATGCCTGCGATGACGTCGCCAACTTCGACGGAAATGGTTGGAGTCGCGATTCGGGCCGCGTCCGTCCCAACGACCATCACGCGCATCATGACAGTTCACAAACTTCCCGCATTTCTTGTCGGAGTGCGAAACTCTGCGACCGCGCCCTTGCCCCATCGCGTCCATCGACGCGCTCACAACGATCAGCAGAGCCATCAAGGCAATGCCAAACACGTTTCTCCAAGTTGAAAGTCTCATAAGCTCCTCCCTGAATTTGTCGTTGCTGAGGAATGGGGCAGCGAAGCCTAAAACGGAAACAACCAGTTAGTAGGGCTGGTGTTAACGGCTAAGTTAGCATCAATCTTCATGCCGCTGCTACCACCTTTTGCTGTCTGGGTTATTATGATTCCGTAGCAAACCGACTATCATGGCCACTGTCGATTCCGCGCAAGCACAACTAGCAGCACGACTTGGCGGCGTTCGCGCCCGGATTGCGGTCGCGGCCGAGCGGTGTGGCCGTTTGCCCCAGGAGGTCGCCCTGATCGCCATCAGCAAGACACACCCGGCCTCGGCGGTGGCGCGGTTGATCGAGCTCGGGGCCGTGGATATTGGAGAGAATCGCGTTCAGGAGGCTGAGGAGAAGATCGCGGAAGTGGGCAGGGACAAGGCCCGCTGGCACCTGGTGGGGCATCTTCAGGCGAACAAAGCCAGACGTGCTGTTAGCCTTTTCGACGTCATTCATTCGCTTGATTCGGTTGATTTAGCGCGGCGGCTGGACCGAATATGCGTCGAGGAGGGGCGCGAGAGTTTGTCAGTCCTGATTCAGGTCGACCTGGGCCAGGAAGAGACGAAATCGGGTATTGACGTAGCGGGGCTAACCCATTTGGTCGAAAGTCTTGGACCACTGTCACGGCTGAAACTGGCTGGGTTAATGACCTTGCCACCCTATTTCGAGAACCCGGAACATAGTCGCCCTTTCTTTCGTCGTTTACGAGAGCTAAGAGATGAACTGGTCGCGAAGCGCGCGTTTAAAGATGGGGCCGGGGAGCTGTCGATGGGGATGACTCACGATTTCGAAGTTGCCATTGAAGAAGGCGCGACGATGGTTCGCATCGGAACAGCCATCTTCGGCGAGCGAGCACCGAGATAATTAAAACTATGCTGATCATTGAACGCACTCTCTTGTTTGTGGGTTGGGCCATCAAGGCAGCGATCGTTGCCGTCATGCTGCTCATGATCCTGCGTCTGATTGTCGATGGAATGGATTTAAATCCGTTCGGTTGGATTCATCGCACCGTGCGACGTTTGAGCGATGGATTTATTTATCCGGTACGCAGTGGTTTGATTCGAGCCGGCGTGGAGCCGAAGTTTGCGCCGCTGGTCGTGATTCTGATCGCGATCGTGCTCGGCTACTTTATTCTCTGGCTAGCCGGCACTCTCGCCCTTACAGTCGCGGGCATTATTAACAGTGCGATGAGCGGCGCCGTGATTACGGTACTCGGATTTCTCCTTTACGGGTTACTGTCGATCTACATTCTGTTGATTACGGCTCGCGTTGTTTTCTCCTGGGGCAGGGTCAGTTATGCAAACCGTATAATGCGCATTTTGGTTGATACTACGGAGCCCTTGCTCGGACCGTTGCGACGCTCGCTGCCACCGCTCGGCTGGATCGATATCTCTCCTATCGTTGCGATCCTGATCGTTCTGTTTCTGCGGTTGGCCGTCGAGGTGACGCTCCTGGGCGCGAGGAGTTTTTGATTTGGATCCGGAGAGAGTCTCGCATTACAGGATTCTCGAAAAGCTCGGCGCGGGCGGGATGGGCGTGGTCTATCTCGCGGAAGACCTGAAGCTCGGGCGTAAAGTAGCGCTCAAGATCCTCAGTCACGAGTTGACCACCAACAAAGATCGTTTGCATCGATTCGAGCAGGAAGCGTCTGCCGCTTCGAATCTGAATCATCCAAACATCATTACGATTCACGAGGTAGGGGCCGACGAAGGCCATCATTACATCGCCACTGAGTACATCGATGGCGTGACGTTACGACGAAAGATCGCGGGCACGCCGCTCGAATCCGTCATAGTGCTCGACATTGCCGTGCAGGTGGCGAGCGCACTCGAAGAAGCGCATAGCGCCGGAATCGTGCACCGCGACATCAAGCCCGACAACATCATGATCCGTCGCAATGGATACGTGAAGGTGTTGGACTTCGGCCTCGCGAAACTTACCGAGACGATCGACAGAAGTGCTTCGGATGCGGAAGCGTCTACGCGCGTGATGGTCCAAACCGACGCGGGCGTCGTGATGGGCACGTCGCATTACATGTCGCCCGAACAGGCGCGCGGCAAACCTGTCGATACGCGGAGTGATATCTGGAGTCTTGGTGTAGTCATTTACGAGATGGTTGCCGGTCGAACTCCTTTTGAGGGCGAAACGTCAACTGACGTCCTCGTCGCCATCACACAAAAGGAGCCACCGCCGCTAGCTCGTTTCGCGCCGGGTGTACCGGCAGAACTCGAGTGGATCGTGATGAAAGCGCTGCGAAAGGATCGGGACGAGCGTTATCAGACGATCAAGGAACTGTTGACAGATCTGCGACGGCTTAAACAGCGGCTCGAGTTTGAAGTCGAATTGGAGCGGACTTCAACGCACGGGAGCTCCACCAGACCGAAGTTCAGCGAACTCGAGGCGGCGCCGACAGTTATTCAAGAAGCGGTGCCCACTGGGGCCAAGACCGTCAGTCACGTTTCGAGTGCCGAGTACATCGCGAACGGGATCAAACGTCATAAGATCGCCGCCGCTACGATCGCACTCCTGCTGGTAGCGGTGACCGCGTCGGCCGTTTTTCTCTACAACCGCAAGGCAACGCCGCTGACCGAAAGAGACACGGTGTTGCTGACTGACTTCGTCAATTCAACCGGCGAGCCTGTTTTTGACGGCACATTGAAGCAGGCACTGGCGGTACAACTCGGTCAATCGCCTTTCCTGAACCTGTTCCCGGAAGAACGCATTCGCGAAACACTACGCTTCATGGGTCGTTCGCCCGACGATCGAATCACCCGCGACGTCGGTCGCGAGATCTGTGAACGGCAGGGAATCAAAGCGATGCTGACTGGATCGATTGCCAGTCTTGGTAGTCACTACGTGATCACTGTCGAGGCTTTCAATCCGCGCACGGGAGACTCGATTGCGCGCGAGCATGTCGAAGCGGAAAGCAAAGAGAGAGTTCTGTCGGCGCTCGGCACAGCGGCGTCTAACATGCGAAAGAAGCTCGGTGAGTCGTTGAGTTCGATGGAGAAGTACGACGTAAACATCGAGCAGGCGACGACGTCGTCACTGGATGCCCTGAAGGCATTCGCCATGGGTAACGAAGAGCGGGCTCGCGGACGAACCCAGGAATCGTTGACGTTTTACAAACGAGCCATAGATCTTGATCCAAACTTTGCGATAGCGTACGCCCGCATCGGGGTGCACTACGCAAATCGGGAACAACTTGACGCGGCGAAGCCCTACGTCGAAAAGGCTTACGAGCTTCGCGATCGAGTGAGCGAGCGCGAACGACTCTACATACTCGAAAAGTACTACGCCTTCATCACCGGCGAGCTTGATAAGACCATTGAGACGTTGCAAACGTGGACGCGTCTCTATCCAAACGATTTCATCCCGCACAACAATCTATCCTTTAACTACAAACTGGTGGGCCGGCATGAAGAGTCGTTAAAGGAAGCGCTCGAGGCGGTAAAGCTCAGTCCGAATAACGTCAATGGCCACGACAATCTGGTGAGCAGTTTTATAAATCTCGGACGCTTCGACGAAGCTGAGCAGGCGGAACGAGCGGCGCAGAAAATCAATGCCGACTCGATCGTGTCACATAGGAATAATTACATCTTCGCTTTTCTCCGCCGGGACCAGACGGCGATGGATCGCGAGGTCCAATGGGTCAAAGGTAAACCGGACGAGGCCGGGTTCCTGATTCTGCTGAGCGAGTCGGCGTTGTATTTCGGAAAGGTGAAGCAGGGTGAAGAGCTGCAAAAGCGTTCGCTCGAAATGTTCAAGCAACAGCGCATTCCGGAGAGTGGATCGCGTGGTCTGATGGCGTTAGCAGGGGATCTCGCATTCCTGGGCAGGTGTGACAAGGCGAAGGATCATGTGAAGTCGGCCTTGAGTCTGTTCCGCGGTCAGATGAGTGTCGCTAACAGCGCTATGATTTTCGCAGCCTGCAACGATTCGAGTCAGGCGCAGGAATTATTCGAGGAAGCAAGAGAGGCGAGCCCGAAGAACACGGTTATTTCCGGAATCCTTGCTCCGATAGTTGCGGCCAGTGCTGAGCGTGAGCGAGACAATTTCACCCAGGCAATTCAGTTACTCGAATCAGTGCGAGGTTCTGAACGGGGCCATATCGTCGGCCTCTCGACAATGTATATGCGGGCAAACCTCTACTTGCAGCAGCGGATGACCAGGGAGGCAGCGGCAGAGTTTCAGACGATAATTAGTCTTCCGGGCGTAGATATCTTTTCGCCAGTGCACGTGCTCGCGCACCTCGGCCTCGCGCGCGCCGCGGTGATTAGTGGCGACACAGCCGCGGCACGAAGGTCGTATCAGGATTTCTTCGCGCTCTGGAAGGACGCAGACCATGACCTGCCCGTGCTGGTTGAGGCGAGGAAAGAGTACGAAGCGTTGAAATAGTAGGGGTGGCCCTCCGTGGCCACCCCATCTTTCCGATTGTGACTTTTGTTCAACAGATGGGGCGGCCACGGAGGGCCGCCCCTACAGTTGAGCCGCTACGTGCTCCTGCTACGTTGTGATATATTCCTCAGCCTGACGACCCACATTCCAGAAGGATCTGAATCCAATGTCCGGACATTCCAAATGGCATAGTATTAAGCACAAGAAGGGCGCGCTCGATGCCAAGCGCGGCAAGTTGTTCACGAAGTTTATTAAAGAGATCACCGTGGCCGCGCGTTCCGGCGGCGGTGATCCCGACGCCAATGCGCGGTTGCGTAAAGCGATCCTCGACGCCAAGGGCGGCAACATGCCCAACGACACGATCGACCGTGCGATCCGTCGAGGAACCGGTGAGGAAGAAGGCGTTAACTACGAAGAGATCACGTACGAAGGTTATGGTCCAGGTGGGGTCGCTTTGCTGATTCAGTCGATGACTGACAATCGCAACCGCACGGTCGCCGAGATTCGACACCTCTTCTCGAAGAACGGCGGTAACCTCGGTGAAAGTGGTTCAGTGGGTTGGATGTTCGACCAGAAAGGTTACATCGTTGTCGAAAAGGCCGGACATTCCGAGGAGGCTATGTTTGAGTTAGCGATCGAAGCCGGCGCCGACGATCTGCGTGACGACGAAGACAACTTTGAGATCATCACCTCTCCGGACGCATTCGACGCCGTGGTGGCTGCACTGAAGGGCGCCGCTATTGAACCTCAAGTGGCGGAGGTCTCGATGGTGCCGCAGAATTACGTGCGCCTCGAAGGTGCAGATGCGCGGCAGATGTTGAAACTGATGGAAGCGCTCGAAGATCACGACGACGTGCAGAAGGTTTCGGCGAACTTTGACATCAGCGAAGCCGACATGGCCGCCGCTTAGACCCTTTAGGGCGCAGTTAATGTAACGAAGAACCTCTCACGCAAAGACGCAAAGGCGCAAAGTTAAGAGCCTCCGGGCAGCCGCAGATCCTAACTTTGCGCCTTTGCGTGAGTAATCCTACTTGAGCGTCCCTCGCGCTAGACTCTTTGTTCCTCTTTCTGGTCCGTGCTGTCGGTCGTCACCTGTGGTTCACCCATTACCACCCTCACGTTATGGGTCTTCTCATCGTCGACTAAAATGATCGCCTCACCGATCTGATTTACCCCATCCATCTCGACATTCACTACTCCACGACTGACGCCGAGTGGATTCTCAACCTTGATCCGGTAAACCGCGCGGCCGCGCCGGTAAGTGATCTCAAAATCGCGCCACCAGCGCGGCACACATGGGTTGATCTCCAGACGGTCCTTCTTGAGGTTGAAACCGAGAATCGACTCGAGACCCGCGCGATACATCCAGCCCGCTGATCCCGTATACCACGTCCAGCCGCCGCGACCGTTGTGTGGCGGCACTGCATAAACATCACCGACAGCGGTATAAGGTTCGACTTTGTACTTGTGCAGACCTGCGCGCGTCGAGGAGTGGTTGATCGGGTTGAGCAGGGCGAAGAGTTCGCCGGCGCGTTCGCCATCGCCCAGCATCGAGTACGCGATCATGGTCCAGATCGCGGCGTGCGTGTATTGCCCGCCGTTTTCACGCACACCCGGAACGTATCCCTTGATGTAACCGGGATTGAGACTTCCTTTGTCGAACGGCGGTGTAAAAAGGATCACGAGACCATCGCCACGCCTGATCAGGTACTCTTCAACCGCAGCCATCGCCCGGCCCATGCGATACGGATCCGAAGCGCCGGAGATCACCGACCACGACTGCGCGATCGAATCGATGCGACACTCCTCGTTGCGAGCGGAACCGAGAGGTGTGCCGTCGTCGAAGTATGCGCGCCGGTACCAGTCGCCGTCCCAGGCCTTCTCTTCGAGTGCTTTCTTCAGGTTGTCCAGATGTTTTCGATAACGATTGGCTCGCACTTTCTGCTTTCTCGAATCCACGTGCGGCGCAAACACAGCGAGCGTCATGTAAAGAAACCAACCAAGCCAGACGCTCTCGCCCTTGCCGAGATGTCCGACGCGATTCATGCCGTCGTTCCAATCGCCGGCGCCCATGAGTGGCAAGCCGTGTTTGCCGACGTTGAGGCTGCGATCGAGTGCGCGTGCGCAGTGTTCGTAGATCGTGGCTGTCTCTTCCGACACCTCGGGCTGCATATAAGTCTCGAGTTCATCCGCTTCAAGCAGCCGTTGTTGCAGGAAGGGAACCACCTCATCCAACACAGATTCGTCGCCCGTCACGTTGATGTAGAACGTGGTGACGAAAGGTAGCCAGATCAGATCGTCTGAGATCTTCGTACGTACGCCGCGGCCACTCGGCGGATGCCACCAGTGTTGCACGTCGCCTTCTTTAAACTGGTGCGCAGCCGCGAGCAGGATCTGCTTGCGCGCAATGTCGGGACGGCTGTAGACCAGCGCCATTACGTCTTGAAGTTGATCGCGAAAACCGAACGCGCCGCCCGATTGATAAAACGCAGTGCGCGCCCAGATACGGCATGAGAGCGTCTGGTAAAGCAGCCAGCGATTGAGCATCGTGTCGAGGGCTGTGTCAGGCGTGCGCACCTCGATCGTACTGAGCAGTTCATCCCAGTGGGCCAGCACTTTTTCAAAAGCTGCGTTGACGCTTCCGGTCTGGCGAAACTGAGTGACGACCGCTTGCGCGGCACTCCTCGACTCGGCTTCACCAAGCAGAAAGACCACTTCACGTGCTTGGTGTGGCGCAAGCTCAATCATCGTTTGAAGCGCGGCACATGGATCCAGTCCTGCGCCATCCCTTCCCGCCAGGCCGACACGCTTCAACGCGGCGGGACGTTCAAGCGAACGGTTGCGTCCGATGAACTCTTTGCGATCGCACGTCGCGCTGGAAATGGGTTCGCTGGTCGCTGCAAATGCCACGCGATCCGCAAACTCGTTGTTAAAAGGATTCTTCGCAAAGATAGTCGCTTCTGCCGTGTCGATCTCGGTGATGATATAAGGCGCTGACGAAGCTCTCGAGACACCAAGCACGAGTTCGTTGTAGTTAGTGACTGAGATGCGCCGCTTCCTGGCCGTACGATTGCGCAAGCGCAGGAGCGAGATTTTTACCGGTGCATCCAGCGGGGCAAAGACGAGCAATTCCTGCGAGATGCCGTGACTCGTGTGCTCGAAAACGCTGTAGCCCTGCCCATGCCGGATGATGTACGGTTCGCGCTCGCGAACCGGTGACGGTGTGGCTGACCATACCGTTCCTGAGTCTTCATCGCGCAGGTAAACGACTTCGCCGGGCGGATCGCTGACCGCATCGTTAGACCACGGCGTCAGACGATTTTCACGGCTGTTGAGTGACCACGTGCAGCCGCCGCCAGTTTCAGTGATCAGAAAGCCAAAATCTGAAGCGTTTCCGATTACGTTAGACCATGGCGCTGGAGTCCACTGTTCCGCGCCAAGTAAGGTGACGTATTCGCGCCCGCCCTGGTGGAATCCGCCAAGGCCGTTGAAGAAAGCGAGATCCGGAGGCGCAACCGTGATCTCGGGATAGGTTTGGGAAGCCAGTCGTGGAACAAGAGCCGGCGGCAATGTTTCCTCCACGCGCCGTCGCTCGATCTGGTCCTCGAAGCTCCCTCGGTCCGCGACGACCACGGCTCGCGCCACTGCGTGAAGCAGAATTCGATCCGCCTCGGGCATCTGATCAGCGCGACGCAAATAGACTCCACCAGGTTTGTCTTGCAGCCCCTGCAAGCCACTGGTGCGCACGATCGTCTCGAGCTCCTGATGCAGGACCTGCATGTAACTCGTCGGCGTGTCATTCAGGATTACCAGATCGATTCTGAGGCCTTTGAAATGCAGGTACTCATGACCGCGCACAAGCTTCCGAATCGTGCGCAAATCGTCGGCCTTGTTGATGCGCACGACCACGATCGGCAGATCGCCACTGATACCATAGGCCCACAGACTCGATTGTGCTTTCGTGTTGAGGGCCAGGACGTGCGGCGTCGGGCGCAGTGACGGATCGGAATAGACCACTCGCGCGGCAAGCCGTTGAAACAGGTGCGCCTCTTCCGCATCGATCTTTAGGTGACTCATCTCGACCTGCGCCTTGGTCCACGCCAGACGAAGTTCGCGTTCGAAGATGTTTGGATCGTGATACTTGTCGGCGAGCGCCATCGCTTCCTCGCGTGATCGCGCCACCGCAGTGCTGAATGAACACCTGACTGTTTGATTTGGCTGAATCCTCACGCGGCGTCGCAAACTGAAGACCGGATCGAGCACCGCGCCGGTCGTGTTTGAAAGGGGACGATCCTCCATCACCGCGATCGGATTGCTGGCGGTGCGTCCACGTCCGATGAACCGGCCGCGATCAGTTTCATATTGCACGGCGCCGACCAACTCGCCTTCAGCAACAACCACGTGAACACCCCAGATTGGTCGATCTTCAGGGGAACGTAGCCGGCGATGGGCGAGGATCGCGTTTTCACCGGCGAAGAACTCAGTTTCGATAAAAAGGTTGCTGAATGCCGGATGAGCGGAGTCGGCGTCAGCAGTGGCGAGTACAACTTCCGCGTAGCTGGTTAACTCGATCTCACGTGTGCGCGAGGTGTTATTGGTCAGCGAAATCCGCCGCACCTCGGCATTGTCTTCAGCGGAAACGACGACCTCCATCCGCGTCGAGATGCCCGCATCAACACGGCGAAAGTCTGCCTTCTCCTCGGAAAATGCGACCTGATAAGACTGCGGCCGGCGGCGAACCGGCTGATGCCCCGCCGACCACACCGCACCGCTGCGCACGTCGCGCAAATAAATAAACGCACCCCAGTTATCGCGCGTTACGTCTTCGCGCCAACGAGTCACCGCATTCTCTTCGGAACGCGAATAACCGGAACCGGCGGTCGTCAACATCACGTTGTACGTGCCGTTTGAAAGGAACTGCGTGCGCGGCGTGCTGAGATCGGCGGTCTCGTAAACGCGCGTGATCATGCCCGGCATCGTTTGGACCACGCGTCCCGTCAGGACTTCTTCGGCGCGCGGATGAGCGGCCGGAACGCCGACCGGGATGCGTTCCTGCAAAAGCAGTTCAGTTGCCTGCACGGATGGATCAGCATGAAAACGTCGTTCGACCAGGTCTTCCTGAAGAATGTTTGCGAGGGAAACGAGACTCATGCCCTGGTGGTGAGTCATGAAGGCTCGAATCAGGACCGACTTCTGACCCTCCGGCAGACGTTCGGCCGTGTAATCGATCGATTCGTAGAACCCGTACGGTCCGAGTGCGCCTTCCTTTTGCAAGCGGCGCAGGTTTTTCATCGCGGCGTCGGGATTGATCTCAGCCGCCAGCATAGTTGCGTATGGCGCAACGACGAGATCCTCGATCAAACCACGTTTCAACCCGAGGCCGGGAACACCGAATGGCCCATACTGGTAATTGAGATGTAGATCGCGAACGTTATACGCAGCCTCTGAAATACCCCACGGCACGCCACGTTCAAGACCGTATTCGATCTGGCGGTCAACTATGGTCTGGTAAGTCTCGGCTAGAAGTGTGGCCGCGTAGTTACGCATCACCAACAGCGGCATCAGGTACTCGAACATCGTGCCGGTCCAGGAGATCAGCGCCCGCCCGCCATCGACTTTTGTCAACGCACGGCCCATGCGAAACCAATGCTGCTGCGGCACGTCGCCTTTGGCGATTCCGACAAAGCTCGCGAGACGTGCTTCCGAGGCGAGGAGATCGTAGTAGGAATCGTCCGGGCGCGAAGCGCTGACGTTGTACCCGATGGTGAACAACTTACGTTCGACGTCGAAGAGAAACGAGAAATCCATCTCTTCGACAAGTTGATCGCAACGCCGTGCGAGGCGGCTGAGTCGCGACAACAGGTCTGCCGAAACGCCGGCTGATTGTTCGAGCGCCCTGGTCAGCTTTGCAGCCGTCTGGGCCATCGCGTCGGAAGAGTGATCCTGCATCGCGGCGAGTTGGACCAAAACCTGGTCGCAGAGTTGCGGCACCTCCGAAAGCGTGGGTACACGTTGGAGTAGCTTCAGTATGCGGGCCCAATCTTTATCTTCGTCGCCCGCGTCAGGTGCGGCTGGAGGAAGCAAACGGGCCCAATTCGTAAACGCCTCTGCATCTCTGCGATGACTGCTGACCTGGTGTTTCAAAGAACCGACCCACCAGCGCAACTCTTTGAAACTAACTTCACCGTGCTCGTGAGCGAGTGCGTTGACGATGTCTTCGATCTCTGAGGCGCCGCGTGTGAGCGAGTCGATCAGAACCACCCAGGCTGACAGATTTTGACCGGGTTCAGTCTCGAGTAGTTGACGGCAAGCTGCGATCTCGTCTTGCAACTGCCTCACCGTCACGACCTCGGTGCGCTGTCGAAAGCTTCCGAGGCTAGCCGCTTCCATCGTGACCGCGTCGATCGTGTCGGACAGTCCATCGATGACGCGTTGATCGAACAAGCTGTTGTCGGGAAACTCGATGCAGGCTTGTTTTACCGCGATTGAATGTCCGGCAAGGTTGCCGCTGTCTACAGTCGAGATGTATTGCGGCAAGAGCGGTTCGAGAGTCTTCGTGTCATACCAGTTAAAGTAATGACCATGAAGCCGTGGCAGTTTGTTGAGCGTCGTGAAGGTCAGCTCCAGCCGTTCGACCAATTCCAACGTACCGACGTATCCGAGGTCGCGGGCTGAGGTAGTCGCAAGCAGCAGCAGTCCCATGTTTGTGGGCGAGGTGCGGTGCGCGACGACCGGAACGGGATCTTCCTGATAGTTGTCGGGTGGCAGCCAGTTGTCTTCAAAGCCGACGAAGGATTCGAAGAAGCGCCACGTACGCCGTGCGATCTGTCGTGCAAACTTCGAATCTTCTGCGGTCAGCAGTCTTCGTTCTTTCGCTCGCGGTTTGCTGACCCAGTAGGCGATGACTGGTGAAAGCAACCAGACTGCAACCAGTGGACCCATCACGAAGAGCGCCCGCGGCTTGAACGCTAGTGTGAGACCGAGTGCGATCAAAGTGAGGACCAGCGATGGGAACAGGAAAGCGACAAACGCTTGCAGACTGTTCCGCGCCGCTTGTTCTGCCTCTGCCGCCGAAACCCACTCGAGCAGATTCTGCCGCGAGATGAGCTTGCGATAGAGCGCGCGAACGATCGCGTCGCACATCAGCCACGCCTGATGAGGTAGAAAAACAAATGAGAGGGCGATCTGCGCCGCGTTGGTACGAAAGTCACCGAAGACACTCCAGAAGTGGCTGGTCCACGGGATGCCGCGCGGATGCATGAACAGTCCGGTGGTTACGTGAAGATGAACCGGGAAAGCGATGACGGAGAAGACAAAGAGAGACCAAAGCAGCACCGATCCCGGAAGGAACGAGCACGCGGCCACGAGCCAGATGAATAACGAAGGCGCCACCAGGCTGCGCCTCAGGTTGTCGAGAATCTTCCAGCGCGCCATTAGCGGTAGATCGTTGGGGACCTTGCGGCGCTCTGCATCGGGCACTGTGGGAAACAGCCAACTGGCGATTTGCCAGTCGCCGCGCGTCCAGCGATGCAAACGCTTTGCGTAAACTTCGTAAGAAGCCGGATAGTCGTCGAGCAACTCGATGTCGGTGGTTAACGCGGCGCGCGCGAACAGCGACTCATACAGATCGTGACTGAGGAGCGAGTTAGGCGGTACACGGTTGTCGAGAGTTTGTTGAAACGCATCTACGTCGTATAACCCTTTGCCGGTAAAGTTACCATCACCGAAGAAGTCCTGGTAAACGTCGGAAACCGCCGTCGTGTAAGGATCGATTCCGGTGTAACCGGAAAAGACTTGCACAAACCTCGAGCGAGAAGCGCTGGCCAGCGAGATGCTCACGCGTGGTTGCAGAATTCCGTACCCGTACTCGACGCGCCTGTTGGTTGTATTTACACGAGGCTTATTGAGCGGATGAATCGCGGCGCCGACGAGCTTACGCGCAACGTCGCGAGGTAGTTGCGTGTCGGAGTCGAGCGTTATTACATAACGGACCGACCGCAGCAGCGCATCGTCCGCCGTGCGCACCACGAAGCTTGTATCTCTCGCACCGCGAAGCAGTCTGTTATACTCTTCGAGCTTGCCTCGTTTCCGCTCCCAGCCCATCCATTTCTTTTCTCCGTCGTTCCAAAGCCGCCGGCGATGGAAGAGGTGAAAGCGCTGCTCGCCATGTTGCTGGTTCAAAGCGTCGATACCGCTCTGGGCGATCGAAAGCAGGTGCGAATCGGTGGGCATCTCTTCGGCGTTTGCATCGGGGAAGTCGCCTAAGAGCGCGAAGTAAACATGCGCGTCCTGGTTGGCCAGGTAATGCACTTCCAGACGTTCGACTAATGCCTGAACCTGAGCATCGCTGATGAAGATTGTCGGCACTACAACGAAGGTCGCTGCATCTTCGGGAATTCCTTCGGTGGTGTCCATCCGGGGAAGCAGTCGCGGCGCGAAGAAGTGTGTCAGGTCCCAATTGAGAACGGTGACTGCGAGGTCGCTCGCCGGAATCAGCGCCAGCAGGGCCGTCACGACGAGGAACCACCAATTCGCGTCCTGCCGGTACATTACGTAGAGCAGAAAACTCATTAGCAGCAGCGTGAGGAATGCAAGGGTGCCGAGATATGTGGCCGTTCCGTGTCGAAGCAGGAAGCGACGCAAACGTTCGAGCGATCTCGGTTGATAGTTGAAGCGCGCTTCGAGCTGGCATAAGCCGCGATCGATCAAGTAATAGCCGACATGCTTTTCCGGCCCGGAGCTTTTTGCTTCGTCCGCAAGCTTGACTGCCGTTTCCGCGATTTCGAGTTCACTCGCGCGCGTGCCCTTACTGATGCGCTCGACCACGTGTCGATAGCGGTCACGCGAGGCAAACTCCATCCGCGAATAAACGCCGGTTGGATCTTTTCCCAGCAGCGGCTCGATTAAACTGACTTTTTCGAAGAAGTCGTTCCAATCGAGCGTCGAGAGCAGCCGCATGCTCGTGATGATGTTTCCGACGGTTACTTGCGCGCCGGCCTGTCGCTGGTGCTCGGAGTGGATGATCTGTTCGATACTCGCGCCTTCTCCTGCGAGTTGCTTTTCGATCCAGTCCATTACCGGCATGACGGACGGATGTTGTTCTCTCAGGCGCTGTACGAGCTGGACAAGGAACGTTTGTGGCAGCTCTTCTTTACCGGTACGCTCGTTGAGAAACGACATCACGTTCGCGGGTTGGAGCGACGCGAGTTCGAGTAGTTTGTCGGCGAGTTTATCCGCTTCTTCGCGTTGTGCACGTGCGCGAGCGATAGTGATCGCCAGTCGCCGCAGATTTTCGACCAGCGCGAGACGCAACGTGATCGCGACGGCCCACAGTTCGCCGATCGAAAGAGGAGCGACAGTTTGATACGCGGCGATAAACCGTTGCAGCGTGTGCGTGTCGAGACGTGAGTCAGTGTGGGCGATGATCGCAAGTGCTACGGAATAGATCCGTGGGTAGCCTTCCAACTCGCCACTCGCAAGCTTCGGCAGTTCGTGGTAGTAGCTTTTCGGGAGATCCTGCCGAATCTCGCGCAGTTGTTCTTCGACGATGTGGTAGTTGTCAACCAGCCATTCAGCCGCAGGTGAAATCGCGCGGCCCTGGCGCAGTGCGTCGACCAGAGTTCTGTAGGCAACTTCGAGTCTGCGGCCGTTGTCTTCAAGGCGCGGCAACAGTTGTGCGCGGCCTTTGCGAGTTACGGTTTTGTGTGTGGCAGCGAGAGTTTGGGCGAACTGCTCGAGGCGTTCGACACTGAAGAACTCTGCTTGAAAAGGTTTTTCGTCGGCGTCGTCAGTCGGCTTGCCGAGCAATGAAGCCAGCGATTCGAAGATCTCACTCATGATTTTCGTTGGGGGAAATACTTTGGGGGCCATTGGGGAAGAATCAGAATATCATGAACTTTGGTTTTAGGTCTTTTGGCCCTTGCAACTGTTTTCAACTACAAGAGCCAAAGACCGAAGACCAAAGTCCGCATGCTTCATGTATACTCTCGCGCCATGCGCGTGTTAGGAATCGATCCGGGCAGCCAAACAATGGGATGGGGTGTTGTTGAAGGCGACGGACGACGTTACTCACTCGTCGCGTTTGGTTCGATTCGCGCTTCGCCGGGTCTCAAGTTTTCGACCCGTCTGTTGAAGATGTGTAATGGTTTGGAAGAGGTGATTGCGCAGCATCGCCCCGATGCATGTGCGATCGAAGATGCGTTCCTCGCGACCAATGTCAAAGTCACGATGAAACTCGGGCAAGTGCGTGGAGTTGTGTTGCTGGTTGCCGAACGAGAGGGACTGGAGATTTGCGAGTACTCACCGCGACTCATTAAACAAACGGTCGTCGGTTACGGTAACGCAGAGAAGCATCAGGTGCAGGAGATGGTGCGTTTGTTGTTGGCGCTGAAGAGCGTGCCCTCGCCGCACGATGCTGCGGATGCGTTGGCGGTGGCGATTTGTCATTTTCATCATGCGCCGTTTCGCGAACGAATCGCGGCGGTGTAGGGCTTTGCAGTTGTTATAGGTCCTATAGGTCGTATAGGTCCTATTAATTCTTTAACCTCACACTCAAGGAGAAAAATCGAAATGCTTCCTCACAAGCTCGCGCTTTGCTTGCTCTGCCTGTTCTGCGTCCAGGAGTTGGCTCTAGCACAAAAGATAAAACCGCCGACCAGTGGTCGCGTGGCTGTCGTAATCGATGAACGTCTGGCTGCACTCCGCGCGACACCTCAGCTCAACGGAAAACTCGTGCGGCGCCTGACCCGCGGAAGACTCGTCGCAATCAGATCGGCGAAGACCACCGCGGAAGGCGTCACATTCTTTCTCGTAAACGTCTCGACTCGCACGCATGGCTGGGTCCAACGTGAAGCCGTGGCTTCGCCGTCGCGCTCAGGCGACGATCTAAGGCTGACGCGGCTGATCGAAGCTTCCCAGGGGTTTGACCAGATCGCTCGCGCGCGGATTTTTCTGGATCACTTCACGCGCTCTCCCTTGCGCCGGAAAGTTCTCTTACTACTGGGCGACAGCGCGGAGAACCTCGCCGCCAAACTTTCAAAGGACGCCGCACGCAGGCTGAGCAATAATATTGGCGATGCGCCTGAGTTCACTTACTACCTGAACTACACGGGCCTCGATCGCTATAACCGTCAACGCGTTAACTTCCTCTTCAACCAAAGAACCAAACGCTTCCAGTATGACGGCGCCGCTTGGCGCGAACTCGTCCGCCGCTACGCAAGATCACCCGAAGCCGGCGAAGCACGAAAGCGGTTGGAAGCGCTTTACTCCCAACTGCGCGCGATGTAATCTAATGGCAATGTTATTACCACTCAGAAAACCTCTAGGAGAAAGCAAGATGGGCCTCACACATGTCGCAGTTGAACTGCGAAGCCTTGGTTCTAAAAGCACTTACGCAGCAAACTTTCTTGTTGATACCGGAGCTCTGGATTCGATGGCTCCAGCATCCGCACTCAGGGAAATCGGCATACAGCCGGTTGGTAAGCGTCTCTATGAGCTTGCCAATGGCGCACTCGAAGAATATGAGTACGGTTTTGGGCAAATCTCATTCATGGGTAATGTAACTGTGGGTGAAATCGTTTTCGCACCAGACAACACTGAGCCTCTTTTGGGTGTCATTACCCTCCAAGCTGCCGGGTTCATTGTCGATCCGCGCAACGAGAGGTTAAGAAAACTGCGGGCTCGTTCCTTGAAACAGGCGGTTTTGGCCAAATAGCTATCGCTAAACGCCGGTTCAACATTAAACTCTCATATATTTGCACAGGCTGTTAATAATGCCCGCAAACCTTCGTCTATCAGGTTGTAGACGAAGGAGAACACCGTGCAGGCAGCACTAAAACCCTTGCGATTAGTGACAAATCAACCCGCCAGCGAACTGGAGAACCTCTTC
>JBIOVO010000052.1:0-35767 GCA_044867735.1 Pyrinomonadaceae bacterium | reverse complement strand
GTTCGACTAGTGCCTGGTCTAACGGGAAATTCCGAAGGACGGTTGTCCTGTTCCAGTTGCCACAACTCTTTTGATCCGCTCGATCGAGCGACGCCGCGAACAACGTGCGCGTTGTGTCACAATGGTCGCATTGAAGCCGGAACGAATCGCGTGATCATCGCGAAAGATCGTCCCAACTGTACTTCATGCCACGTGCAGCACATCAGAGATGCGCATCGTTGGAGTGCGTCGATGGTTGCGGACATTCTTTAACCACGAAGACACAAAGACACCAAAAATCAGTTTTCATCTTTGTGTCATCGTGTCTTTGTGGTTAATCCTACCCGGCGGGTTTGTGACACGGCACGCAGTCATTTGAACCGGGAATTTTGCCCTTGAGCGCCGGCCGCGCGGCGATTGCTTTGTCGTGACACAGATTGCAGTTCATGTGATACGCAACTTCGTTGTTGAGCTTTGTCGGTGAGGGCTTGTCGGGATATTGAATCGCCGGCATCGGCGCGCTGTCGTCGCCGGCCTGTAGATGGCACGCGCGACATTTCTTCACGCCCTTCGCATCCGCGGCCGCCAGCGCTTCCGCCGTCAATACCACTTCGCGTTCTGAAGTTTTAAGTGGCGGCTTCAAACTCGCCGCGGGCTGATCCGTGTGATGGCACTCGACACACGACAAAACACTCTGCCCGTCGATACTGTATTTCTTCGTCGAGTGGGTTTCGTGATTGAAAGGGACCTCGCCGTATTTGTCTGACTGACTATCCTTGCCGAGAACTATTTCCTTTGGTTGGGTCTTCTCCTGGACCACCAGACCAACACTACCAAACGCCAAAATCAGGATCAGAAAGATTTTCATTCGATGTTCCTTATGCGCGAGTGATGTCGGAATCTTAAGGCTTTTCGACGCGAGGGTGCAAAGTTTTTCTTCACATGGGCATGCGGAATGTCGGGCCCGAATGACACCGCTTGCAATCCTTAAACGCCAGGTCGCCGCCGAACGACCGCTTACCGTTATGACAGGTGAGACAGGTCATTCCACGCGTGTTAATAAAGTGCTCAGCCGGCGCCGGCGAACTTACTTGCCGGGTTTGTGGCGCGCCAGCGGTTAGCTTGTGACAGTCAGCGCACGCGAGCCGCTCACGCGCATCGTGATCCGCGTGACTGAACGCGTAACGATACGAACGCGCGTTCGTGGTCGTGGGTCGATAAGCCCGCTGCTCGTGACAAACTCCGCACGAGGCTATCTCGCGACCAGAGTTCGACCTGCTGGTTGGTGTGTGACACGCGTAACAATTGTTGTGCGCCGCAAGGTTTGCCGGAATCGATAAACCCGCGCCTCGATTAACTGGCGAGCTGTGGCATCCTGCACAACCTCTCTGCGGGCGCGCCGCGCCGTTCATGTGCTGGGCGTGATCGAACCTGACGTTGAATCGTTCGTTGAAGCTCGCTGGAAATTCTTTCAGCGGTGGATTATTACCGCTGACGTTCGCGTGACAGATCACGCACATCGGTATGGCGGGCGTGGTGAACTGGCCCCGATGGCAATCGGTGCAAGCTTTGTGACCGGGAAAGCGTGGTGTGGCGGAGTTGTCGGTTCGTTCGTGACAGGAGTTGCAGGCAAGGGAACTGTGACGCTGGCTCGTGTGGAGGAACTTTGAGTAGTCTAACTGCGGCGCCTGGGCCTGTACTGGCTGAAATACAAAGAAGGCAAAAAGAATTACTCGCGCAAAGGCGCAAAGACGCAAAGTTATGACCTTCGGCTGCCGTGAGGTCATAACTTTGCGTCTTTGCGCCTTTGCGCGAGTAGTCTTCATTTGATCTCACTTCGCTTCAATGGAGGCCTTTCGGCGATCAAATAGTGACTCGCCGGCGGATCGAGTTTCCCAACGTTTGAAGTGTGACAATAGACGCAGACAAACGTGCGGTTCTTGTCGATAGCGACCAATTCCGTATTCAAGTCCTGTCGCAAACCACTCTTGTTGTGACACTCAGTGCATGCCGTGATCGGAACGTCGGGTTTCAAACCGCGTAGTGAAGCTGCTTTTGTAATGTTGATATGACAAGTTGTGCACTCGGCAACATGTTGCTTTCGCTCGCCGCCTCCTTCATGCACAAACTTAATCGAGATTCTCGCATGGAGGTTTGCGGCTGGATCGGAGGTCGCGAGTTTATGACAGCCGTTGCAGTCAGTCGCGACTGGCGCCTGCGATTTCCAATGACAGTTAAAGCACGACGCATGGTCCGCCGGACTGGCGCGAAACGTCGCGGGCGTTGGCACGAAGCTGTCGGTCCACCCAGACGCCGGCGGTTTTGGAATGGTGTTGCTTTGCGCGTGACAGAGCGTGCAGTTGTAGTAGTTCTGCGTCTGAGCGTGCGCCATCACGGTGCGTGATGTCCGCAGCATCGCGATCACGTCCTGGTGTTTATCGTGCGGGAACTCGATCGTGAACTGCTCTCGTGATACGGGATTGCGAAATGCGTAACGCGCCTCATCGCGCGGCGACGTCTTTGAATGGCACACAGAACAGATCGGCGGTCTGGCTCCTCTGAAGAACTGTGGCCGATGGCAACTCACACAAGCATCGTGATCCGGAAAGTCGACGATATCCGGATAGGACGACGTTTTGGTCCATTCTCTGGTTGGTACCTTGTGACAAGTGTTGCAGGTCGCCTGGTGCTTTGGTGTCGAGTGAGAAAACTTTGTGTAGTCGATGGGTGGGCGGCGTTGCGCTTGCAGCAGAACGGTACCGAAGCACAAGAGTGCCAGGATTACACCGATGAAAGCTGCTAATCGTGGTCGTTGTTCGGGCGGTTTCATCCGTGTCAATTTGTGGCGCACGCCGGCATTGGTTTTTCCACCGCAACGCACTTCACGAGTCGTTCTTTGCGGTTTGAAATGACATAAGGTTTCTCGCTTGCCAGATCGTCGAGCTTGACTTGAACTTCGCAGTTCCAGGTCGCGAGTGTTTGGCTCAACTCAGTTGGTATCAAGCTTGATAGAACGTAAGTTCCGGGAACGAGATCGGTAAAGAACGCAGTGCCATTTCGATCGGTCATCACGGATTGGACCGCTGAGCTCGTTTGAGCCTGTTTTAGTAAGTCCCCCAAGACGCGTTGGCGATCGCGGTAGAAGCCGTCCCTTAGGTCGGCCGTGATGTTAGTCGTCAACCACTGGCGCGCTGTGTCGTCATTGCCGAACTCCTTCTTGCTGGATGCAAACGCAGTCGCAAACTCGGGCACGGCCTTTGGACCGCTGACGAAGTCCTTCTCGACACTGCGACAATACACTGATTCGCAGTCGCCCTCCTTTAGCCAATTGATCAGCGCCGCACTAGCTCCGAGTTTTGAGTAGTAACAGTCTCGCGTAACGACTGGTTGGCGCTCGATTGCGTCCATCAATGTTCGATTCTGTTCGAGTGTGCCCGGGATCAGGTAGAAGCGTTTGCGTGCGAGGCCGCGCAGCGGAGCGTTGTCGTCGGCTTTTACACGCACGCGCAAACGAAGCACAGTGGTTTGGCGATGCTGCGCGAGGGCGCCGGTGACTAACAACAATAACGCACCGAGGATGAGTATTCGCCGCGGGGGTTTCATAAATGCGTTTATAGATTCGGGCTGCGCGGAAACTTGAGAAACGGCAGCCGCACACTGCGGACAAAAATCTGATCGGATCTGACCGCGGTTGGCGGTGAAAAACCATTGGCGCCGGCGGCGGCGATCAGATCGTCCTGATCCACGCCGTCACCACTGATTCCAATCGCGCCCACGAGTACACCATTCTTGAACAGTGGCACGCTACCCGGAAAAATCTGAATACCGTTTGTTAAGCCGGGGATCGCAGTACAGGATGCAACTGGCCCACCGAGAGCCGCGAGAAAGTTAGTTCGTACCAGGTCGAGCTGTAAGCCGACGTTGAAAGGACTCCAGTCGGCGAGCGGCGTGCTGAATGGCCCAGCCGCCGTGTCGTTGATTCCGTCTGGAAAGAATGGTCGATGCAGAAAACCGATTGCCCGATCGCTGAAAGCAAACGAACCATCAAGCCGCAATCCATCTGCGATTGCGCGGTCAACGTACGATCCGAAGCCGGCGCCACGTAGCAGAGTGGCGGCGCTCGGAGTCGAGAAGAAAGCCGCTGTTCTCGCCTTTTGTACCGCTACGTCGAAACCGAAAACCGGAGCATCCTGCTGGCGAAAGACTCCGAGGACCACGCCGGCAGTGTCGACCACGGCCATCGTGACGCGCGCGTTACTTCCAAGTGGTTGTCTGATGGCCGCGCGCGTGATGTTGGATTGTTGCGCTGCTCGCGAGATGATCGTGTTCACTTCGCTGGCCGTTAATGCGTTTGGTCCGGCAGGCGTTGTGCCCGCGATGAACGGAAAGAACCTCGGACTCACTTCACCGGCGACCCCGCCGATCACTTGCGGCACAAATTCGGAATCAGGAGGTAAAGAGATCGTTGCGCCCACGATGCTCGCAACTACGGTCGGTACGAGTGGCGTGGTGATGTTTGAAAATGGCAGCCGGATGCCGTCGACGAGGATGGTGTTGCCACGAATCGAGGCTGGCGCTTCAAAACCTCTTATGCCTGACGCCGCAATCTGTTCTTCGAAGGGTTGATCGTCGTCGTTGGGATCGCGATCGACGGTGTACAGGCCGTCACCCTCAATTCCGATTCCCCCAGCGGGAAGCCCGTTTTTGTAGATTGGCAAACCGCCGGGATCTGCGGAGAGTCCTAATCGTGCAGAGGGCTTCTTGATATCGCTACACGGTAGAGAAGAGAACTGCACACCATAAAGTGGACCACCGGCGCGAAAGCTGATTCCGGGTGGAAAGTGTTCCTGGATAATGAAACCGGCGGTGCGTGTTGTAAAAGCGTTGCCGGTGGTGCTGAAAAACGCGGCCGTCGCTGCTTTTGCGGTGGCTGCTTCAGCCGGTGGTACAACGGCGCCCTCCAATCCCTGGCCCAGCCTGCCGACACTTCGCACCGTCGAAGGCGAAGGTGTGCCGGGCATCGGAAAGAATCCGATGACGTTTGCCTCGCGATCCGTGACGACGATGTTCACAGGTTTTCCGAGTGCGTTCGCGGCTGATGCCGCTTGCTGCAAGATAGTCTGAACATCGGATGACGTCAGATTTGTGGCAGTAAGTCGCGCCGGAGGATCCGGACCAATCAACCCGGGCGTGGGAACGGAGTTAGGATCGTCAGGTGGCCCACCTCCGACTTGTCCGATGCCGACACGAACACGATTACTTTCGATTCCGCGGTACTTGATTCGTACGAGCACGTCACCGGTTTGTGGCAGATTCTGCGCCAGGCGAAGCACGATCGATGTGGCCCAGGGTTGGTCTGGGACTGTGCCCACGTGCTCCACTGAAAGTTGGTAGATGGTTTGGTTGGCGTCTTCCGCGTCTGCGGTGACCGCGCTTGCAGTTTCACCTGACTGCAATTGCAGGTTCATCGCGAACAACATGATGCGCGTGGCCGAATCTGGACCGAACCGGACGTGGACCGTAGTTGTGAATGGTTCGCGTTGGCGCGTGACGGATTCGAAAGCGATGGCGCGTGTTGAATCTGCGTGGCTGATTAGTGTGGGACGCGTCGATTGAGCATCGGCAGTGGGAAAGTCAATCGAACCGATCGCCAAAAGCACGAACGCTAAAAGGAAGAGGGCCGGGCGCACGCATGATTTCGCGATCAGAAGCATTGGCGGAGACGAACGTCAGACAACGCAGGAAATCGCAGAACAATGTACCACAAAGGCGTGGGCTGTTATGTAGAGATTTTTCGCGATTGCGTGAGGATCATTTGTGCGATATTCTGGCGGCAATGAAGAAGAAAACACTCACAACAGCGAAGAGCAAGAAAAAGTCTGCTGCTAAGAAGGCAATTCCCGGCAAGAAAGCGCCGCCAGGCTACAAGGTCAGACCTAACGGTTACCTCGTTAAGAAGGACGGAACGCTGGAAACCAAGGAAGAGCGCGAAAAGCGTTTGGCGAAACGAGACGCCCTCTTACTGCGCGCGTTTCAAATGTCCTACGATAACTATCACCGACAATAGCTTGAGCTAAAAACTAAGGGAGTTTTTGATGCCGTACTTCACCTACGACACATCGGTAGTCATCTCAAGACGAGTAGTCGACTTACATAACGCGAGCGCAGGCCTTGTCGTATCGTCAATCGTTCTGTTGGAATTGATGGCGAGTGCGGAGGACGACTCGGTAAGTAAACTCTACGAGTTCATCTTCAGAACCTGTCAGCGAGAGGAATCGTTGATGAGCCCTAATGAGGACGATTGGTTGTTCGCCGGTAAGATTCTGTTTTGGCTTACGCGGCGACGCCGAAAATTCGATAGGGGTAAGTTGCGCCGGCTTGACCCGGGCATGTCGCAAAGAATGGCCCTCGACGCACTACTCGCCGCCAGTGCAAGGCGTTGGAATGCAGCAATAATTACCGAGAACTGGAAAGACTTCAAAGCGATCCAGCGTTTCTGTAACGTCAAGCTGATTAGGGCGTCCGATTTCTTCCGTTAGCTTACGGCGGCGAGGAATATTCGGTTGCTCGGTAATCACTTGTCGAGTATTCTGGCGGCAATGAAGAAGAAAACACTCACAACAGCGAAGAGCAAGAAAAAGTCTGCCGCTAAAAAGGCCATCCCTGGCAAGAAGGCGCCACCAGGCTACAAGGTCAAACCTTACGGTTACCTGGTTAAGAAAGACGGAACGCTGGAAACCAAGGAAGAGCGCGAAAAGCGTTTAGCTAAACGAGAGGCACTCACCTTAGAGTGCTTTCAGATGGCTTACGATAACTATCATCGCCAGTAGCGGCGCCAACATCAGGAAGGTCTTGTGCGATGCCGTACTTCACCTACGACACGTCTGTAATCATTTGCAGAAAAATGCTTGGGAGTCCCGGCAGAACGAGCTGGCTCTTGATGTCTGCGGTTGTGCTCTTGGAATTAGCAGCCAGCGCTTCGGATGACAGCCAACGCAAGCGATATGAGTTATGGCACCAGCAGTATCTTGAGGACGACTCGCTTCTTATTCCAAACGCTGCTGATTGGTTGCTTGCCGGACGGATCTTGTTCTGGCTTACACAACGGCGACGGAAGCTTGAAAGAGGCAGGTTGAGCCGATTGCAACCGGGAGCATCGCAACGGATGGCGCTCGATGTACTTCTTGCCGCCAGTGCTCGCCGCCGGGAAGCAACCATAGTTACCGAGAACTGGCGCGACTTCAAAGCGATCCAGCATTTCTGCAACGTCAAGGTAATAAAGGCATCTGATTTCTTCAGCTAGACGCCGGCCCAACGAAAAAATCTTCCGTTAACGCCGACTCATATGTTACAAGGCAGCGACGTACTTCTGTCGGTCGCTTCTGTCTTTAACAAGCTTGAGGCGTTATTCGATCCAAATTGCACTCCTGACATTCTTCCTGCTGGCAAGCTGTCTGACGGCGTTGGGCCAGACGACAGGTCGTCTCAAGGGTGTCGTCCGTTCAGCCGCAGGTGCGCCGTCAGCGGGAGTTGTCGTTGTCGTCACCAATCAGGTCACTCGCAAAACACGACGCATCCGAACTGAATCCGATGGAACCTATTCCATCAAACTCGACGCCGGGGCATATCGCCTCAGGTTGGACCAGCCAAACATCGCTCAGTTTGACAAAGACAAGAACTATGGCGACTTTGCAATCGTTCGCGGTGACACGATCGAGAACGTTATCATCGAACCCGGCAAAGAGACTGTAATCGACATCTCACTCGCACCGCCGCCAACAGGCCAACCGGCGCCGCCACAGAGCCGCGAAACGTCAGATCGCTGGCGTGTAACCTTTCCCGAATACGATCGTTACGGCGATCGAGGGGCCAGGGGCCGTGACATTCCATTCAAACGCGGGCGCTGGTGGGATCCTTACAATCAAAGCGTTCTGAAAGGCGATTTTCCAATCCGCGGCGACAAACTCTTCCTGATTCTCACGGCGGTGAGCAGCACGAATGTCGAGCAACGCCGCGCGCCGACGCCTTCAGATGTCAGTAGTGTCGATCCGGTAAGTGGCGAATTCTTCGGCCGCCCGGAGCAGTTTGCTGCAAGCGAGACCCTGCAATTCAGTTTCGAACTGTTTCACGGCGATACGACTTTCAAGCCCCGCGATTGGGCCATAAAGTTCTCGCCGACATTCAGCGTTCCGAATTACCTCGACGCACGCGAAAACGGTGTCGTGAATATCGACGTGCGCCGCGGCACCAACCGCACCGACTGGCACGCTTCACTCGAAGAAGCCTTCGGCGAAGTGAAGCTCGCCGACATCAATGCCAACTACGACTTCGTATCGGTCCGCGCCGGTATCCAACCATTCGTTTCTGACTTTCGCGGCTTCATCTTTTCCGACAACAACCTCGGTGCGCGAGTCTTTGGCGCGTTTGATAACAACCGTTATCAGTTCAATGCTGCCTACTTCTCAATGCTCGAGAAAGACACGAACAGCGGCTTGAATCGCTTCGACACGCGCCATCAGAACGTCTACATCGCAAACATCTTTCGCCAGGACTTCATTCGCAAGGGCTACACGGTTCAGGGAAGTTTTCACTACAACGACGACCGCCGCAGCGTCAAATTCGATCGCAACGGTTTTCTGGTGCGACCAGCGTTGATCGGCGACGTCAGGCCCCACGCGGTCAAAGTCGGTTATCTCGGTTTCAGCGGCGATGGCCACCTCGGCCGCCTCAACCTGTCGAACGCTTATTACTTTGTGTTCGGACATGATGAGCATAATCCGATCGCGGGCCGCCGAGTCGAAGTGAGATCCAACATGGCGGCAGTCGAGGCTTCTGTCGATCGCGATTACCTTCGTTTCAAGAGCTCTTTCTTCTGGGCGCAGGGCGACGCGAACCCCACTGACGAGCGCGGTTCGGGATTCGACGCCATCTTCGACGATCCGAATTTTGTCGGCGGTCAGTTTTCATTCTGGGTGAGGAATGGGATCCGTCTGACGCAAACCGGCCTTGGCCTGGTCCAACCCAATAGTCTCTTGCCGAGTTTGAGAAGTAGTAAAATCCAGGGCCAGGCGAATTTCGTTAACCCGGGAATCTTTATCTACAACGCCGGGATGGACGTAGAAGTCACGCAACGAATCAAAGCCGTCGCCAACGTGAACTATTTGCGATTTCATCGAACGGAGCCGCTCGAGTTGGTGCTGTTTCAGAATCGCATCCGGCACGATATCGGATTCGATTACAGCCTGGGTGTGGCGTACCGGCCCTTTCTAATTAATAACTTCACGCTGACTTTTGGAGCTTCGACGTTACAGACTGGGCGCGGTTTTCGCGACATCTTTACCGATGCGAACCGAAACTGTCCGCCGGGCGTCGAGGATTTTTGCCAGCCGAATGTGATCAGTCCGAAAAAAGCGTTGTACTCGTTGTTTGCGCAAATGAAACTGGTCTTTTGAGAACAATGATTCCGAAAAAGATTAACCACAAAGACACAAAGACACTAATCTGTTTTTCGATACTTTGTGTCTTTGTGTCTTTGTGGTTAACAGTTGACTGGGCATCATCTGCCTTGGCGCTGGTCCAGGTCCCTTCAGCACAAAGTCCAAAGGTGGAAGGTTGTGTGTCGTGTCACGGGTTAATCGAGCCGATGCATAAGTACGGCACTACTGAGACGCTCGAGAAGTTGAAGGACGGCAAGGATGCGGTCGGTTTGAGTTGTACAGCGTGTCACGGAGGAAATCCGGTGCCTCGCAAGACGAGCGACGATCCGAAGGAGATCGAACGCGTCAAACAAGAAGCTCACGTCAGACCGATGTTTCCACGCGCGTGGCAGCGCAACGGAAAATACAGTGGCGCGAATCCGGAACGGTCCAACACGCTGCTGACGCGCGAGAGTTTGGAGTTCGTGCGTTTTGTTAATCCGGGCGACCTTCGCGTGGTCGCAAAGACCTGCGCCGGGTCTGCGTGTCATGAAATCGAGTCGAAGAACGTTTCGCGCAGCATGATGACGCACGGCGCGATGCTCTGGGGCGCCGCGCTTTATAACAACGGCAGTTTTCACTTGAAGGATGCACGTTTCGGAGAGAGTTACAGCGAATCGGGCGCACCGCAAACACTCCTGCAATCGAGTACCGAAGAGCAGCGACGAACCAGAGGCTTCCTGAGTTTGCTCGATCCGATTCCGCGCTGGGAGATCTCTCAACCCGGAAACGTGCTGCGGGTGTTTGAGCGCGGTGGAAAGCGGCGGCTTGAAGTCGGACTTCCCGACAAAGAGGAAGAACCAGGCAAGCCTGACAAGGGACTGAGCCCGCGCGGCTTTGGCACGGCCCAACGAACCGATCCGGTTTTCCTCGGATTACAAAAGACGCGACTGCTCGATCCGACGCTGAATCATCTCGGTACAAACGACCATCCGGGAGACTATCGTTCCTCCGGCTGCTCCGCGTGTCACGTCATCTATGCGAACGATCGCGATCCGGCTCACTCCGCTTCTTATAACCAGGCGGGAAATCTCGGGCGTTCGCAAACTGCCGACACCTCGATCCCGAAGAACCAATCAGGACACCCGATCAAGCACCAGTTCACCAGTCAGATTCCAACGTCGCAGTGCATGGTCTGCCACATGCATCCGGGCACGAACATGGTCGCGAGTTATCAGGGACTAACCTGGTGGGACAACGAGAGCGACGGCACGAAGATGTATCCGGCGACGCAGCACAATCCGAGTCAGGACGAAGAGCAGGAAAAACTGAATCGCAATCCTGAAGGATCGAGCCTGCGTGGGTTGTGGTCCAACTTCGATTTCCTGAAAGACACTGGTACCCCGAACTTCAACGCATTGTTGAAGAACACGCAGTTCGCCGATTCGCATGGTCACGGTTGGCTGTTTCGCAAAGTCTTCAAGCGAGATCGAAAGGGCAACCTGCTCGACGCCCAGGGAAGCATCGTTTCACCCGACGATCCACAGAAGTTCGAAAAGGCCGTGCATCTGAACGACATTCACGCCGAAAGAGGAATGCACTGCGTCGATTGTCACTTCCGTCAGGATTCACACGGCGACGGCAATCTCTACAACGAACCACGCGCCGCGATCGAGATCGCGTGCGAAGACTGTCATGGAAGTATAAAACAGAAAGCGACACTCTTTACCTCCGGTCCTGCTGCCGCTGTTGCCACCGGAACAGCCGCCGAGCGACGCAAATCTCAGAATCAGCCATTAGCCGGCCAGGATCTGACGCGTATTCGCGTGCGCGATCCCGATGGCGCTCGCATTCCTCTTTTCCAGCGCGCCACCCGCGATCGAAAACGTAAAGACGACAAAGGTGTCGACATCGATCTGAAAACCGGTGACGTCATGCAGAACTCCATGGTCGTGCCTGGACGCTGGTGGCGTGTGCCGCAGACCATCGACACTGTGACGCAGGGCAGTCGCGACTACAACGAGAAGTCTCGCTACGCGAAGACCATGCGCAAAGACAACAAGACGTGGGGCGACGTTCCTTCCGACGACAACCAGCTTGCGCATCGCGACAGCAACATGACGTGTGTTGCGTGCCACTCTTCGTGGGTGACGAGCTGTTTTGGTTGTCACCTCTCGATGCAGGCGAATCGCAAGATGCCGAATCGTCACAACGAGGGCGGCAACACGCGCAACTACACGCAGTACAACTTCCAGGTGCTGCGCGACGACATTTTCATGCTCGGCCGCGATGGCACGGTCACTGGCAATCGCATCGCGCCGGTGCGTTCATCGTCGGCGGTACTGGTGAGTTCGCAGAATCAGAACCGCGAGTGGATCTATTCACAGCAACAGACGACTTCCGCCGAAGGTTTTGCCGGACAGGCTTTCAACACACACGTGCCGCACACCGTTCGTTCCACGGAAACCAAAGCATGCAGCGATTGTCACGTCTCGGAGAAGAACGACAACAATGCGTGGCTGGCGCAGTTGTTGTTGCAGGGAACAAACTTCGTCAACTTCATGGGGCGCTACATCTATATCGCTGCCGACCATTCACTGGATGTGGTCGTAGCCACGGAACACACTGAGCCGCAGGCGGTGATTGGCAGCACATTGCAAAAGATCGCTTACCCGTCGAACTACGATCGCTTTGTTCGCGGCGGCAGCGAGTTGAAGACCTTTTACGAGCACGTCGGCAATCCGCGCGTGTTGCAGGTGCAGTTGCGTGGTGAGTATGCATACGTGGCGGCTGGTGAAGGCGGACTACGCGTCTACGACGTGGCGCAGATCGATCAGAAAGGTTTTTCCGAGCGGATCGTGACGGCGCCCGTGTCGCGATTTGGACAGAAGTTTTGGGTGAAGACGAAATACGCGACCGCCGTTGCGGCGCCGACGACGCTTGCCGTTGACCCGGGGCGCTGGCGTGTGAAGGCGGATGGGTCGATGATCGATCCGATCAGCGCGGCAACCTTGACAGGCGACGCGCGGAAGCAGTTGGTCAACGAAGAACAACCGATTCATCCGCTCTACGCCTACCTTTACGTGGTCGATAAGTATGAAGGGCTGATTCTCGTTAACGCCGCAACGCTTCTGGACGGCGATCCGTTGAATAACTATCTGAAACGCGCGCTCGATCCGGCAAAGTTTCCACGTGGCGCTTTCAATCCTGACGGCGCACTCAACGATGCAAACAACATCGCGATCGCGGGCAACTACGCGTTCATCACGACAGCCCAGGGACTGGTGATACTCAGCATCGATGATCCGCTGAATCCGCGGATCGTAAATCGAATCGGTTTGAAACATCCGAGCAGCGTTGCAATCCAGTTTCGTTATGCGTTTGTGACCGACGAGGAGGGACTGAAGGTTGTCGATGTAACTACGCCGGAACAGGCGCGATTGGTTGAAGGTGCTTTTGTTCCGCTTGCGCATGCGCACGATGTTTACGTCGCCCGAACGTATGCATATGTCGCGAACGGCAAGGATGGAATCGCGATCGTCGACGTGGAACAACCTGAGAAGCCACGACTCGACCAGATGTACAACGCCGAAGGAAGGCTGAACGACGTACACCAGGTGAAAGTCGCAATGACGAATGCGAGTCTGTTTGCGTACGTGGCTGACGGGAAGAACGGGATGCGCATCCTGCAACTGACTTCGCCGGAAACGATGCCGGAGTATGCCGGATTTAGTCCGCGACCAAGACCGGTGCTGATCGCGACGTTTAGGACAAAAGGCGAGGCGCTCGGCATTTCGAAGCCGTTGGACCGTGATCGCGCGGTGGACGAGAGCGGCAATCAGGTTTCAGTGTTCGGAAGACGCGGTGCACGGCCGTTTACGTATGAAGAGATGTTGCGGATGCTCCGAACCAACGACGGCAAGGGTGATTGGTTCCGCGTTCGTGACAAGCCATAACACGGATCAGACGGATAAAATCCGGATTTCATCCGTGTCATCCGTGTTTACATTAAACGTTGCTTCAGGCGAAGCAACAGTTCTTTGGCTTCCTCACCGCTGACGTGATCCGGCGCGTCACGGATTTCTTCAATCACCTTTTGATTAACGAGGTCGAAGAGCGACGCCTGCGCCGCGGCTTTGCGACGGCCGGCTTTTTCAAGGGCGCCATTCGTCTCCTCTTTCGCAAATACATCTAACTCGTACCGCTCCAGCCGAGCCAGCACGTCTCGCGCATTGGCGAGCACAGTTGGCGGCAAGCCCGCTAGTCGCGCCACCTCGATGCCATAAGACTTCGACGCACGCCCGCGCTCCAGTCGATGCAGAAACACGACTTCACCTTCTCGTTCAGTCGCCGTGATCTGGTAGTTCTGTGCGCCGGGTAGTCGCTCCGCGAGTTCCGTAAGCTCATGGTAGTGAGTAGCAAACAATGTCTTCGCGGCGTGGTCCGCAGAATTGTGCAGGTACTCGGCCACAGCCCACGCGATCGAGAGACCATCAAACGTTGCCGTACCGCGTCCGATCTCATCAAGCAGCACGAGCGATCGTGGCGTCGCGCTGTGCAGGATCGCGGCGGTCTCAGTCATCTCCACCATGAACGTCGAGCGGCCACGCGTGAGGTCGTCCGAGGCTCCGACCCGAGTCCAGATGCGATCCAGCAGCGGCAGACGCGCACGTTCGGCAGGCACAAAGCATCCGGTCTGTGCGAGGATGCAGATGATCGCAGTCTGTCGCAGCACCGTGCTCTTGCCGCCCATGTTTGGACCAGTGATGATCAACAGACGATCGGTCGAGTTGTTGAGAAAGATGTCGTTTGGGACGAAAGGTTCGTCGATGAACGCTTCGATCACCGGGTGTCTCCCCTGGATGATCTCCATCTCGTCGCCGTCGTGCAGCAATGGCTTCGCATAACGCCGGCGCGCCGACACTTCGGCAGAAGACGCGAGCACATCGAGCGCTGCGAGCGCGCGTGCAGTCATCTGGATACGTTTTGTTTCCGCAGCTATCTGGCGACAGACGTCGGTGAACAGTTCAGTTTCGAGTTGAATGATGCGTTCTTCGGCGCCGAGAACCTTTTTCTCCCAGTCGCGCAGCTCAGGCGTGGTGAAGCGTTCGGCATTCGCAAGCGTCTGACGCCGCTCATATTCAACGGGCACCCGCGCGGCATTGGCTTTCGAAACCTCGATGAAGTAGCCGAAGACACCATTGAAGCGAATACGCAGGTTATTGATACCGCTGCGGGTGCGTTCGCTGGCTTCGAGCGCCGCGATGATCTGTTTCGCGTTTCGGCTTGTCGATCGCAGTTCGTCGAGTTCCGCGGAATATCCTTCGCGAATGGTGTCGCCATCGGTTAGTTTGATCGGTGGGTCGTCGTTGATCGCTCGTGTGATCAGATCACGGATGTCAGGAAGTTCGTCGGTATGTTCAGAGAGGATTTCAAGCAATGAAGCGTTTAGCCCGCTCAATACCTCGCGAATAGCCGGCACCTGGTTGAGCGAACGCAACATCGCGACAAGATCGCGTGGTGTCGCCGAGCCCAAACTGATTCGACCAATCACGCGCTCGAGATCTGACACCTCTTTCAAGAGCGCCCGCAGTTTGTCGCGTCGCGCGTGCGAATCAAACAGATCCTGAACAGCGGTTAGTCTTGCCTCGACTTCACCACGCTTCACGCACGGACGCAGCAGCCACGCGCGCAAGAGTCGCCCGCCCATGCCGGTAACCGTTTCGTCGATTACTTGTAACAGGGAGCGCCCACTCCCACCGGCTAACGACTCAACGAGTTCCAGATTGCGCACCGTAACACTGTCGAGTACGAGATGATCCTGCGGTTCGAAGTAAACAAGATCGGTGACGTGTGTCGCCGCGGCGCGTTGAGTGTCGCGCGCATAAGCCAGACAAGCTCCCGCCGCACGAATCGCTTCATCCTTTCGCGCGAGACCATAGCCATCAAGCGTCCGCACTTTGAAATGATCGAGCAGCAGGTTCGCGCAGTCTTCTTTCTGCCACTGCCAATCATCGAGCGGAGTCAGCGTGGCTGCGAACCCGTATTCATTTCCGGACGTGTCAGGCTCCACGGCGCCATTACCTTGCAGAGGCAACGGCGCTGTGTGCGTCTTTCCCGAAAGTCCACTCTTGATCAGCGCACCTAACGAAGCAGGAAACAACAGCTCCCGCGGTGCATACGATTCCAGAGCCGCACGAATACGCGTCCACGAATCACGTCCACTCTCCTGCGTTACACGAAACTCGCCAGTCGAAATATCCAAAAACGCCGCGCCGATCGTTTCTCCCGCAGTGCAGATCGCCGCCAGAAACACAGGCTCGCGCGCTTCGAGCAACTGCGGATCGATCGGTGTTCCCGGTGTGACGATGCGAACGACTTCACGCCGCACGAGCTTCTTCGTTTTTCCCGCTTCTTCGGTCTGTTCACAAATCGCGACGCGATACCCTTTGCGAACCAGTCTTGCAATGTAGTTTGCAGCGGAGTGATGAGGCACACCGCACATCGGAATCGGATTCCCACTCTCCTTGTGACGCGCAGTGAGTGTTATCTGTAGTTCTCTTGAACCCGTAACCGCATCGTCGAAGAAGAGTTCATAAAAATCACCGAGACGAAAAAACAGCAGGGTCCCGGGATGTTGCTGCTTCAGTTCCTGGTACTGACGCAGCATCGGCGTTGGATTTGAATTGCTCATATGTGAGTTAACGGGGCTGCATAATACACCAAACAGCAGATTAGCCACAGAAGACGCGGATTTATCCGTAGTGCATCCGTGTGATCTGTGATAATTTCCGCGTGTGAATTTTTTGACCAAGTCCCTACAAGAGCATCTCGAAATAATTCAAAACCTAATCGACGCTACTCTCCCTGCCATCGAGCAATCCGGACAAATGATCTGCGAAGCACTCACCAGCGGGAAGAAGGTGTTGCTTTGCGGTAACGGCGGCAGCGCGGCGGATGCGCAACACATCGCCGCGGAACTCGTCGGCTGTTACGAAAAGCAGCGCCGTTCGTGGCCTGCGATTGCACTGACCACTGATACGTCTGCGCTGACGGCAGTTAGCAACGATCTCGGATACGAAGAAGTTTTTGCGCGACAGGTCGCGGGCCTGGCGCAATCAGGCGACGTGCTCGTTGCGATCAGCACGAGTGGAAAGTCGAAGAATGTTTTGCGCGCTGCGGAGCGGGCGAGAGAATTTGGCTGTAAGACAATTGCTCTGACCGGCGCGACTGCTGAACCGCTTGGTTTGCTTTGCGAAGTTTCAGTTGCAGTGCCTTCAAATCGAACGTCAAGAATTCAGGAGGCTCATATCACCATCGGTCATCTCTGGTGTGAGATGGTCGATCAACTATCGTGATGAATAGACAGGATTAACAGAATGAGCAGGATGTTTTCTCTTATCATGAAAATCCTGTAATCCTGTAAAAGAATTAAACTTGACATAATGCAATCGAAATAATTAGTCTCTCGATGCACTTCAAACTGGGTCCTTTGGATTGCGCGGAGCTTCCCGACAAAGTTGTCGCCGGCAGTGATTCATTGAGACATTGATGTCCCTTAACGAATTAGGTAACGTCACTACACAATCCAGTTCCGCACACTCACCTTCATTAGTCGCGCTGAGTAACACAACCGTCGAATCCGCAATTGCGACGATACGGCTGTGGAGATTTGTGTGCCGTTTTGACAACTAGCTGCTGCCTCGCATGAGAGGTTTCCCTACGGGGTTCTGTGTGTGGCCACGCTTTTCGGTTGTTGACACGCAAGGGTCGAGGTGTATCCGGAGAAAGATGAACACTCAAACGAACAAAAAGAAAAAGCGGAAGAAGAAGACGGCGCTTGTAGTTTGTCGCGACCGGAAACAGTTTTGGACAACACAGAAGCAGTTTTGGCAGTGGGTGAGAGACGGCGTGGTCATGAAGACGGGCGACCAGCCGCTGACGGGGCTCTTCAGACGAGAGCACGAGGAGTTGTTAGTGTTGTTGAGCAATACGGTTCTGAACCTGGCCCATCCGAATCACATGCGTGAGGCGCTCTTGTCGCGTCGGATTGGGATGTCGGGAAAATAGTCTTGAACGTAGACCTTGTTTGAACCACAAAGACACGAAGACACAAAGAATAACAGGCTCTGTTTTTGTGTCTTTGTGTCTTTGTGGTTCAAAAAATTTGATGGAGTGATTGATGGCTAGACTTTTTGTGCTACTGGCGTTTCTGGCGGGCTCTCTGGCGAGTGCGCAGCAGGACGATCGTTATCGCATCGGTCCGGCTGACGTGCTCGACATTCGCATTCACAACCGTCCGCACCTCTCGCGCGAATCGGTGCGCGTTGAAGGCAACGGCATGATCCGCATGCCTTTGATCGAAACCGAGATCAAAGCCGCTTGCCAGACGGAAGGCGAACTCGCAAAAGAGATCTCCACGCGTTATGCCAGGTACTACAAGAACCTTCAGGTAGACGTTTTCATCAAGGAATATCACTCGCGGCAGGTGGCGATCATCGGCGCGGTGAACGATCAAAGCCGCTTCGAATTGCAGCGGCGTGTGCGGCTACTCGAGCTCCTGACCTACGCGAAGGGGCCATCCACGAGAGCCGGTCAAACCATCAACATCGTTCACTCAACCGGTGCTTCGCTTTGTAAAGAACCTGCCGACGAGAATGAGGCAGCGTCAATTTTCTCCAGTTACAAGTTGAGCGACGTTTTGCAGGGCGATCCGAAGTCGAACCCGTATCTCGAAGCCGGAGACATCGTGACTTTGCCGGAAGCGGATCAGGTCTACGTTGTCGGCAACGTCTTCATGCCGCTGACGATTCCGCTGCGCGAACCGATCACGTTGACGCGTGCGATCGCAATGGCAGGCGGCCTCAAACAAGATACAAAAAAGGATAAGATCCGCGTACTCCGTCAGGAACCCGGCACGACGATCCGGAAGGAGATCACCGTCGACCTTTCCGCGATCGAAAAGAAAAGTTCAGAGGATCTGGCACTCTTACCAAACGATATCATCGACGTCCCGACTTCCGCGGGCAAGAGTTTTTTGCGCAGCCTGGTTCAGGGTGTTGTTCCAGGTGTGGGCCAACTTCCCGTACGAGTCGTTCCTTAATCAGCTCCCATAGGTCCAGAAAAAAGGACCTATTCAAAACAATGAAACCAACCAAAGATCTTGTGAAGCGGGACGCGGTTCTCGAGGCACTCGACCGTCCTATCGAACCACCACAGTCCTACAACTACGGCGTCGACCCAAACGCCGCGAACGAAGTCCACCTGCTCGACTACTGGCGCGCGATCCGTAAGCGTCTCTGGCTGGTGCTTGGAATCGTTGCGCTCGTCACGATGCTCGCGATCGTGTACGTCGCGCGGAAGCCTGACTTCTACGAAGCGCAGGCGCGAGTCCAGGTGGATCTCGAAGACAGCGGCTCGCTCGTCAACAATACGCGCCCTCTCTACGGCCCCAGCGACGATCCGATCTACTTCAACACGCAACTACAGATTCTCGTCAGTCCCGGATTGATGCGACGAGTCGTGCGTACTCTCGATCTCGAACACAATCCCGATTTCTTTAAGGGCAGTCCCGAACAGCGATCATCAACGTGGCGAAGAATTCTGCGGATGGCGGGAATCGGAGGTAGCGCACCTGATGCTGGTTCCAGGACTCAGGAGCAACTACCTCTCACAAACAGTGTGGCGCAGGCAACTGCGCGCGAGGACCTGAACGAAGCGAAACGACTCGCGCCGTACGTCAACACGATTCTCAGCGGTCTCAAAGTCGATCCGGTGAAAGAGACGCGTGGTTACTACAAGGAAACACGTCTCATCGACATCAAGTTCACACACTGGTATCCGGAAGTGGCCTCAAAGGTCGTAAACGCGATTGCCGAGACTTACGTCTTCTCGAATCTTGAGAAGAGAACTGAAGCAAACAGCACGACGGGCGATTTTCTCCAAAAGCGCATCGCCGAACTTCAGCAACAGATTCGCACCTCGGAAGAGCGGCTGGTCAATTACGCGAAGAACAACCAGATCATCTCGCTCGATCCCAACCAAAACACTGTCGTGGAGCGGCTCGCGGGCCTTAATCGCCAATTGCTTGAAGCCGAAAACGATCGGAAAACCGCCGAAGCTGCTTACAACGCCGCACGTTTGCCGAATGCCGCGGACGCACTCGCTGACTCAGATCCGAAACAAGCAAACGAGATCGAAACGAAGCTCGTCGATCTGAGACAAAAGCGCGCGCAGTTGCTGGTTGATGCGACTGAAGAGGCGCCGGAAGTTAAGGAAGTGGACCAGCAGATCGGCGAACTCGATAAACAGTTGAAGGACTTGCGTGGCCGTAAGTCGAACACGCTGCTGACGAATCTGCACACTCGTTACCAACAAACACTGGAGCGCGAACAGTCGTTGCGCAAGTCTTTCGAACAGCAGCGTGCGCAAACGCTCACGCAGAACGAAGCGGCAATCAACTACCGCATCATTCAACAGGAGATCGAGACCAACAAGTCTCTGCTCAACGGCTTGCTTCAGGGCGCAAAAGAGAACGACGTCGTGATGGCCGGCAAGCCGAATAACATCTCGATCGTCGATTACGCGCTCACGCCCGACACCCCGGTTGGTCCCAACCGCGCGCGCACGATCATCGTGGCGTTCTTTCTTTCGATCGGCTTGGGTATAGGTCTGGCGTTGTTCTTTGAGTACCTGGACGACACCGTTCATTCAACTCAGGAAGTTGAACGCGTGCTCCACCTGCCGGCGCTCGCGGTGATCCCTTCCGTTGGACATGCCGCGCGCCGTCGCGTGCTTCCCGGAGCGACGGCACTGCAAAAGCAGAACGGCAACGGCGCCAGCAATTCGGAACTCTTGATGAACGTCGATGGGCGTTCGCCGCTGGCCGAAGCTTATCGACACTTGCGTACTTCGGTATTGCTTTCCACCGCAGGCCGCGCGCCGAAATCGTTGCTCGTGACCTCGAGTCTTCCGGGTGAAGGGAAAACCACGACCGCGGTCAACACAGCAATAAGCCTCGCTCAAACCGGCGCGAGCGTCGTGATCATCGACGCCGACATGCGGCGTCCGCGTCTGCAAACAATATTCGGGATGAACCGTCAGGAAGGCCTCAGCTCGATTCTTTCGAGCGACATCTCGGAAGACGATATGCTGGAGATGGTTCGTCATGATGAAGCGAGTGGTTTGAGCGTTCTGACTTCGGGGCCGATCCCACCGAATCCGGCGGAGCTTTTGGGATCGGATCAAATGCGACGCTTGGTCGCAGCGTTGCAGGCAAACTACACGCACGTGGTGGTCGATTCACCGCCAGTCAGTTCGTTTACTGATGGCGTGCTGATCTCGACGATGGTGGATGGCGTGTTGCTGGTGGTGCATGGCGGAAAGAGCTCGCGACACATCGTGCGTCGATCGAAACAGTTGTTGAATGACGTCGGCGCGAAGATCTTCGGCGTGGTGCTCAACAACGTGAACCTGCAATCGAACGATTATTACTACTACCAGAGTTATTACGGGCAGAAGTACTACGAGAAGGAAGCCGGCTAGAGTCGCAGGTGTTTTTCACCACAAAGACACGAAGACACAAAGTAAAATTGATTGAATTTGTGTCTTCATGTCTTTGTGGTTAATGTCTTTGCCCAAAGAAATGGCTGACGTCTCAATTCGCTGCGAACGTCTCAGCAAACGATACGAGATCGGCTCTCCCGAGCGTCATCAAACCCTGCGCGAAGCCATCACGCGCAGCCCTTTCAGACGCTCCAACGGCAACGGTCACATCTGGGCGCTCAAAGGCGTCTCATTCGAGATCCAGCGCGGTGAAGTCGCCGGCATCATCGGTCTCAACGGCGCCGGGAAAAGCACTTTGCTCAAGATCCTTTCGCGCATCACCGCTCCCACGCACGGCTCTGCAAAGATTCACGGCCGCGTCGGCTCCTTGCTGGAAGTCGGCACAGGCTTTCACTCCGAACTCACCGGCCGCGAAAACATCTATCTCAACGGCGCAATACTCGGCATGCGCAAAGCCGAGATCGATCGCAAGTTCGACGAGATCGTCGCCTTCGCCGAAGTCGAAAGGTTTCTTGACACTCCCGTCAAACGTTACTCAAGCGGCATGTACGTCCGGCTCGCCTTCGGCGTCGCCGCGCATCTCGAAACGGAAGTGTTGCTGGTTGACGAAGTTCTCGCGGTCGGCGATGCGCAGTTTCAAAAGAAGTGCTTCGACAAGATGCGGCAGATCGGAACCGAAGGTCGCACGATTCTTTTCGTGAGTCACAACATGTCTGCTGTGCGGAGCATCTGCGCGCAAGCACTCATCGTGGAGAAGGGAGCCGTCGTAGCACACGGCGAGATCAATCAAACAGTCGATCAATACCTTTCGAGAATCAGTTCCGCGGAATCAGGCGCCGAGACGGTTGAGACAAATACTTTCTCCGTCACCTCGGTGGACATCGAATCTGCGGCCGGCCCAGTGATCAAGACTTTCGATCAAGTGCAAGTGAAGGTGCGGTTCGTTCCGAAGACTGTCATCCAGGATCCTGGACTCTACGTTTCGATTCTCACGATCGAATCGCGACGGTTAACCGGTCTTGATTTGAAAGACTTCATTACCACGGCCTCGCTTCCGCCAGGCGCGCCTGCTGAACTCGGATTCACGATCGAATCGCTGCCGCTGCTGCCCGGTTCGTATCAGTTGGAGATTCATCTGAAAGACATGGCTCGTGGGTTGGTGGAGATCGTTCCCCAGACGTTCGAGTTCGAGGTGGCTGAGACCGAGGTTTACGGTGGGCGCAAGCTCGATAGCTGGTTTGGTAACGTTGGTCTCAGAGCCCGAGCACTAGATTACTCGCGCAAAGGCGCAAAGGCGCAATGTCAATCTTAGGTCTCCGGAACAACCTGACGCCTTTCTTTGCGCCTTTGCGCCTTTGCGGGAGATTCTTTTCCCCGCCTCGTGCGCGCAACGACTACGCGACACACATGCCGATTCTGATCGGACTGGCAAGGGTTCGTGAAATCAGAAGCGTGCTTGAGCTTGGTTGCGGTTACTACAGCACAGTTACGTTCTTGAATCGCAAGGCCTTTCCGTATCTCGAACGACTGCAATCGGTTGAAAACGACCCTTCGTGGGCCGAGACGATCGCCGAAATCGCCAGAAGCAATAAACGCTCGACACTCACATTTGTAAATGGAGAGATCGCTGAGGCGATCCCGAGTATCAATCTCGAAACGTTTGACTTGATTCTGGTTGACGATTCCAAGACCGCGGCACAACGCTCGGCGACGATTCGGGCGATCGGCGCTAAAGATCCGCGACGACCGTGGATTGCGATCCACGACTATGAAGTCAACGAATATCGGCGTGCGGCATCCGGTTTCAGACAGAAATATTCATTCAAGGTCTACAACCCCTGGACGGGTTTGGTCTGGAACGGTCTCACGAAATCAAGCACGATGCGGTCGCTGGAGCGAGTATTGAAGGAAAAGAGCAAGACTCTCGAACCGGATGACGTCAAAGGATGGATTAACGCGTTCAGTTCAGAGTTCAAGCTTTAGCTTGCTGTTGCGCAAAAACAACCTAAAGGTTGAACTCTGAACTTAAAATGAGAATCCTCGTAACAGGCGGTTTGGGCACAGTCGGCGCCGGCCTGATCGCGGAACTGCGCAACCGCGGCCATCACGTCGTCTCGTGCGATCTGCAACACCAGCCCGACGAGATCGGCTTCAGCTTACGCACCGATGTGGAAGTGCCACTCTACGCGCGCTGCGACGTCGGCGACTTTCGTCAACTCGAACGCGTCTTCGAGCGTTGCGGTCCATTTGATTACGTCTATCACTGCGCCGCGGAGTTTGGCCGTTGGAACGGCGAAGACTTCTACGAAACCCTCTGGCGCACAAATGCGATCGGCACGAAGAACGTCATTCGACTTCAGGAACGTTTGAAGTTTCGCCTGATCCATTTCTCATCGTCAGAAGTCTACGGCGACTGGCCCGACCTGATGGTCGAAACAGTGATGGACGATCACGAGATCAAGCAGTTGAACGATTACGCCATGACGAAGTGGGTCAACGAAATGCAGATCCGCAACTCCGCGTTGCAGTACGGCACTGAATCGGTCGTCGTGCGATTGTTCAATACCTATGGTCCGGGCGAGTACTACAGTCCCTATCGTTCGGTCAATTGCAGATTTCTTTACTGCGCACTACACGGACTGCCCTGGACCGTCTTCCGCGGTCATTCGCGGACTTCGACTTACCTGGCCGACACGGTGCGCACAGTCGCGAACATCACGAACAACTTTCGCGCCGGCGAGACCTACAACGTCGGGGGCACCGACCTGCACACAATCGAAGAACTCTCAGACGTTGTACTCAAAGTCACTGGCGCAAATCCTGCACTCGTGCATTACCAGGACTCGGAAATCCTGACCACGAAACTGAAACGAGTGGATACGTCGAAATCCGTTCGCGACCTGAACCACTCGAACTCTTACAGTCTCGAAGAAGGCATGCGTCTCACGGCGGATTGGATGCGGTGGGTTTACGATTTGTGATGTTTCCGCGGCTGCTTTATGTGGGCGACGTACCGGTTGAGGCTTCTTATCACGGTTCGGCTCTGTTGCATCGTTTGCTGGCCGATTATCCGCCCGAGAAGCTGACGATTTTAGAAACGGCGGCTGAGTCGCAGCCCAAACGACGGCTTAACAAAGTCAACTATATATCGCATCCCATCGGAAACCCTCGCTGGCTCAACACGAGATTCCATCCGTATATGGTCTCCTGGTACTCGCAGAAGGGAACGCGCATGGGTGCGAGAGTCTCGCAGTCGGTAAACGGATTTGCGGTTGAGGGCGTTTTGACGGTGGCGCATGGATTCGGATGGCTCGCGGCCGCCGACATCGCGGCCAAGCGAAAGGTGCCGTTGCACCTGATGGTCCATGACGATTGGCCGCGCGTGGCTGATGTGGTTCCGAGTTTTCGTAAACGGCTGGATGAACACTTCGCGCGTGTCTATCGCCAGGCGCAGTCGCGTCTTTGCGTTTCACCTTCGATGAGCGGCGCGTATCAAGAGCGCTACGGCAAACCGGCTGAAGTGATCTACCCGAGCAGAGCGCAGGACTGTCCCGAGTTTGCTGCTCCGCCCGAACGTTTGGCGTGCAACGACAAGCCGTTCACGATCGCATTCGCCGGAACGATCAACTCGCCGGGTTACGTCAGGGCGTTGACTGCGTTACAAGACGAATTGAGACCGGTCGGTGGCCGGCTACTGGTATTTGGCCCATCAACTTCAGTTGAGCTGGATGATTCAATCACCGAGTTCTGCGGACTGGTGAACTGGTCGGATCTGTTAGTTCGACTGCGCGACGAGGCCGACGCGCTCTTTGCTCCCATGTCGTTTGACACGACGGATCGGGACAACATGGAAATGGCATTTCCGAGTAAGCTGGCTGATTACACCGCCACCGGATTGCCACTCCTCATCTATGGCCCGGCGTACTGCTCGGCGGTCTCCTGGGCGCGCGAGAATCCTGATGTCGCTGAGATAATCGACACCGAGGATCGATTAAGCGTCGCGGTCCAACGGCTCGCAAACGATCCGGCCCATCGCGTCGCACTCGGAAAACGCGCCCTGGAAATCGGCCGCAAATACTTCACACACGAACACGTCAAAGAAGTCTTCTATCAGTCAATATCCGTATCATCCGTCTAATCCGTGGCCAAATCTTTCTTAGATCGCACGGCGCTCGCGTTATTCAAAACGGTCCCCACCAGGGCCGCTAAACACCTCTTATTTCTTGCGCAAACCGAAACCGACGTCTCCGATCGCTGGGGCTATCACATCCGCCCGGTTCACTACTACGAACCTCTCCCTGACTTTCGCGCGATCACCACTGAACAGATCGAGAGACGGCGAGCGTTTCCGGCGATCGACTTTCGCTGGGAAGAACAACTGGAACTACTTGCCCAACTCGCAAACTACCGCGACGAACTATCCGAAACCGATTTTGATTTCGATAACGACTATTTCAGCGGCTTTGACGCCGCGGTTTACTACTCGCTCATCCGCCACTTGCAACCACAACGAGTCATCGAGATCGGCGGTGGTTACTCAACCCGTATCGCAAGTCAGGCCCTGGCTCTTAACGAAAGCGGAAGTCTCACCTGCATCGAACCATTTCCCGAGCAGCGCCTCAGAGATGCCTCGCTGAACTTCGAATTGATTGGAAAACCGGTTGAGGAGATCGACGTCGAGTTCTTCTCACACCTCGAAGCCAATGACATTCTCTTCATCGACTCAAGCCACACAGTGAAGTTCGGCAGCGACGTCTGTTACGAGTTTCTCGAGATCTTGCCGAGCCTCGCGCCGGGCGTGTGGATTCATGTCCACGACATTTTCTTCCCGCACGATTATCCCGCGGAGTGGTTACTGAAACGCAGGCTGGCATTGAATGAGCAATACTTGCTCGAAGCTTTCCTAGGTTTCAACACGGCATTCCGCGTTGCGCTCTCGAACTATTGGCTCTGTCTGGATCACCCGACAGCAACAAACAAACTCTGGCCACGATCGTCGAACGGCTCGCGACCGACCGGATGCTCGAGTTTCTGGTTCTATAGAAATGCCTGATCTCAGCACCATCAGCGCGATCGTGCCGACCATTGGACGCGCGGACTCGTTACGCGCCCTGCTCGAATCTCTTGCCGCGCAGACACGCAAAATCGACGAGGTGCTGATCGCTGATGCAAGCAACGACTCGGAAACAGCAGCGGTGATCTCAGATCCGAGCTGGCGCGACGTTGGTCTCACGCTAAGACACGTTCCCGTGTTTCCACCCAATGCTGTGCGCCAGCGCATGGCCGCGATCGAGGTTGCGCGTGGTGAGAACCTGTTGATACTCGACGACGACGTGGTTCTCGAACCCGATTGCGTCGAGCAAATGTTTGCGTTGTTGGAACAGAACGCCGGCGTAGTCGCAGTTTCCGCTGACTTCAATAACCAAACGTGGCCCGCACCGACGCGCCTCTGGCAACTTTATCTGCGCCATGTACTCGGAGTCGAACCGGGAGCGTGGCAGGGAAGGGTAGTTGGACCACTATTGCGTTTCGGCTTCAACCCGGTGCCGGATGCGCCGGCTCCGATCGAGTGGCTGGGTTCCGGAAACAGTCTGTTGCGCCGCTCGGCGTTTGTGAGCGCGGGAGGCTTCTCGGATTTCTTTCTGCATCGTTGCACTATCAATGAGGACGTCGATCTCGGTCTGAAACTCGGCAAGGTGGGTCGCATCATGTTCTGTCCGGCGGCGCGCATGGCCCATCATCACGCGCCCGCCGGACGAGTCTCGACGTTCCTCGCCGCTGAGGACGATCTCTTCAATCGTTTCTTCATCTTGCGTCGCACGCTCGGCTATGGCTTGTTGCGATCATTCGGTCTCGTGCTGCTCTATTTTTCAGTCGAGACCACGAGCCAGTTTCTTGGTTGTCTGAAGCGGCTAAGCTTTCGGGGCTTTCTCGCACCGTTGAGCGGACGGATTCGCGCTTTTGGACGCATTCTGATTCCCATCGTTCGTTAGCACATGCAGTCTACGGCGCGAAATTGGGTGTTTCTGGGCGACAGTCTTACCGAAGGCGTTGGGTCAAAGCGGATCAGTCACGTCACGGAACTGGTAAAAGAACTGCGTGCTTCGCGTTGCGCCGGAGATGTCAACGTGCACGAGTTTCGTTTGCGCTACGTTGACACGCCAAGCTTCAACCGCGACATCGAATTCAACGTCGGCGGTCTGATAGACCGTGAGGAGCGTAACGAACGTTCCGATGTTTGGCTGTGGAACCTTGCTTGTGAAGGACAGACGATCGACTCCGATTTCGCTTGGCTGTCGTTTATTGCCGCGTTGCGGCCTGAGTTGGTCGTGATCTTCAGAGGAAGTCTGGAGAGCATCATTCGTCCGGCGGCGTTGGCCGATGGTGATTGGCCCTGGTGGGTGCCGCAATCGTGGCGCGGTTACGCGGAGATGGATCCGCGTTGTTACTTCAGCCGCACCTGGTGGCGCAAAGCGAAGCAGACCTCAGTTGACGCACTCAAACAGAAAGCTCGCCTAAACCTGCTGAACGCGCGGGCGGGTAAACCGTTAATCGATCTGCAACAATTCGCGACGTATCAAACGGATTTGATCAGGCGGCTACGCGATCTCGAAACACGTGTGCTGGTGCTCGGACTATTGCCAGTTGATGAAGATCGATTTCCGGGTTCGCCGGAGTATTTCAAGGCCGTGAACGCACGACTCGAGCAGATCGCAATTACGGAAGGCGCTCAATTCTTCGACTGGTCAGCGCCGCTGTCTACAAAAGGCGCGCACGCGGATCTGTTTTATCGTGACAGTTTTCATCCGAATGCGGCCGGCGCTCGTGCGCTTGCACAGATTCTGCGAGAGCGCCTTTGCCGGGAACTACGATCGTGAAGACTGGCATCTCGGCCATTGTCACTGCGTACGAACGCGTCGAGCAGACGCTCGCGACGTTGAAGGTGATTCATAGTTGCCAGCCGGCGCCTGATGAGGTGCTGGTCCACGTCGATGCGAATCAGGTTGAGTGTGAGAGAGCGGTTCGAGAGGCGTTTCCGAACGTTTGCGTCACGCTTAGCAGTGATCGGGTTGGACCGGGTGGCGGGCGAAACAAGTTAGTAGAGGCGGCGCAGTTTGACCTGGTGGCGAGCTTCGACGACGACTCGTACCCGATCGATTCCGATTACTTCGCGCGCGCTAGCCAACTCTGCGAAAGATTTACTGAAGCGTCGGTTATTTGCGCAGCGCTTTATCACGTCGGGGAAGGGATCGGTCTCGATGAACGGAACGCGCAATGGACCGCAGACTTTTCGGGCGGTGCTTGCGTCTTTCGGCGCAGCGTGTTTCTTGCGGCGGGCGGATATGTACCGCTGCCGGTGGCGTATGGGATGGAAGAGGTTGACCTCGCGATCCGGCTGCATGCGCAAGGCGGGAAGATCTTGACCTCGCGCTGGTTGCGCGTGTTTCACAATACGGATTTGCAGCGTCATGGTGATCCGATGGTAACGGCGGGCAGTATCGCGAACCTCGCGCTGCTCGCGTACTTGCGTTATCCGGTGTCGCTGTGGGGAATCGGCGCCGGGCAGTGTGCGAATCGTCTTTTGTGGTTGTTGCGGCATGGGCGGACGCGTGGGATCCTGAAGGGGGTCGCAATGATCCCCGCGCATCTCCGCGCGAACCGGGAATATCGCATGCCGTTGAGTAGCCGGGCAGTGCGATCGTATCTGGCGTTGCGAAGATCGCCAGTGGCGGAAAGAGTTTGAACCACAAAGACACGAAGACACAAAGAAGAAAAACAGTTTTGTGTCTTTGTGGTTCAAAAAGTCGTGGCATGAGTACGGCAACGCGTAACTGGGTCTGTTGCCAACTGGGCGCGCGAGAGCACTATGCCGTGCCGCGCGCCTTGCGAATGCACGGTGTGCTTGGTGAGTTCATCACTGATCTCTGGGGCAAGCGTTTCAAGGGGAGGTTTCATCCTGAACTCGCGGGCGTGGAAGTCAAGGCGCCAAACGTTGCCGCCCTTGGCTTCGAGCTGAAAGCCACTGCTACGGGCGCGAACGGCTGGAACCTCATCACGCAACGCAACGACTGGTTTCAACGTCAGGCAGTGGCCCAACTCGTCCAAAGCCACAAGGAATCAACTAACGGCAACCACACCGTTTTTGCCTACAGCTATGCCGCCGAACGGATCTTCAAATTCGCGCGCGAACGTGGTTGGAAAACCGTGCTGGGCCAGATCGATCCGGGTCCGGCCGAGGAACACATCGTCGCTAAGCTTCACGAACAAGGCAGTAGTGACTGGCAACCAGCACCGAGAGACTACTGGGATCGCTGGCGCACCGAATGCGATCTCGCCGATCAGATTGTCGTTAACTCGGCGTGGTCCAGGGATGCGCTCCTCTCGGAAGGCATACGGGAGCACAAAATACGCGTCGTGCCGGTTGCCTACGAAGCGTCCTCTGAACCATTTCAGCGCACATACCCAACCGCTTTTACTTCCGACCGTCCGTTAAGAGTTCTATTTCTCGGCCAGATCAATCTGCGAAAGGGCGTTGGACAACTGGTGGAGGCGATCAGCCTGTTGGCTGACGAAAATATCGAATTTTGGTTTGTTGGACCAACGCAGATCAGCGTCCCTCCGAAGCAGCATCCGCGAGTGAAGTGGTTCGGAGTCGTACCGCGCGCGGATGTCGCCAGATATTACAAAGAAGCTGACGTCTTCATCCTGCCGACGCTCTCGGACGGTTTTGGTCTGACGCAACTGGAAGCACAGTCATGGAAACTCCCGGTGATCGCATCGCGTCGCTGTGGCGAAGTTGTTTGCGACGGCGAAAACGGGATTGTGCTTGAGGAAGTCTCCGGACAGGCAATCGCTGAAACATTGTTGAAGCTCGTGCGGTCACCGCAAATCCTTCACGACATGTCCCTGAGATCTGGTGTAAGTGAGCGCTTTAGTTTGAAAGCGCTGGGCTCGTCGCTCACAAGTTTATGCAGTCGCTAACCTGGAACCGGCCGCCGTTTGGAATCGCCGCCACTCCGAGCCTGACGATGCGTTCGCTGGTGCTGGCAATGGTCAGCATCGGCGTTGCGACAACGCTCTCGATTCTGCTGATTCCCGATAACCCCTCTAGCGAAGGCGCGTTGTTCTATCCCGCGCTCGTGATGTCAGCCGGTCTTGCCATCGCGCCGGTTGCTGCGGCACTGCGTCACCCGAAAGCGCTACTTCGTGGCGAATCACTCTTGTCGCTCGCGCCCATCTACTGGCTGCTGCTCGACCTGTTGCAGGGCGTCTACGCGATGGAAGAGATCACCGCGGATCACGTCAGGCAGGCGTTTCTCGCCATCGGACTCTTCGTGATGATGGTTTGGCTCGGCGCGATCCGCCGCCCCTGGAAGTTACCGAAAGTCTTTATCAGCTCCGTCGCACAGGAGTTTCCGATCAACACCTACTTCTGGCTGGCAGTCGCGTGCTTCTTCATCGGCATGTTGAACTTCGCCGTGCCCTGCAACTTCAACATCTTCGAGATGGTGCGTTATCTCGGGCAGGAGCGTTGGGCCGCTCCATGGGGACGCGGACAACTCGGCGGATGGGATGCGTTTCTAGATCATCTGCAATACTTCGGTTACCTGCTTCCGATTCTTACAGTCGTCATTGGCAGACGTGCGGGTTTGCGCAATGCACGCACGTTGATTTGCATCGGCATGTCGGTCGTCGTCGCTCTATTTCTTGCGCAGAGCGGCAGCCGCAGGGTGATCGGCGTCGTCGTCGGCATGGCGTTGATTCTATGGATCCTGGACCAGCAACGCCTGCGAATGAAACATCTAGTGACGACGATGTTGGCGATTGTCGGTCTCCTGCTCGCGTTACAGGTGATGCTCGAGTATCGCAACGTCGGATTGGGCGCGCTCGTTGGCAAGGGCGAGATCGTTTCGCGCTCGTTTGAGAAGAGTCAGCTACTCGAGGAGCAACACCTGCGCGTCGATGACAACTTCTACCGGCTCTGTCAGATCATCCAACTCATTCCCGATTCCTATCCGTACGTCTATCAAAAGTATCTGGTCTACGTGATTGTGCGTCCGGTACCGCGTGTTTTCTGGCCGGAGAAGCCGGTGGATGCGGGCTTCGATTTGCCGACGGCCCTCGGCGTTCAGGGCGTTTCGTTTTCTTACTCTGTGATCGGTGAGCTTTACATGTCGCTCGGTTTCCTCGGAATCGCACTCGGTGGTTGGTTTTACGGCCGTGTATCGTCGCTCGCGAGTGGTTTGCTCGCGCGCTGCACGACGCAGGGCGCCCTCGTGATCTACAGCATCGTCGTCATGGCACTCTTTTCCGGGATGCGCTCGATACTGGAGTTGATCCTGGTGAGTTACGTCGTGCTCGCGTGGGTTGGTCTATCGCATCTCTTCATAAAACTGAAGCGCGCCAAGGCAACGTGAAGGTTTTTGTACTGACAGATTCGCCATCGCCGTATCAGGTTGAGTTGTTCAACGAGATCGAGACGTGCCGGGAATGCGCGTTGGAAGTCGGCTACCTGCGCAATCGCGATCCGGAAAGGCGTTGGCAGTCGTCCGCGATTCGACACACGGCGATTGATCTCGATGGGCCAGGTGATGGAGTGTCGCGAGCGGGAAATGCCGCACGCAACGCTGATCTGGTCGTTTTCAACTACTACATGCATGCAGACGCAGCACGGTTGATCGGCGAACGCGCGGCTTCGGGCGGGCCATGGTGTTTCTGGGGTGAGCGTCCCGGTTTCCGGCTGACCGGGTGGGCCGGGCGGTTGTTGCGAAGATGGAAACTCTCGGAGTTGCATGCGGCGCCTGCGCCGATCTGGGGGATTGGAAAGTTTGCAGTGGATGAGTATCGCCGAGAGTTTGGACCACGGCGCGAGTACTTCAACCTACCGTACTTTTCAGATTTGCAGCGGTTCGAGACCGCGGCGCGTGCGGATCGAGAAGAGCGTTTGTTTCTTTTCTCAGGCTCGTTGATTCCGCGTAAGGGCGTTGATCTACTTGCGGCGGCTTTCGTGCGGGTTGCTGCTGAATTGCCGAATGTGCGGCTCAGGATCGTCGGCGATGGAGAACTGCGTCAAACGCTCGCACAGACGCTGCGGCCGGTAAGCGAACGAGTTGATTTTGTGGGTTTCAAAGATTGGGATGAGTTGCCGGTCGAGTATGCGCGGGCCGATGTGTTGTGTGTGCCTTCGCGTTATGACGGTTGGGGATTGGTGGTTCCAGAGGGATTGGCGTCGGGCCTGCCGGTGATCGCGACTGATCGCATGGGAGCAGCGCTGGAGTTTGTGGAGACTGGCCGGAATGGATGGCTGATTCCGGCGGGCGATGAAGATGGGATTGTCGATGCGATACGGCAAGCCGCGTTACTTTCGTCGCATGAACTCGCGGCAATGGGCCAGCACGCCCGTGAATCTGTCAGCGGGCACACACTGGCAAACGGAGCCTCACAGTTCGTTCGCTGCGCCCAGCACGCCGTCGCAGAATGGTCCGCCTAATTCCAAACTTCTTCTTTGCGTCTGTCTTTGCGCCTTTGCGCCTTTGCGGGGAAGTCTTTTCCTGAATGTGTAGCATCTCGGGAATCTTTAGTGTGCACAGAAATCACAGGCTAAGTCCGGTGATCTCACGCATGAACGCCGCGCAACACCATCGCGGTCCCGACGACCACGGGATCGCCGAATGCGAGCCTCAAAGAGTCGTCCTCGGCAACACACGGCTCGCAATCATCGACACGTCACCTGCCGGTCATCAACCGATGACTGATCCTCATACTGGCAACTCGATCACCTACAACGGCGAGGTCTACAACTTCAAGGAGCTACGCCGCGAGATCGATTCAGAGTGGTTCTCTAACACGGACACCGAAGTCGTGCTCCGTGCGTACGCCAAGTGGGGCGTGGCAGCGTTTCGCAAGCTACGCGGCATGTTTGGGCTCGCCATCTACGACCGTGCGAAACAGCAACTCATGCTTGCGCGAGATCCTCTCGGCATCAAGCCGCTCTACTACTACAGCACCAAAGATCAACTGGTTTTCGCTTCAGAACTGCGTGCGCTCCTGTCGAGCGGTCTGGTGCCGAAACAGCTCAGCCACGAAGGCGTCAATTCCTACCTTGCGACAGGTTCGGTGACCGCGCCACTCACGATCGTCGAAGGCATTCGGCAGTTGTTACCTGGACACTATCTGCAAGTCAGTGCAAACGAATCAGGTGTGCTGGACTTGAACGACGTGAAGTATTCCACCGCCGACCAGGTACACGACGTCTGCAGCCGAGCTGACGCTGTTCTGCGTTTGCGATCTGAGCTCGAAGAATCAATTCGGCTTCATCTCGTTAGCGACGTACCGCTTGGCGTGTTTCTGTCAGGTGGCATGGATTCGAGTGCGCTCGTAGCGTTGATGAGCCGGATTACCAAAGAGCGCCCAAAGACGTTCAGCGTCGTGTTCGACGAACGGAATCTCACCGAGGCGCCGTTTTCGCATGCAGTTTCGGAGGAGTTTCAGACGGATCACACTGAAATCAAACTTAGTGAAGATCGTTTGCTCGAGATCCTGCCGCAAGCAATCGCCGCAATCGATCAACCGACGATGGACGGCGTGAACACCTTCGTCGTTTCGCAAGCGGTGAAGCAGGCAGGCGTGACTGTCGCACTCTCAGGGCTGGGTGGCGATGAGCTATTCGCCGGCTATCCCAGCTTTCGACGCGCCCTCAAGATCAATGCGATATCTCAGACGTCGCGGCGAGTTTTGCGCGCTGCTGCGGGTGTAGGGCAAGTTGCTTTGAACGGCTCGGTGCAGCGGCATAAGTTTTGGCAGTTGATCAAAAGCGAGGGCGCGCCGGGAGATGTTTACCGGATATCACGTCAACTCTTCGCGACGGATGCTGTCGCACAGATGACTGGAAGAGATGCTTCGCTTAGCGCGAACGAAACCCACGTTGATACGGATGTCGTGAATGCAATCTCGCGGCTCGAGCTTAACGGTTACATGACCAACACCTTGCTGCGCGACACAGACGCGATGAGCATGGCGCATTCACTCGAGGTGCGCGTGCCATTTGTCGATGTGAAGGTGGTCGATTACGTACTCTCGCTGCCTGGCGGGTGGAAACTCGGCGCCGACCGTTCCGGTCCACCGAAGGCATTGTTGGCCGACGCGTTGTCAGATCTCTTGCTGCGAGAGTTTCTAGCACGGCCAAAGATGGGATTCACACTGCCTTTTGAAAAGTGGCTGCAACAGAATCTTCGCAGCGAGGTTTCGTCAGTATTGCTCGACACGCGCCGGCTCTCAGTCGCCGGGCTGTCAGCAAGGATCGTCGAGGCAGTTTGGAACAACTTCCTCGCAAAGCCGCGTGCGATAGGTTGGTCGCGGCCGTGGTCGCTGTATGTTTTGGCAAAGTGGTGTGAAGTAAACGGAGTCACCGCGTCTTGATGCGAGTTCTCCACGTTATACCTTCAGTCGACGAGCGCTCTGGCGGACCAGCGACGGCGATTGTTCCGATGTGTCGTGCGCTCATGGAGCAGGGAATCGAGGTCCTGCTGGTTACCACGGACGCCGGATCGGAGCAAGAGCAATTCAGATCAGAACAAGGGCAAGTCAGGAAGAGGGGCTTGCCCCCGCTTGCCCGCGACTTCAAAGGCGTGCCCGCGATGTTCTTCCCGTCGCAGTTGGGAGAGTCGTTCAAGTACTCTCGGCCATTGTCGTCTTGGCTGAGTACAAACATTCATCACTTCGGACTGGCCCACATTCACGCCGTCTTCAATCACTCGTCAGTAGCCGCAGCACACTTCTGCCGCAAAGCGGGTGTCCCGTACGTTGTGAGGCCATTAGGAACACTCGATCCATGGAGCATGCGGCAGAAATCGCTGCGCAAGCATGTCTTTTGGCAACTCTCCGGAAGGGGAATGCTGCGACGCGCTGATGCTGTTCATTACACGTCTGACGCAGAGAAGCGCGCGACGGAAGGACTGTTCGGGTTGAACCACGGGAAAGTGATCGCACTCGGGATCGATGGCGAGCACGAATCTAGTAAGGTCAGGCTGGCGGAGTGTTTTCCTTCGCTCGCTCTTGAGCCGTACTTGCTGGTGATGTCGCGTTTGCATCCGAAGAAGGGACTCGACGTGCTGCTCGACGCATTTCTTTCTCTGGACGATCACGCGCGCTGGCGTTTGGTTATCGCAGGTGATGGGCCAACTGATTATGTGTTGAAGCTGAAGAGCCAGGTCGCGTCGAGTCCGCGGCGAGAGCGGATCACCTTTACTGGCTGGCTCGAAGGTAGTGAGAAAGCGGCAGTGCTCGCAGGCGCTTCGTTGTTGGTGTTGCCTTCTTATCAGGAGAACTTTGGGTTGTGTGTGATGGAGGCGATGTCCCACGCGGTGCCGGTGCTGGTTAGTCCGCACGTCAATCTAGCTGAGGAGATCGAGGCGGCTGGCGCCGGTTGGGTGGCGAACGTGGAGAAGAATGCGTTGGCGGTTAAACTGGCCCAGGCTCTCAGCAATGAAAGCGAGCTTGAACGAAGAGGCCGAGCTGCAAAAGAGCTCTCGAGAAAGTACTCATGGGAGGCGGCGGCCAGAGGTTTGACGACGCTCTATGAAGAAATCCTCGCGCAAAGGCGATCCACAGATTACACAGATTAGATCCGGATCAATCTGTGTAATCTGTGGATTGATAAATGGCGGCACCGACATATACGGAGTTTGAATGGCACGCCGAGGGGGCCGGCAACGGCGAATCCGGCGAGAAACTCACACGTGTCTTCCTCGAAATCGTGAGAAGCCTAAAAGACGTGAACTCGATTTGCGATCTCGGCTGCGGTAACG
>JBIOVO010000051.1:0-4238 GCA_044867735.1 Pyrinomonadaceae bacterium | reverse complement strand
ACGTTGATGTTGAATCCATGAGGCGCGGGATAGTTTCCGCCTGCATAGAAGAAGTTCAACGTGCCAAACGGGCTGCGCGCATACTCGTTACTAAAGTCGTAAGCATCGAACGGCGAACCACTGGTGCCGTTGCCGGTGCTTCGCGCTTTGTTGAGATTGTAACCGCCCCAGAAATTGATCTTCTTTACCGTTCCGTTGACGTTGACGTTCAGATTGTTTCCGATTGAGCGGCCGTTTCCCTGGTACTCAAACACATTACCGGCATCGGCGCCAAGCGGCCGTATGCCGCTGCTCGGCACGCCGGGAATGAACGTTCCGCCGAGCGGGGCGTTGATGTTCACGGTGCGTTGAATGCGGTCGGTGCGAGAGAGAAAGTATGTAAGCGAGAGTTTGATGTTGGCCGGGAGTTGTCGTTCGACCGTAAACATGAAGCGGAGCGAACGTGACGTCGCGATGTCATCGTCGATGACACGACGAACTTGCGGCTGTGAAAAACCTGCTAAGGCGTCTATTGGCGGAACCAGTGGAAACAGATCAAGGACGAGAGGATTCGTGACGAGGAACTGTTGTTGATTCAGTCCGTCGAAGCGGTTTGCCTGGAGCGTCAGTTCTTCCGAAATACGATTGTAGAAGAGGCCGAAGCCACCGCGGAAAACGGTCTTCGGAGGACCGGGAGCGGGAGGAGCGGCAGGGGCAGGGGCAGGAGCAGCGGCGGCAGGTGCAGGTGTTGCGGTCGCGGCGGGAGTCGCAGTTGGTTTGGGCGCAGTGGGCGTGGCGACCTTTTTACTGCCAAAGACCGGCGACCACGCGAATGCGATGCGCGGTGCAAAGTTGTAGTTACTGTCGATATTGTTCTGGTTTTCGTAACGCAGGCCCGGCGAGATAGTAAGGTTGGGCCGCAACTTCCACTCATCCTGAAAATAGAACGACACATCAGTCTGTTTAACGATCGCCTCGGGATTACCGCCGGCTATGGAAAACTGTGTCGCGCCGCCGCCAAGCAATCGAATCGCTGCTGCGTTCAATCCCGCACGCGAGAAAGCGAGTGTGCGCCGGTAACGTTCGAGACTGCTGAGTTCAACGATTATCGGTTGATTGTTAGGACCAGGGATTATCTGATCGTTTGCGTCGAGCTGTGGACCGGGACCGCCCGCGAAAGTGTAGGTGCCGCCGAAGTTTCCCGGAGAGATGCTGTCGATCTTTACATGTCTTAGCCGGCCGCCGACTTTCAGGAAGTGATTGCCTACCGACCATGAGGTAAAGTTTTGCAGCTCCATCCGGTCCTGTGCGTTTGACGACGCGCCTACCTGCGCTCCACCGCCGTTGAAAGAGTCGAGCACGTTGAGTGCAAACGCATCGAACACACTGTTCTGGTTAAACCGGTTGCGAATGAACTGCACGCGGGTTTCGTTAACCGTCTTTTCATTGACGAGCGCGGTCTCAGTGAACTGCACGATGAAGTTGCTGCGCTTACCGCGATACGCACGCGAAGGCAAAGTGAATCCACCAATGCCCTGGAGGTCCTGCGTCGATTGGCTGTAGCTGAAGCGCCCGACCAGCGTGTGAATCTTGTTGATTTTGAAATCCAGGCGCCCGTTGCTGTAGTTGTTGACATCGGGAGTAACGAACGATTGGTTCACCACCACCGGTTCCAGCGTAACCGGATCGAGTGTGGTTGCATTGACGACCGAGTTTGCGTCGCTGAGATAGCGTCCAAAATAGACTGAGAAAGATGCGCGCTTCGGGATGATTGGACCACTAAGATTGACGTTGTACGCGCGTTGTTGATAAGGAGCGCGGAAGGTGGTAAACGGATTTCGAGAATTCAAGCTTTCGTCGTTGAAGTCAAAACTCAAGCTTCCATGCCACTTGTCGGCGCCCGGCTGCGTGAAGATCTCGATGCCGCCCCAACCGGGGAACTCGTTCTCCGCCGAGAACGGATTGTTGTTAATGCGAACTTCCCGAATCGCTTCTTTCGGCGGCAATTGACCGTTGGAGAAACCATCGACTTTCACCTGCGCGCTGCCGCCGCTTTCCGGATCGGTTGGTCCCGCCAGCGCCTGTAACGCTGCCAGCAACGCCTGCGGATCGTTTGGCAGCGCTTCGAGATCGCGCCCGCGAAGCACGACCGCGTTGGCGTTGTTGTCAGAGTCAGTGCTGATATTGCGATCGTCGACGGTTACTTCTTCGTCCGCGAGTGCAACGTCGAGTTGTGCATTCAGGGTTAAGAGTTCGCGCGGTTTGATCTGGACCGACTTTTCTTCAAACACACTAAATCCCGGCGCGACGATGGTGAGTTCATAGGTTCCCGGATCGAGTCGCTTGAATTCGTAGACCCCTGCAGAACTGGTTGTGGCGCTCGTGGCAACACCGCGTGCGTTTCGCACGGTCACTTTGGCGCCGACCACGAGACTGCCGAGCTGGTCGGTAACGGTTCCTTTCAGCGCGCCGGCGTTCTGCTGGCCGTGCGCAAAAGAACAAACTGCAAAGCAAAGGACTGCTGCATACAGAACCCTGATGAGCATTCGGGCGGTTCCTTAGAGTTAGAAATGAGCTACGCCATCCACGTTAGTGAATGAAGTAACCAAAAAGTTGCACGTCTTACACGTCAGCCACGAAGAATGGTTTCAAAAGAGCGCCACAAAAAGGCACAGAAGGCACAAAAAGATCCCGATTTTCTTTTTGTGCCTTTTGTTCTTATGCGCCTTTTTGTGACTAGCCTTCGCCGCGGAGCATTTTAAGATCTTTAATTAGGTCGGTGATCGCGTCGGATGCGAAGCGCATCTTCTTCGCCCGCCAGACGACGCGCGGGGGTTTTCGCGACTCAGGCGAACCCTTAACGATCACAAAGAGTTCGCCGTAAGCGTAGATCGAGTCGAGGATGCGGCGAAACTCCACGACATTGAAAAAGATCACGTACTCAGCGTCCGCGAGTTCATTTGCGGCAGTCAAACTCTTGTACTTGCGGATGTATCCGTTTAGTTTGCGCGCGATCTGGCCATAAACCCAGCGATAGCGTCCGCTTGGTTCCGGATTGGCCTTGAGGACGTCGTCGATAATGCCTTGCTCACGATCGTCTACACTAATGACCTTCGATCTGAACACCAGCAGCAGCGCGCGTCGCTTGTCGCGCACTTCCGAGAGCGCATTGAGATACCCATCTGACGGGAGTTCCTGAGCGGCCGCGGCAGAGCAGCAGAGAAGAATAAGGAGGATGGGGAACACTGCCTTCATACTGCTGTAGAACTTTTTAGACTCCCTTCGGCGCGCTCTTCGGAGGATGCGGATGCGGCGTCAACTCGCCATCGTGGTTCATCAACTCTAAACCCAGACTAGCAGCCCCTTGCGACGTCAGTGAAATGTAATCATTACCCTCTTTGGTATGGCGTACCAGCAGGCGTTCTTTCTTCTCGAGGTCTTCCAGAGCCCTGACCAGATCGGCGTTAGCGAAGGTGTTTGTACTCGCGAAGAGTTCCTTCGCGAGAATCTGCGTTCGCCTTCGTGCTTGAAAAAAGCTCAGCACGTAAGTCTCGATTTGCTGCAACCGTCGTCTTTCCATGTTCCCCCCTTTTGAGTTAGTGGGGGAATGGACGTGCTGATTTTATCCCCAGATTACACAGATTGTTAACTAATCTGTGTGATCTGGGGATGAATATAGTAAACTGACTATAACTCACCGCCCCGCCAAAAGGAGAACAAACCATGAAGAAGCTGGTTGCCGTCGGCCTTGGCGTGATCGTGTCGTGTTCCGTGTTGGCTGCGCCGCGCCCGTCCAATGTTGAGTTTGCTATTGCCGAGCAGGTTGGAGACCCGAACGCACGCTCGTTCTTCGTTTTTTCAACTTCGGCCGGGGGCTACGTCGTGCGTCACGACGGCTTTGGGGAATTCACCTCGCCGCAAAAGCTACGGCGTGCATTCGTTCTCAGAGTGCCGGGGAAGAATCGGATTACGAGCGTCTACTTCCTGGAACATCTCGGCGATGTGTTCCTGCTTTACGAAGTACGTGGGCAGGGGTCTTATCTGGTCCGAATGGAGCAGACGAAAAGAAAGCAACGATGGTCCACGTCACTCGAGACCAGCAATGTTGAGGTGCCGGTAATAGATGGCGATCTTGTGGTGGTGAAGGAAGATCAGCGAAGCATCCGCATCAGTAAGTCTGACGGAAAATTCATTGCGCAGGATTGACCGATTTGTAGGGGTGGCCCTCCGTGGCCACCCCATCTTTTCTTCCCGATGGG
>JBIOVO010000050.1:0-4683 GCA_044867735.1 Pyrinomonadaceae bacterium | reverse complement strand
TCGGTCGTTAGTGCGATATCGGTAATAGCCCGACCATCTTTTTCTCTGAACGAAAAAGGCCGGCAGCCTGTGAGCAATTCGTAAAGAACCACGCCAAGGCTGTAAACGTCAGTCGCGGTCGACACAGCGCCGCCGTCCATCTGCTCCGGCGATGCATATTCAGGTGTTAGTACGCGAAATTGCGTAAGTGTCGCCTCATCACTGTTCCAATCCGGCGAAATCAATTTTGCAATACCGAAGTCGAGCAGTTTCGGCTCACCATCTTTTGTAACTAAGATATTAGTCGGCTTTATATCGCGGTGAATGACAAGCCTTTGATGAGCGCTCGATACTGCCGAGCAGACCGTTCGGAAAAGCTCGAGGCGTTCTTCGAGTCCGAGATTGTTCGCATTCGCATATCTGCGAATCTCATCGCCCTCAACATATTCCATCACGAAATACGGCAAGCCGTCCTCGGTCGATCCGCCATCGAGCATACGGGCGATGTTGGGATGATCGAGTTCAGCGAGAATCCGGCGCTCCATCAAAAACCTCTTGAGGACGGCCGACGTGTCCATTCCGCGTTTTATGAGCTTGAGCGCCACCAGCTGCTTAAAACCGTCGCCGGCGTGTTCCGCAAGGTAAACCGTACCCATGCCGCCCGAACCTATGGGATGCAATATCCGGAAATCATCAACCTGTGCAGGGTGGTACGTGTTTTGATCGACAAGACCGCGATCGATCCAGGCCGGGGTGGTTATAAAATCGCGTGCGTCTGTCGCTGCCCTCAAGTATCGGCGAACCTGAGCGCCGATCTCCGGATCAAGCGACGAAACAAACTCTTCCCTCGTCTCGGAAGCGAGTTCCATTGCATCAGCAAGCGCCGTTTTGATTTGCTTCCAATTGGCAGGCTCCATACTCAATCCGCTACGCGAGGAAATATAGAGTTTTGGTTCAAAGGCGGATAGTTTTGTTCGACGTCATCCATTGATCCGGTCATACAGCCAGACTCTGGCAGTTGACCATTCACGCTTCACCGTCGCGGGCGATATTCTTAAAACCTCGGCCGTCTCTTCGATCGTCAATCCGCCAAAATACCTGAGTTCTACGACACGGGCCTGATCGGCATCAAGCGAAGCAAGCTCTTTCAGCGCCGCATCCAGTTGGAGCAGTTGGCAGTCTGTTTCAGCAGATATTTCCGGGGCATGGTCAAGCGAGATCTTTTCGACATCGCGCTTGTAGGTTCCGCGCGCTCGTGCGGCATCGATCAGTATCCTCCGCATTGCCTGCGCCGCGATGGCAAAAAACTGCCCGCGGTTTTCCCAATCCACTGAACGTTGATCGGTTAGCCTGAAATACGCTTCGTGAACGAGTTCGGTCGTCTGGATCGAAACGGCGTGCTCGCGATTCAGAAAGCTTCCGGCAAGCCTTCGCAGCTCGTTGTAAACAAGCGGCAAAAGCCGGTCAAGCGTCTCTCGGTCGGTCGTCCTTCTCTCGTTCAGCTTGTTAAGCAAGAGGGTTACTTCGGTCGGCATCGGCTAACTGATTCTAACACACGCTTTAATAACGAGAAGTCACCTTCCAGTCTACTTCTTAATATCACACGAACCCGATTTTGAGCCGATGTCGCGAGTTCTCTCGCGTAGTGAACCGGGAGATTTCAGACGTGAGTTCTAAAAGCAAAAAAGAGGAATCATGAAACGAACATTGATATCGCTATTGATCATTTTCATCACCTCGCTAACGGCATTCGCTGATTACAAGATCACGCAGAAGACGACCGTTGAAGGCGTCGGCTCCACTGTTACGGTGTACGCGAAGGGCGTGCGGGTGCGGCGCGAAACGAAGATGGAGATGGACGACCCTGCGGTCGCCGCGATGATGGCGCAGATGATGCCGGGCATGAACTCTGTCGAGATCTATCAGTGCGATCTCAAACAGAACATCACGATCAACGACCAGAAGCGCGCATACTTTATCGATTATTACGACTGGAACAGCCTCACGCCGGAACAGAAACAGCGTTTTCCGAACACAAAGATGGTGATCAAGGGCACGTCGAGCGTGTCTAGTGTCGTCACGGATACGGGCCGCCGGCAGCAGATGTTTGGGCTCACCGCGCGTTGGCTTAAACACGTTATGACGATCGAGAATTCAGCCGATTCGTGTGAAGGCAAAGCGAGTGTTCGTACTGAGCAGGAAGGTTGGTTCGTCAATCTTCAGCTCGACCGGGAAACCTGTCCGATACCTCCGACTCCAAATTCCAAAGGCGGATGCCGTCCGAAGCTAATCATCGGCCCGATGCAGGATCCCGGTTTCTTTCTCGAAGGCACTTCAAAAATGTTCGATAACAACAAGCTTCAGGGAACCTTCAAATACGAAACTCTTGCACTATCGAAAGTGACTCTCGATCAGGCATTGTTCGAGGCCCCAAAGTCCTACACCGAAGTTGAATCTCTTTCTCTGCTGACTGGGGCCGGCGATGTCGACACGACAGCCAGCACCGTCGATCGAGTCGGATGGAACTCGGACGGCGGCACGGGCTTTAACACTGGCAAGAAAGATAAGACGAAGACAGTCGCCATCGACTTCTTCTCTGGCAATGTGTCGAAGATCGATCAGGACATGCTTCGCGGCTATATCACACAGAAACTCACCGGGGCTGGAATGAACGGCGTCGCAGTAAGCGGCCAGTCCGACATCACCAGCGGCAATTTTGGCAGCGTGATCGGGGTCAAGATTGTCAAGGTGAAAGAGTCCGGAGCCAGCAAGATCGGCGGCCTGTTTGGAAAGGTTACGGGTAGTGACGATGCGGCGAAGCTCGGCGAATCGGAAGCCGAGATCGTGATGAATGTCTACGGCAGCGACGGCAAGACGGTGGTCGCAAGCTCGTCCGCGTCCGCAAAGATCAAAGGCACGAGCAATGATGCCGTGAAGGCAGCGATAGACCAGGCAATTGTGCCGCTGCTCGCAAAGATCAAATAATCATGAAACACGTCTCCACATCGCTCATCATCATTCTTTGGTTGTCGTTTTCAGTGTTCGGACAGCCTCGACGCGCATCGCCAACCGCCAAGACCGGATATCCATCCGAGAAGGTGGATGCAGGCGCCGAGCCCAATCCGCTTGCCGACTTTCCGACCAAACGGATGCCCGAGGCGTATCTCTTTGGTGATGCCGCTTCGCCCGAATTAGCAAAAAGAGCCGCGGCCGCGATCCTGAAAAACGACGAGAATTCGCTCCCCGCGCTCATTGGGGCACTGCAGAAAGCCGGGTTTCATCTCATCGACAAGGATCAGAAGATACTCTTTCAACCCACCGGCATTTCGAACGGCACCGCATTCTTTGACTACGAAGTCGCGGGAATGCTGCGCGCCACACAGTTCGGAGCGGTCACGACGCTCGATAAAATGGCAGGAATGCTCACGGGCAACGATCTGCAGCTCAAGAGTCTGCGGCTCGCGTCGCTTTTCTTGTCCGACCTGCGGGCCGCAAGCACATTGACGCGCGAGCGTATCCAAATGGCGCCGAGGGATGAGATGTCGTCCACACAGCAAAAGGCCTTCCTTGCGGCCCTCGTCCTGGAACTCGGAGCTCAAACCGGCGGATTAACGACGACAAATTCGAAGATTAACTTGATCCAGGCATCGATCATCGAACGGCGTTTCCTCGGCGATCTTGCCGCCACCTATTCCGAGTTTCAATCGCGCCAAGCCTTCTTCATCCCGCAAAGGCGGATGCTCGATAGCCGCGACGGTCTCCGTTTCGTGAGTGCTTCCTGGTCGGGGCCGCTTCAGGATCCGTGCAAAGCCATAGAAGCAATCGACAAGATTCAGGGATACGAGAGCAAAGGCAGAAAAGTCATAAAGGCCTTCGATCGCGTGATGAATACGCTTGCCACCGGCGAATATTCCGACGACGTTCCGGGCGGCATCCTCAAAAAGATTCCCGAATCGAATCAGTTTAAAAAGATGTTTGAGGAGAGGTTTAAGAAGGTCGCTGACGGTTTCGAAAAACTCAACATCGTGATGTCCTACGTCAAGTTGATCGCCGCGAACATGAACATCAAGGCCGATCTCCAGGTCGAAGACCCGATGCCGCTCATCCGCACAAAGCACAACCGCAACACCGGCCAGGAACGTGTCGTGACCGCAAAATTCAGTATCGAATTTACGGGTTCCGAGGAAATCAATTGCACGGCCAAAGCGGCAAAGGTGATGACCGGCCTTGAGGTCGAGGTACCCGAGGACGGCCCGCTGAAGGACGTTCCGGTGATCTGGGAAATGCTTGTCGAGGGCGACCGGTACTCGCGCCACGCGGGATATCCCGTCATTGTTGACGCAGTCGATAAGACTCGTGGCGATACAAGCCGTCAGAGAACGAATGAACTAGGTGAGAACAAGATCAAACTCACCGGGAAGCCGCAAGCGAGGAACCTTGAGCAGGAGCCGGTCGTGCCGCTTGCAACGAAGGCGGATCTTCGCGTCAGCATCGCAACGGAAAAGATGGACGCGGGCAAAGACATACCCAAGATCTTCTCATTTGGCCTCGGCGGAAAATTCGGCCCGGCCGCCATTGTTGAGATCGCGCCGGAGATCCTGGGCAAGATGGCGCTCAGATCGTTTCGCGTCAGCGTTCCCGTCCGCGACTGGCAGCCGTGCTCCGAGGATTGGGGAGGAACTATCACCGTCCATCGCGAGCTTT
>JBIOVO010000049.1:0-2046 GCA_044867735.1 Pyrinomonadaceae bacterium | reverse complement strand
TACCGACGTTCAAACCCGGCGGATAGATACCATCCTGACCGGTAGTAGTCACGTAATCGTTAACTTCCACTTTCTCCAAACCCGAAACGTAACGCATCTCGATCAATGCGACGCCGAGGTCCGCGCGTCCTCGCACGGATCCCAGGGCGCCAGATTGTCCGAGTTGACCGACGACCGCACCGGCGCCGGCTTTCTCATCCGTGATTAGCATCACCTGAGAAGCCCATGGGCTAACCGTGATAACCCGGCCAACGATGCCGCCGGGAGTGATCACGGGCATGTTGACGGCGATTCCAGAACTAGTGCCACGGTTGATCGTGATGGTGTTGAACCAAACGGAAGGATCTCTGGCGATCACTCGTGCTGGAACAGATTGAATTTCGGACTGTTCGGTGAGGCCCAAGAGGGCCTTCAACCGATCGTTTTCAGAGACTGCCGCACGCGCCGTGTGCAGCTCCTGCTCGGTTTGCGTCAAACGTTCTTTTAACTGTTCGTTTTCGGCGGCAGTGCTGCGGAAGTTCCAGATTTGTTGAAAGAAACCTGACGTCGCGCCGGTGGCTTTTGATGAAGCGCTTTGCAGCGGCTGTGCGAAGGTCTGCGTCCAGATGCGCAGCATTTTTACCTGGCCATCAGCATCGCGCGCATCGACGGCCATGATGACGAGGTTGGTCACGAGAAGAGCGATGAGCCAGAGGGGAGCTCGCTGCCGAATCTCTTTTTGTGTGCGAACCGAAGCCAACTCAGTAAATCTCTATCCACAGATTACGCAGATTACTACATCCCGCTGGTCATCGTGTTTTCCCACTTCACGCGCTTCAGCAGGTCAAAGTCTGAAAGCATCTTGCCGGTGCCCAACACTACTGAGGCGAGTGGATCATCCGCGAGTGAAACCGGCAATCCGGTTTCGATCGACAACCGTTTGTCGAGATTCTTTAACAGCGCGCCGCCACCGGTCAGTACGATGCCGCGCTCGACGATGTCCGCGGAGAGTTCCGGAGGAGTTCGTTCGAGCGCCACGCGCACGGCGTTGATGATCGTCGAGATCGAGTCGGCCAGCGCTTCGCGCACTTCCTCATCCGTGATTGTGATCGTCTTCGGAATTCCCTCGATCAGATTGCGGCCGCGCACTTCGTAGGAAAGTGGTTCATCCAGCGGGTATGCCGAACCTAGCTCTATCTTGATCGCTTCGGCGGTTCGTTCACCGATCAGCAAGTTGTACTTTCTCTTGATGTACTGGATGATCGCTTCATCCATCTCATTGCCGGCCACCCGCACCGCGCGCGAGTAGACGATACCGCTCAAGCTGATGACGGCAATGTCCGTCGTGCCACCGCCGATATCGACGACCATGTTTCCGTGTGGCTCAGTGATCGGCAAACCGGCGCCGATCGCGGCGGCCATAGCTTCTTCGACCAGGTAAACTTCGGAAGCCTTCGCGCGATAGGCCGAGTCTTCGACGGCACGTCTCTCGACCTGCGTGATCTCAGACGGAATACCGATGACGACGCGCGGGCTCACCCACGTCTTGCCGTTGTGGGCCTTACGAATGAAGTGCTGGAGCATCTTCTCCGTGACTTCGAAGTTGGCGATCACACCGTCCTTCATCGGTCGAATAGCAACGATGTTGCCGGGAGTGCGGCCCAACATGTCTTTGGCGTCACGTCCGACAGCTTCGACCTGGTTAGTTACTTTATTAATCGCAACGATGGAGGGTTCTGAAACGACGATGCCGCGTCCCTTCGCATAAACCAACGTATTTGCCGTCCCGAGATCAATGGCGAGGTCGCTGGAGAACAGACTGAAGATAGATTTGAAAGCCATTTAGACTTATTCACTTCCCGTGGTTGGTAGAAAATGGAACTTCGGGTGGGATCGGCGGTAAATGTCGCCCAAAAACATCCGAAACCCTAAGATACACTCTCAACGTACAAACCGTAAACTAGAAACTTTACACTGGTTAGCTGGTAGATGCCACGGGCTGGTCCCGTGGAGTTTCACGATCGCAGCTAATTAACGCTTTCGACGTTTGCTCCGGTTTCCGTTTCC
>JBIOVO010000048.1:0-5843 GCA_044867735.1 Pyrinomonadaceae bacterium | reverse complement strand
AAGGCGCAAAGGAAGACCTGCGGCAGCCGAAGGTCTTCCTTTGCGTCTGCCTTTGCGCCTTTGCGCCTTTGCGCGAGTAATTCATCTTAACGCTCTCTTAACGTTACATACCGATCGACACCAACATCCTTCCACTCCTCCACCACCCCACTCGGCCAACGCACTCGCACCGACTTCACCTGCGCCGAAGCTCCCAATCCCACCAACACCCGCGGATCGTTACCACAAAGATAACTCCCATCAGTCCGCACACGCCTATGCACTACCTTACCTTCCGATATAACAATCTGCACTTGCGCGCCCGGCATGTCTCTCCCACTCTTCCCAACTAACCGCAACCCAACCCAGTGGCTCCGATTTCCGACCTGATTCAGAAACAACCTCACCGGTCCATTGTTGTTTGTGACCAGCACATCCGTGTCACCATCGTTGTCCACGTCTCCAAACGCAGCTCCACGACTCACCTCCAACAACTGCATCTCCGCTCCCAACTGGTCCACCACCTCAACAAAACTTCCCTTCCCGGTATTTCGGAAGAGCTGATTCGGTTGGCCCAGCGGAAAGGGGTCCTTCTTGCGCGACAACTCCGGCAATAGTTGCACGGCTCCATTCGCGACAAATAGATCCAACCAGCCATCATTGTCGTAATCGAAGAAGAGCGTCCCGAAACCGGTGAAGCGGCGACCCGGCATTCCCAACCCTGCCTCGCGCGTGCGATCTTCAAAGAGTTCTTCACCCAGATTCACGTAAAGCGTGTTGGTCTCATCCATCAGGTGCGTCACGAAGATGTCGTCAGTTCCATTGCCGTCGAAGTCCGCGGCGTCCACACCCATGCCCGCTTCAGTCTGTCCATTTCGGTTTACAGCCGCGCCCGCGAGTAGAGCGTTGTTAACGAACGTGCCGTTCTTCTGGTTGCTCCAGAGTTGATTTTGGTCTCCGTCGTTGGCGACGTAGATGTCGATCCAGCCGTCGTTGTTGAAGTCTGCTGTGACCACTCCCAATCCGTGACCAAACTCTTTAGAGACTCCCGCCGCGACCGTCACGTCTTCGAAAACGCCTTTGCCCTTGTTGTGAAAGAGGCGATTCCCCGGCGCGCGAAATACTCGCGGGGTGCAATAGTCGCTCGCGGTTGTGGCCGCATAACAGTTCGGATTGTTGGCGACGGTAAACTCCGCGTAATTAACGATCATTAAATCGAGCCACCCGTCACGATCGTAATCGAAGAATGAGGCGCTCGTACTCCAGCGCCGGTCGTCGGCGCCGCTTTCCTTCGTGACATCGACAAACTTTCCCTCACCCTTGTTGAGATACATCTGATTTGAGCCGAGATTCGAGAGGTACAGGTCGGGCAGGCCGTCGTTGTTTATGTCGCCGACCGCCGCGCCCATACCGTAGCCAGTCGCGACGATGCCACTCTGCTGCGTTACGTCAGTGAAGGAAAGCTTGCCGGACTTGAGATCGTTGCGGAAGAGTCTGCCACGCGGCGGCTCTGCGCCGCGCCATGGAAAGAGAGTGTTGCCGGGTTTTGAATTCGGTTCGAGAACGTTGCCCTGGACCAGATAAACGTCGAGATCTCCATCGTTATCGAAATCGAACAACGCGCCGCCGCTGCCGGTGATCTCCGGCAAGTAAAACTTCCCGGTCATCCCGTTGTAGTGTTGGAACTTGAGTCCGGTCTGTTGCGCGACTTCTCTGAATATCGGTGCGTAACCGAAGATTAGCGCCAACACAATTAGTTTCATGCCGATCATGAGGGGCTAATTATTAAGACATCTCGCGCAAAGGCGCAAAGACGCAAAGTTCAGACCCTCCGGGCAGCCGCAGGTCTGAACCTTGCGTCTTTGCGCCTTTGCGTGAGCATGCTTTTTGTCGGAACTAGGTGGGAGGAACTGTATTACGCCATTCCTCAAACCAGTCTTTCAACCTCGAATCCGCCGGGCCATCGTCGCTGGGGTCCGTCAGCTTCTCGACTACATTCTTGATAACCTTATCGAGATCCAACGGATCATTATCCGAGCCGCACATCTGATCCATCACGTGCGAGCCGAGGATACGATAACTCTCAAACTGCGGCTCGTCGAAGAACTGGTCCGCCGTTGACTGGTGCGGAAACGTCGGATGGCTCCTCTTGTATTCCAACACGTCGCCCGGCTCAGTTCCATAAACAGCCGGCTTGATGTAAACGAGCAGACCGTCCTGAACGTTGCCGTCGATACACGAGTAACGAATTCTGCCGATGGCCCAGTACATACCCTTCTTTAGGTCGCGGTCATTCGCATCACGACTGAAGATCGGCATAGCCGTGAACTCGATCGGCACGCCCAGATCGATGCGCACCTTCCGAATCGCATTTCCGAGATCGCCAAAGTTGTAGTCGGGATCCGCTGCGGCGTCAGAAATGATAATCAAATGACAACGGCGCAGCACCATCTCATAGATGCCGAGGTTTTCGAAGTGACCACCATCCGTCAGGTAAACGTATTTGTTTTCGTCGTCGGTCATGCCGAGCGCTTCTTCGAGAACGGGCTTGACGGATGAAGTTGGTGCTCGCAACTGGTAAGTGTCTTTGCCTGCGGCTCCGGGATTACCGAGCCACCATCCCAAACGGACGTTAAAGAAAGTGAGCACCAGAGAGAGCACGGGCGAGGTCGTGTAATAACCCATGTTGGAACTCGCGGCCGCGCCGGAAATGGCAGCCGCAGTCCCGATCGAAATCCCGCCCGTGTCGCGACCACCGTAGAATCTCGATTCCCTGTATCCCAGACGAAAACAACCGGCGTGCAACGGACTGACACTGAACGGCTCTGCTTTGCGTTGTTGCCACGCAAGGTTGTCGCCGCCGACGAGGTTGAGAGTCGTGTTTATGACGGGCATCAACCGGTAGTCTTCATGTTCTTCGATTGGTTTGATCCAATCCGCGCCAAACGCCTGCACCAGGATCGCTCGATTCGAACGGATCTCGTCCGGAGTCTTCACCGAGTCGGTTTGCGTCTTGGCCAGGTCCGGAAAACGCTTGCCGAGTTGCGAGTCTTGCAGAACACCATTCAGATCTTTCCGCAGGGCGGCGATGAGACGAATCGAATACGAGTTGGCATCCGCAAGACTTTGCAGACTTGGCAGCAGGTTGCGCTCGGCAAGATAACGAGCGACCTCCTGTGCCCGTGGTCTGGCAGTCTTGTAGGTCGAGGGATTCGCTTTGTCGAGAAGCACACTCGCTAAAGCAACTGCATGCGGAAAATCGTCCTCATCAAACAAACCCGGACGCAACTCGTGGATGTTCACATTGTCAGCAGGATCGAAGCCGGTGAACGGGTTCGGCTTTCTTTGATGTTCCCCACGAGACGCTCCCAAAAACGCACGAATCAAACGATTCTTATAGCCCGCATGAAGCGAAAAGATGTTGAGGTTTATGAACAGCGAGATGAATGAGCCTAACAAAAACAGCAAGACTCCCAAACTCAGCACCAACCTGAACGAGGTTATATGAACGATGTTCATGTGAGCGATCTTGGTCTGCTCCCAGAAATCGTTACCGGCCACATTCGAATAAATGCAATCGAGATATAAACCGAAATCAAACGGCGGGCTCGCGAGATAGGGACGAAAACTGACCGGCAGGTTGTTGGCGAGAAACTGAGCGATGCCGATCGTAACGAGTGACAACAACGCGAGCAGGAAAACGATGAAGATTAGTGCCAGCAAAGGAAGGGCTTTGGCCATGATCGAATCTACAATGCCGCCCCCTCCTTCTCCGTTTGGAGCTTTGCGAGTGCCAGGTGTCTTTGAACTCCGACCAACCACGGCAGCCAGTACACCGGAAATCCCGCCGAGTGGAGTGAGCCAAGCTGGTGCGGACAAGAGCGCGAGAGGCCCTAAGATCACGACCGTGGTAAAAGCGATCCAGCCGAAAATCACAATCAGCACCCACGCGCCGAGTCTGGCCCACCACTCACGATCTTCGTCATCAATACCAGTGCTCTTACTCGTGACGCCGATATACAAAGTGGCGCCTAACAAAAACACCAACATGAAAGCCGGCGCCGCGAAGCAGGCGTAGAGTTCTGTTTTCCAGTCCCAAACTGGCGTCAGCACACGGCAGTTCCAGAATTCTCCCACCTTGAACGGATCGAAGCTCTGCGTCAGCCGCCATAGCAGTGCGCCTCCTGCTGCACCGGCGAAGAGCAACAAGAACATGTCGCGGGAAAACAGTTCCTTCCAGTTGCGGACGATTGCAGTCGGACGAATGCGGCCCAGAATGTAAGAAGCGATGAACCAGGCGAGGAACGTTACGAGAGCGCCAAAGAGCATGAACCGCGAAAGATCTTTCGGCAGTCTCTGGTTCTGACTCGACCACGCCCAGTAAGTTGTCAAACAAAACGCGGCCACTGAAAGCGGCAACAAACACAAACTGAGAAACCAGCCCTGCGTGGTCTTCCGTCGCCAAAACGGACTCGCCACCCGCAGTTCTTCCTTGAGCGTCGGACGGTTGAACATGATGTAGGCGAGCGCCCACACGCAGAGTATGAAGCCCACGGCGAGGAAGAAATGGCGGCCGTAGATATAAACGTCCAGCGTGTCGATGTACCACGGCGTCGGATGGCGATCTGTGACCGTGAGTGAAACGATGAATCGCGGTAGTGTGAGTACCGACAGCAGGAGTGGAATGAACACCATCCAGTTCAGCAACAGATTGCGCAGGTAGATGGCGATGAAGGTCCAGGTGTCGGCACTCAACAAGCCGACCTTCGGCGTGATGAAACTGCTGTAACGACGCAGGAAGCGGATCGGATTCGGATCGGGATCCACCTTGGTGTGTGGTGTCAGGTTGGCTAAGTCGGTAGTAACGCCGGACAGACCTAGTGGATGACGATGAATCCATGCGGCCAGCCAGCTTCCGATGTAACCGCCGCCGGAAACTGTCGATAGAAAGTGAAACTTATTGAGCAGATCGTGCCGTGCGAGTCCCTGCAATAGGCCGAGTGCGAACGTGCCGCTGCGGATACCTCCGCCCGAGAAGCAGAGTGCGGCTGGTTTCTGTTTGTGAATGCGTTGATAGATCGCTTCGAGACGGACGCGATGAATCTTGTCCAGTGAATCCGGAAAGGCATCTTCGAGCAATAGCCGGTTGAAGTGTTCGAGGTCCTCGCCCGTCAGCGGGCCACCTGAAAGACGTAACGCGCCCGACATGATCGTGTGAGACGTGTGGAGATCCCTCATGCCTTTTGTGGCGCTGTTCAACCAGTAGCTCGAGAAGCGATCTTCGGCGAACAGATTCGGATCGACCAGAAACGTGTTGAGCGCTTCCGCAACCAATTCTGCGCCGCTCGACTTTGAACTGAACTTCTTTTTGACGAGCTCTTCGCGCAGATACTTGATGAGCGCGCTCTTGGCTATTTCGTCGGGATCGGCAGTCGCTCTGCGACGGCGCGCTCGTTTTGCCGCAGGCTCTTTTTGCGTCGTATTGAGCGAGGTAAGATTCAGGTTAGCGATGAGGGCTTCCGGATCCAGGATGTGATCCGGACGAAACGTCCAATCCAGATCAGACAACTGTTCGCCGTGCAAAGCGGCGTACTCATCTTCGAGAACCTGGAACAGGTAGAGCGGAGTCTTTGACGAAGCTGCCATTTACGTTTTCGGTAGTCCTGGGCGCGGCGTGAAGCAAAATCGCGCGCACGATAATACCAGAGACCAGAAGAGTCAAATCCCAAAAACCTCGGTGTCGTTAGCACATCATATGTCCGGTTCAATTAGCACATGAAGTGTCCGCTTTGAAGCGGCTGGATTTCGCGCATGCCAGTATGAGGCATGAAGCGAAGCGCCGAAGCCGCCTGGGAGCGGGCGAT
>JBIOVO010000047.1:0-3851 GCA_044867735.1 Pyrinomonadaceae bacterium | reverse complement strand
CTCTGATCGCTGACTTTGTTCGCAGCCAGACGCGGCCCACCGTTTGGTACCAGCTCGACCATACTGACGCTGACCCGGTCGTCTTTCTCGGTTACATAGCCCACGGGATCAAAAATCTCTATCCGGCATTCGGAGAAGCCATCTTTCCATACCTGAGCGAAGCCAACGAAGAGGTGCATCGCTTTCCTGAACGATCAGCCGACCTGCTGATAAACGAGATACTTCAATCGGTCGAGCAACCATTCATTCTTGTTCTGGATGACTATCACCATATCGGACGCGATACCATCGTTCACAAACTCGTCGATCGGCTCCTGCAATACTCGTCTGATCTTGTCCATCTGATCATAACCACGCGCGACCTTCCGCCGCTCGCGACCATGCGGCGCAAGACGCAGTCAGCCGCCCTCGTGATAACGCGCGACGATCTTCTTTTCACAGACGACGAAGTGAAAGAGCTGTTCAAACAAACGCTCAAAGTCGAGTTGAAAGACGAAGAGATAGCCGAGTATCGGGGGCGAACCCAGGGATGGATAACCGCGCTTCAGCTTGTGCGTCAAGTTGCGGAGCAGGAGATGCACTCGGCAAACGGACCGGCGGCGCTGGATCTGCATGACATTCTGCAGCAATCGGAACGCGACATCTTTGATTATTTTGCCGAAGAGGTTTTTTCGCGTGAGTCGGCTGACACGCAACGGCTGCTGATGGATCTTTCCCTCCTCGAATCGCTGCAGCTCGATCTCTGCAGCACGCTGTTTCCCGGTCTGCGTTGTTCGGCGGCACTCCCCGAACTCGCGCAGAAGAACGTGTTTCTTACCGTGGCCGGTGATCGTCAGACTGGCGAGGAATATAGATTCCATCCTCTGTTCCGCGACTTTCTGGTGCGTCGCCTTCGATCCGATGTCGGCCAGGCACGTGTCACTAAAGAACGTAACCGGATCGCCGACCACTTTCTCAAAAACAAGAAGTGGGAGGTGGCCCTGCCGTACCTGCTGGAGGCCCGCAACTTTGATCGCGCAGCGTCCGTCATCGCAGAAACGGGGAACGAGTGGATCGCCGCCGGTGCGTTCACTTCACTCGGCTTATTCGCGGAACAGATACCGGATCGATCGCTGGAGGAACATCCCCGCTCACTGCTGCATAAGGCTGAGGTCGCACGGCTACATGGCGAGATTGAAAAATCATCGAAACTGCTGAACCGCGCTGTCGAACTTTTAAGCAAAACTGAGGATTCGAACGGGGAAGGCGAAGCTCTCCACTCTCTTGCCAGTCTGGCGCGTCGCCGCGGTCGATACGCCGAAGCGTTCTCGCTTATCGAGCGTGCAGAAACTCTCGTGTCGCGTACTTCGGAAACATTCATGAAGTGCGCGAACACGCGCGGCTTGTGCCTGATCGTGCAAGGGAAATGGACCGAGGCGGAACAGCAGTTCAGGTTGGCCCTCGAACTCGCTGAAAAACTTGGAAACGACCAGTACGTTCGCCTCGTGACTCACAATCTCGCGCTTGCGCCGGGCTTTCGCGGAGATTTTGGCGAGGCTTTGCGCTGGTTCAGACGCATTTTTCGCGAAGGCCAGCCCGACAAGCAACTGCCGCAGGAAGCGATCGGTCACTTGAACGTGGCCCGCTTGCATCTCTATCGCGGCGAATTCGAGGACACGGAAAAACACCTTAGTCGCTCGCTCGAACTGTGCCAGCTCTACAATCTTCGGTTCTTGCGGGGCGAAATATTCGAAGCGTACGCGAATTTCTATCGCGAGAAAGGCGACTTCGCTCACGCTGAGGAATTCTACGAGCGGGCCGCTAATGCATATGACGAGGCCGAGATCGACATCACGTCGAAGGAGTTGAATGAAGAACGCGCGGCCTTCTTCCGCATGCGCGGTGATCTTCCGAAGGCTCGTGCGTTGCTTGAGGATCTGATCGCGCGACGTGAACAGCAGGGAAACGAACATGGAGTCCTTACCGCTCGTCTGCGTTGCTATCAACTCGATCTCGCCGAAGGCGCTATAGAGGGCCTTGACGTGCACGTCCGTGAACTGCTCGATTATTTCAACCGCCACAGTCAATACTACGATGAAGCGTTGACAGCGATGCTCCTGGCTGAGACCTGCCTCGTTCAGGGAAACACAAAAGACATGGTCGAGTACGTACGGAGGGCATTGGATCTTTCGACTCGTTTCGATTACGAGTACTGGCTGCGGCGCGAGATCCGGCGAAATCCGGCGATATTCGGACATGAAGACATCGCGGACCGCTTGCCTGTAGATCTCCGCGAGGAGCTGAGTGCGGAACGTTCGGTTCGTCCGGCGCGCGTCCAATCTCAGTTGGAACCGCCTGCCCCGATAACGGATCTGACGATACGAGTGCTCGGGCCCGTCGAAATCTTCCGCGATCCTTCCGTACAGTTTGCCGCCGATGCATGGACCACGCGGCGGGCACGAGACATTTTCTGCTACATAGCCACCAGCAAAAATCGGCGCGTTCTGAAGGAAGTGCTGATCGAGGCATTCTGGCCCGATGAGGACCTTGAAACTGTTGAGAAGAATTTCCATCCGACGATCTCGCATATCCGAAAAGCGCTCAACAGTCGTCAGCCTTTCAAGCAAAACTTTCTTATCTTTCGCGACGGCGCATATCAACTCAATCCTGAGCTGTCATATTCCATCGATGCAGAAGAATTCGAGCGGTGGATCGTCGAGGCGGAAAAAGCAAAACGCGAGAAAGACGCAGCGCATCAACGGGAGATTCTCGAATCCGCTCACAAGATCTACCGAGGGGAATTCATGCCCGGCGTTTATGAGGATTGGGCGGAGGAGAGACGCCAGTTCTACTCAGAGCAGTCCGCGCGCGTCGTTGCCGCTCTCGCAAAACTGTCCCTCTCTGAAAAACACTGGGCCGATGTGTTGAAGTATGCGGGCGAAGCGCTGGCAGGTGATCCGTTTCGTGAGGATATGCATCGGCTGACAATGAAAGCCTTCGCCGCCCAGGGCAAGCCGGCATCGGTTAAGAAGCATTTCGAAAGAATGAAGAAAACCCTGCACACCGAACTCGGCATCGAGCCCGCTGAAGAAACAAAGCGTTTGTTTGCCGAACTCATGAAATAAGCGATCCGTGGCTCAAGTTTGCCTCAACTCCTGAGATCCCCGCTCAAGTATTTCTCAAAGTCCGTCCTTTACTCTCGCTGACAGTTGATTTCCCGAATTGATCGTCAAGGAGACAAGGACCAGTGAACTTTCAGAAGAGGACTCTGTTAAGACGAAGCCTCACACTTCTGTGTTTGTTTGCGTTGAGTGCCGGATTATGGCTAACGCCAAATTCGTCGCTCCCCCCTGCTGTATGGGCGCAAGGTGTGAGCGCGACGCTTAGCCCAGCACTGAGCGCCCGTTTAGCAGGTCTCGCGAACGACGCCGACGCCGGAATGGTGATCGTTGCCTTCAAGTCGTCGACCGGCTTGCGCGAAGAGCATCTTAACGTCCTCCGTGCAGCCGGCATCACCGGTGGCCAAACCTTTCCGACGCTGGGGATGGTCGCGCAGCCGATGACCGCGGGCCAGGTCCGCGCGCTTGCGGCGAACCCAGCAGTAAGGTCGCTGTGGTCGAACGACCGCCTCATATACTACATGCATCAGGCACGCGTCCTTGGCGGTGTCCAGAAACTACAGACTGACTCTGCACTGACACTGCGAAACGGCGGGATGCCGGTTTCGGGCGCCGGTGATTTTTCGGTGCTGGTGATCGATTCCGGCGTTGACGCAACCCACGCTGACCTTCAATTCGGAACGAAAGTTATTCAGAACGTGCAGACGCCGGTCGCAGCCGGAACACTGCCTGGTTTCACTCCGCACGTGTCGA
>JBIOVO010000046.1:0-16095 GCA_044867735.1 Pyrinomonadaceae bacterium | reverse complement strand
AGAGACGATGGACACCAAGATCTACGGCCGTCTGACCGCCTGGCAGAACTGGATCTTTCAACGTCCAAATGCCGTCGGCGAAAAGGGCGCGCTGACGAATTACGGAAAACCAACTCAAGCGGAGTTTGATTACAAGAGAACGTAAGATGAACTTATACGATCGCATTCCTAACAACGTAAATCTCTCCGAAGACAAGAAGCTTCAGCGCGCGCTGGAGAAGTGGCTGCCAAACTACCTTGACTGGTGGCGCGAGATGGGACCGGAAGGCTTTCAGGAAAAAGATGTGTGGCTGCGCACGGCGGTTGATGTCGGCTCCGAGGGATGGGCCCATTTCGACTACGTGAAAATGCCTGATTACCGTTGGGGCATCTTTCTCGAACCACCGCAGCCGGACGCCAAAGTCGGCTTCGGCGACAACTACGGAAAGCCCGCGTACCAGGAAGTGCCTGGCGAGTTTCGCAATCCGTTGCGCCGCATCATCGTCACGCAAGGCGACACTGAACCGGCTTCAGTCGAACAGCAGAGGCAACTCGGCAAGACATGTCCTTCGCTTTACGATCTGCGAAACCTGTTTCAGGTAAACGTCGAGGAAGGCCGGCACCTTTGGGCCATGGTCTATTTGCTGCACGGTTATTTCGGTCGCGACGGACGCGACGAAGCGGATGCGCTTCTTGAACGACGCAGCGGCAATCCTGACAAGCCACGCATTCTAGAAGCGTTCAATCAGCCGTGCGACGACTGGCTCAACTTCTTTGCATTCACGATGTTCACCGATCGCGACGGCAAGTATCAGCTCTCGGCGCTCGCGGAGTCGGGCTTCGAACCGTTGGCGCGCACATGTCAGTTCATGCTCACCGAAGAAGCGCATCACATGTTTGTTGGTGATACCGGACTCGGTCGTGTTGTCAGGCGCACTGCGCAGTTGATGAAGCAGGGCGAGGTGCGTGAGCTCGGCGGAATTCCGCTGGAGATAATTCAGAAGTACATCAATTTCTGGTTCAGCTATTCGCTCGATCTGTTTGGTGGTGAGATCAGTTCAAACTCCGCCGACTTCTTCGCGGCAGGTTTGAAAGGTCGTTACAAAGAACGCGAACAGTACAAGGACCACTCAGCCGCAAACGGGAATTTCACGATGACTGTCGTGGAAGACAATCAACTAAAGACGCGCGACGTGCCGCTACGAAATGCTCTGAACGAAGTGTTGCGTGGCGAGTATGTAAAAGACTGTGAAAAGGGACTCGCACGTTGGAATAAGGTGCTCACTGAAGAAGGCGTAAGTGAACGTCTCCATCTTCCGAACCCGCGATTTCATCGTCACGTCGGTGAGTTTGCCGGTCACACTTTCGACATCCAGGGCAATCTGATTTCGCGCGAGGAGTTCGAGCGGCGCAAGGACGAATGGTTACCGACGATGGCGGATCGCGAGTACGTGCGCAGCCTCATGCATCCGGTGTTTGAGCCAGGCAAGATCGCCAACTGGATCGCACCACCGCCTGCTGGGATCAAGGGGAAACCGTTCGAGTTTGAGTACGTGAGGTTATAGGAATGAGCCGCGGATTTACGCAGATGTGCGCAGATCGAGAACCATTTCTGATTCGCGGTAATCCGCGTTCATCTGCGGCTAATTGATCTTTATGGTGCAGGCTTCTCGTTACGATCAAAAACTCGAATTCATCCTCCGCACTTCCGCGCGCATCTTTGCCGAAAAGGGTTATCACTCGACCTCGATGCGCGACATCTCGCGTGAGACGAACGTCAGCCTTGCCGGTTTGTATCACTACTGCAAATCGAAGGAAGAGCTGTTATTCCTGATCCAGGACAACTGTTTTGGCCGTGTGCTCGAACGCCTTGAACTGCGGTTGCCCGAAGTTGATGAGCCGATCGCAAAGCTCCGTCTGTTCATCGAGAACCACCTCTCGTTCTTCGCCGCGAACATGGCGGAGATGAAAGTGCTGTCGCACGAAGCCGAATCACTTCGCGGTGATCTGTATGCCCACGTCTCAAATCGTAAGGACAAGTACACCAAACTCGCGCGCCAGATTCTCCAGGAAGTGCAGGATCTGCGCGAGAATAAGCAGCCGGTCGACCTGACAGTTGCGACCTATGCCCTGTTCGGAATGATGAATTGGATCTATAACTGGTACGACCCGCAGGGCAAATTGAAAGTCAGCGATCTGGCGCAACACCTGACGCAACTTTTCCTCGGCGGCTTCACACCCGGTCTGCTGCTGGAGCCTTTAAGTTCCACCATGCTGCCGGGGCGACGCGAGAACCTGAGCATCTGGAGAGGCCTGACTAATTGAACTTCTACTCTGACAAAACCTATGGCGAGCAGGTCGCAGGCGTTTACGATGAGTGGTATACCGAATTCGATCCACTCGCGATCGATGCGCTGGCGGAGTTGGCCCACGGCGGCCGCGCGCTGGAACTCGGTATCGGCACTGGACGAATCGCTCTGCCGCTGTCCGCAAAAAACGTCGAGGTGCATGGTATCGACGCCGCCCCTTCGATGATTTCGGGCCTGCGCCAAAAGGAAGGCGGCGAACGGCTGACCATCACCGAAGGTAACTTCGCCGACGTGCCGGTTGAAGGCGAGTTTGCGCTCGTCTACATCATGTTCAATACGTTCTTTGCACTCTCATCTCAGGACGAGCAGGTAAAGTGTTTCCGCAACGTCGCCGCGCACCTGGCGCGAGACGGGTGTTTTGCGATCGAAGCTTTTGTTCCCGATCTGAATCGCTTTATTGGTGGTCAGGTGAATTGGGCCACTAAGGTGACCACCGACGAAGTCCAGCTGGACGTGGGTCAGCACGAAGCAGCTACGCAGCGAGTGGTTAGTCAGAAAGTCGTGATCACTAACGGCAGCGTACGTCTCTTTCCGCTGCAGATACGTTACGCATGGCCCAGCGAGCTGGACCTGATGGCCCAACTCGCAGGTTTGCGTCTTCACGAGCGTTGGAGCAACTGGAAACGTGAGCCATTCACCAACGAGAGCGGACAACACATTTCGCTCTACCGGTTCTAAAACTTCATGGACAAAACCAAAGCCAAGATCGACTATCAAACCGCTGATGGCCTCGCCATCATTACGCTCAACGATCCGCCGGCGAACACCTACAGTTATGAAATGATGCAGCAACTCGATCGCGCGATCCTCGACGCGCGCATGGACGAGGCTGTGCAGGTGATTGTGATAACCGGCAAGGGCGAGAAATTTTTCTGCGCGGGCGCCGACATTCAGATGCTCGCCGATGTGACTCCGACGTTCAAATACTATTTCTGTCTTCACGCCAACGAGACGCTCACCCGCCTCGAGCAGACTCCGAAGCTGGTGATCGCTGCGATTAACGGTCACTGCGTCGGTGGCGGTTTGGAAGTCGCGATGGCTGCAGACATTCGCATCGCACGGAAGGGCGCAGGGAAAATGGGACTGCCGGAAGTATCGCTTGGGGTGCTTCCCGGCACCGGAGGTACGCAGCGCCTGCTACGAATCGTGGGTAAGTCGAAAGCGATTGAGTTGATGGCGACCGGACAGTTGTTTGATTTCGAACGAGCGCTCGAGCTGGGGATCGTGAATCAGGTTATTGAAGCGGAATCTGGCGAAAGCTTTGCTGAGTTAGTGCGCGAGTATGCGGCGCAGTTCACGACGCCAAATAAAGCGGCGCATGCAGTTGGCAAAATCAAACGCGCAGTCCAAACTGGTGCGGAGATCTCGTTTGAATCAGCCCTCGCGCTCGAGCGTGAGTTGCAGCAACAACTCTTTCAATCGAAGGATGCGAAGGAAGGACTTCAGGCTTACGTTAAGAAACGAAAGGCGAGGTTTAAGGGGCAGTAGAGCTTTGGGCTTTGTCCTTTCAAGTGCTCCAGGAATTAAGACCCAAGACCAAAAACCCAAAACCAAAACCATGTACGAAAATATCCTCATCGCTGAATCAGACGGCATCCGGACGATCACGCTCAACCGTGCGGAAAAGCTGAATGCCTTCATCGGTCATATGCGACGCGATCTGGCCGAAGCGCTCGAACATGCCGGCAGCGATCGTAGTGTGAGAGTCGTCGTCATTACTGGCGCCGGTCGTGCATTCTGCGCGGGAGGCGACGTTGCGTTCATGGCGGAGTTGATGCAGCGAAGAGACTCGGAGGAGTTCTCGCGCATCCTTGGCGCGGGCCGCCGAGTCATACTTGCACTTCGCCAAATGACGAAACCGGTGATCGCTTCGATCAATGGTCCAGCTTCGGGCGCCGGATGCAATCTCGCTTTGGCGTGCGATCTTCGGATCGCATCGAGCAACGCGACCTTCAGTCAGTCGTTTGCCAAAGTCGGACTTCATCCTGACTGGGGCGGCAGCTATTTCCTGCCGCGACTCGTGACGCCGAACAAGGCATGTGAGATGTTCTTTCTTGGCGACAGCATCGACGCTGCAGAAGCCGCTCGGCTGGGAATAGTCAATCAGATCGTCGCGCCGGAAGAGTTGGAAAGCGCAACCCTACAGCTCGCCGAACGACTGCGCGCCGCGCCGCCGATCGCGCTCGCGGCTGCCAAACACGCGGTCTACATGAGCCAGGCCGCCGAACTCGAAGAGATGCTGCGCTACGAGACTGAAGTACAGTTGCGTTGTTTTGAGTCTGAGGATGGACACGAAGGCGTGCGGGCCTTCCTGGAAAGACGAGAGCCAAAATTTACGGGACACTGATGTTAGAAGGAAAGACGGCATTAATCACCGGTGGTGGTCGTGGAATCGGAAAAGCGATCGCGTTGGCGTTTGCGCGCGAAGGTGCGCGTGTGACGCTAGCCGCCAGGACGCGTGAACAGGTCGAACAAACTGCCGGCGAGATCGGCGCGAATGCGATCGCGCTCGTTTGCGACGTCTCTGATCCGGAAAGCGTTTCGCGAATGTTCGGCGAGATGCGCGAACGTTTTGGCGACGCAGACATTCTCGTCAACAACGCCGGCATTGCCGAAAGCGCTACGCTCGTTAACACTACTAACGAACTCTGGGACCGGCACCTTGCGATCAATCTCTCCGGCACCTTCTACTGCACGCGCGCCGCACTGCCTGCAATGCTGAAAAAAGGTTGGGGACGCGTCATCAACATCGCCTCAATCGCCGGCAAGACAGGCGCACCGTATGTCAGTGCTTACACGGCATCGAAGCACGGTGTTTTAGGTTTGACGCGCTCCGTCGCGCTCGAGGTCGCAACCACCGGCATCACCGTCAACGCGATCTGTCCCGGCTATGTCGAGACTGAAATGGTTACGCGCGGCATTGAAACTATAACCTCGCGCACCGGGCGCACTGCCGAAGAAGCACTCGACGCCCTGAAGAAGATGAGTCCACAAAACCGCCTCGTAACTCCCGAGGAAGTTGCTGCTGTTGCTTTGCTGCTTGCGTCTGATGAAGGCCGCGGTATAACCGGCCAGGGAATCAACGTGGACGGCGGGACAGTAGTCTAAGCTCCGTATTCATCCATAAGAATCCGTGAGCTCATAAACCAACCTGATCGGCAGCCCCATGATATTGAAGTAGTCTCCCGCGATCTCTTCGATGAAGAGCGCGGCCTTGCCTTGTATTCCGTAAGCGCCCGCTTTGCCAAACGGTTCACCGCTCGCAATGTACCAGTCAATCTCTTCACTACTCATCTCCGCGAAGCGCACGCGCGTTGTTTCGTAAGCCACTCGCGCTTCGCCTCCAACCCTTACGACCGCAACACCCGTCAGCACCTCGTGCCACTTTCCATTCAGTAACCCCAACATCCTTCTCGCATCTGCGTCGTCGCAAGGTTGGCCCAGAATCTGATTTGCGATCACGACGGTCGTATCAGCGCCCAGCACAAGTCCTTCCGTTAATCGCTGCGCCACAGCTTCCGCCTTCGACCGCGCCAGTCGCTGCACGTACGCAGCGGGCTCTTCGTTTGGTTTGACTGACTCATCGATTCCCGCAACCATCACCTCATGCGCCCAGCCGGAGCGTTCGAGTATCTCCGTACGGCGCGGACTGCTCGACGCGAGCACGAGTTTTTCGCGTAGTTCGTTCATAGTTCTTTTTTGTACTTCTTGTGCCATTTTCGCGGCCCTTGCTGCGGCAGAGTTTGCGTGTTTCAATCGCCCAGCGCAAGAGCGAACATGAATCAACTTATTAAATCATTGCCTCAGGTTCTCCGTGCGTCCGGGAACTCGCCTGAAGTCGTAGAAGCGGCTGCGAACGCGGCCTGGAAGTTTGCCGTGGGCGATGGTCTGAAAGATCATGCGGCGCCGACAAAGCTCGAAGATGGAACGTTGACGGTTTCAGTTTCAGACGCGATCTGGCAGAGGCAGTTGCACTTGATGAGAGGATCATTGCTCTTCCGCTTGAATTCAATGCTCGGTCAACCACTGGTTCGAGAGCTCGATTTCATAATCGATCCCAGGCTGGCAAAGGTGCGTGAGGAAACGGAGAGAGAGCCGGAACAGCCGCTCGACAATGAAGTGCCGCTTGAATTATGGTCTGCGGCTAACGCCATACAGGATAAAGAACTACGAAAGCGGTTTCTAAAAACCGCTACGATTTCGTTGCGACGTAAAAACAGAGATGCCAATAAATCAGTCTGACATCGAAAAGGTCGCGCAACTGGCCCATCTCGAACTGGCCGAAGAGGAGCTGAAAACCCTTGGACCGCAGATAGCCGAGATCGTCAATTACGTCGAACAACTCAACGATCTCGACACAACGAACGTCGAACCTGCGCTCGGTGGTCTAACGGCTGAAGGTATGAAGACCGACTCGTCTCGTGACGATGAGCTCCGCGGGTCACTTGGTCAGAAGGTTGCTCTCGAGGAGGCACCCGACCCAGCCTCCGGCCACTTCCGCGTTCCCAAAATTCTTTAGACAGAATTTACAAGATTTTACAAGACTGGTTTACTTGGTTAAGACCCCTTCTCCTTTAATGACAAGAATCCTGGAAAATTCTGTGAATCCTGTGGAGTTTTCGATCACCGCTGCGGAGAAGCTAAACGAAACGCTGAACGCGTTCCTCGAAATCGATCGTGAGGGAGCGTTGCAGCGTGCGGCGGAGATCGAAAAGGGCGGCAATCAGGGCCCACTCGCAAGCATTCCGATCGCTGTTAAAGACAACATCTGCGTTCGCGGTATGCAAGTGTCCTGCGGTTCGAAAATTCTCGGCGACTATCATCCGCCTTACAACGCCACCGTCATCGAACGGCTCACAAACGCCGGCGCAATCGTGATCGGAAAAACGAACTGCGACGAGTTTGCGATGGGTTCGTCAAACGAGAACTCCGCTTTTGGTCCAGTACGAAATCCCTGGGACACCACGCGCGTCTCTGGTGGTTCTTCTGGCGGGTCTGCAACTGCCGTCGCCGCGGGCATTGTTCCCGTTGCTTTAGGTTCTGACACCGGCGGCTCGGTGCGCCAGCCAGCGTCACTCTGCGGCGTCATCGGTTTGAAACCAACTTACGGGCGCAACTCTCGCTACGGCCTTGTCGCGTTTGCGTCTTCCCTCGATCAGATCGGCGTCTTCGCGCGCGAAGTTGAAGACGTAGCGCGCGTACTCGGCGTAATTGCGGGGCGCGACAAGTGCGATTCGACAACCGCGGATGTTCCCGTTCCCGATTACACCGCGGCCCTCAACGGAGATCTCAAAGGCGCTCGTCTCGGTTTTCCGCGTGCGCTTTTCGGCGAGGGTCTCGACGAGGAAGTGAAGAATTCAGTTCAGAGTGTCGTGGATGTTTATCGCGAACTGGGCGCTGAGATCGTCGATGTGGAACTACCGCACGCCGGCTATGCGATTGCCGTTTACTACATCATCGCCACTGCCGAGGCCTCTTCGAATCTGGCTCGCTTTGATGGTGTGCGTTACGGCTTTCGCGCCGAAGACACGCGCGAACTGCGCCAGATGTATCGGAAGACACGCGAGGAAGGTTTTGGGCCGGAAGTTAAGCGGCGCATCATGCTGGGCACCTACGTGCTCTCGGCCGGTTACTACGATGCTTACTATCGCAAGGCCCAACAAGTGCGGACGCTTATCAAGAACGATTTCCTCAAAGCATTCAAGAGTTGTGACGCGATCATCACGCCGACCTCGCCAACGCCCGCCTTTGCCATCGGTGAAAAGGTGGACGATCCGCTCGCGATGTATCTCAACGACATTTACACGGTGACCGCAAACCTCGCCGGTGTTCCCGGTCTGAGTGTGCCGTGTGGTCTGTCTTCGGAACGTTTGCCGATCGGATTTCAGTTGCTGGGACCGTACTGGTCTGAGCCGGCGCTCTTGAGGTTGGCCCATGCTTACGAGCAGGCGCGGCCATTCACGGAGAGACCGCCGATCAGTGCTTCGTAGGCGTTTTGAACCACAAAGACACAAAGACACGAAGTTAAAACCTCATTTTTAAAACCCTTTGTGTCTTAGTGTCTTTGTGGTTAAAAATCCGTCTGCCGAGCAGGAACCTGATGCTTCTTTCGCTCGGCTTTGTCAGGAATGAGGTCGCCGGTGAAGAGTTCGACCACGCCCTTTGCGGTTCCCACCACGGGCGTCACGTCAAGGCCGACGTGGACCGCGCCCGGCAGCAGCCCCTTCTTCTTGATCTCGTAGCCCGCCAGGCCCACAGCAAAGAGTGATCCGATGATGGGAATGGGCTTAATGAGGCGTTTTATGATGCCCCATCCGCCAGCTCTGATAATTCTGCGTTTCATCGTAGCCATCCGTTTCGATAGAACCATAGATGCAGGAAGTTTGCCAAGGGTTCTTTATGTTAGCATTGCGGCAATGCGCTCAAAGCTCTTTCTGCTCGTTTTTGCACTCGTCGTCTGCTCTGTTCTCTTTTCCTGCCGTCCGGGCGGCGGTAAGAACCGCCTGCTGATCTACACGCCACACGGAAAAGATCTGCTTAACGATTTCATCGCCCGCTACAAGCAACAGCATCCCGAAGCCGACGTGCAGTTTCTCGACATGGGTTCGCGCGAGGTTCTGGACCGCGTCGGTGTCGAACGAAACCGTCCGCAAGCGGATCTCTGGTGGGGCGCGTCGCACATGACTTTTCAGACCGCCGCCGAGCAGAACCTGCTTCAGGAGTATCGCCCGAGTTGGGCCGACAAAGTGCCACCAACTTCGCGAGACGCGGCTGATCGCTGGTACGGCACGTACGAAACGCCGCAGGTAATCGCGTACAACAGCGAAGCAGTGACCGCAGAAGAAGCGCCGCGCGACTGGGACCAGGTGCTCGATCCAAAGTGGCGCGACAAAGTCCTGATTCGTAATCCGAATCCGTCAGACACGATGCGGGTGATCTTCGGCGCGATGATCTGGCGGTTTTACAAAGACAGCGGATCAAGCGACGCCGGTTACGACTGGCTGCGAAAACTCGATGCAAACGTGAAGGAATACACGGTTGACGGAACTCTGCTGATGCAGAAACTCGCGCGCCGCGAGGGTTTGGTGACGCTTTGGGACATGCCCGACGTGCGACTCTTCAAGGAGCAGAAAAACTTTCCCGTCGGCTACTTCGTGCCGTCGAGCGGAACGCCGGTGGTCATCGACGGCATCGCCCTCGTTCGTGGTGGACCAAATCAGGAAGAGGCGAAACGGTTCTATGAGTTCGTCACGACACCGGAAAGCCTGGCGTACGCCGCGCACAAGTATTACCGCCTGCCGGTGCGCACGGATCTCGATCGCTCGCAGTTGCCCGCCTGGATGAATGAACCGTTCACGCGTCTGCCGCTCGATTGGGAGCTGTTGCGAAAAAACAGTAGCGATTGGTTAAGATACTGGGACACTGAGATTCGTGGTCGAGGTCGTCAGTAAAACCATCCGCAGATTACACAGATTTGATGGCGTTTCTCTCGCTAAAAAACATCTCCCGCAGCTTTGGACAAACGCGCGCTGTTGCCGACGTTTCTCTTGACGTCGCGCAGGGCGAGTTCTTTGGTCTGCTTGGACCATCCGGCTGCGGCAAGACCACGACGCTGCGACTGATCGCAGGACTCGAGAAACCGGATTCAGGCTCGATCGAATTCCAAGACGCCGACATCACAAACCTGCCTCCCGAACGTCGCGGCTTCGGCATGGTCTTTCAGAACTACGCCCTCTTCCCACATCTCAACGTCTTTGAGAACGTCGCGTTCGGACTCCGCGCGCGTCACAAGTCAAAAGCCGAAATGGCCGCGCGTGTGGCAAGTGCGCTCGAACTGGTCCAGCTGCCCGGCTACGGCAAACGTGCAGTCGATGAACTCTCCGGTGGACAGCAACAACGGGTCGCGATCGCGCGCGCCATCGCGATCGAGCCGGCGCTATTGTTGTTTGACGAGCCACTCTCGAACCTCGACGTCTCGCTTCGTGAAGAGACTCGCAGCGAGCTGCGCGAACTCGTAACTCGTCTCGGGCTAACGGCCGTTTACGTCACGCACGATCAGGAAGAAGCGTTCGCACTCTGTGATCGCATCAGCGTTATGGTCGGCGGCAAACTCATGCAGACCGGACGGCCGCGCGAACTCTACGAGCAGCCCGCTGAAATCTCTGTCGCGAGTTTTCTCGGCCGCAACAACCTGATCCGTGCGATGCGTCTGAGTTCCAGCAAGACAACCGACGGCGAGTTCAAGACCCTGGAAGGCGGGCACACGCTGCGCCTCGCAGTGAAACACGACGACCTGGCGCCGTTGAACAAGCCTGTGTACCTCGCGATCCGGCCCGAGCACGTGCAACTCAGTATGAACGATAACGGAGCTGAGAATTCGCTGCACGGAAACATTCGCGAGATCGTGTTTGCAGGCGCAACTTCGACGGTGCGCGTCGATGCGGGTGGTTTGTTGGTCGAGGCACTCGTCTTGCGCGCTGACGAATTCGCCGTGAATCAACCGTGCAACGTGATCCTTTCTCCCGATCGCTTAACTCTTCTGCCCGCGGACCGACACGGATGAGGCTCCGGGGCTCACACCTGCTTCTCCTCATCACGATAGTCGTCCTGCTTTACGGAGTCGTTTATCCGAACCTGTCAGTCTTCGCCCTTTCGTTCGAACGTGGCGGTTACTGGACCCTCGCAAACTATCGCGAACTACTCTCGCAACGAATCGTGCTCGAAGCGGTCGTCAGTAGTTTGACGCTGTCAGTCGGCACGGTTTTGTTCTGTGCGCTGGTAGGTGTACCGCTGGCGTTTCTGTTTGAACGTTTTGACTTCCCAGGTCGCAGAATCTTCGCGGCGCTCGCAGCACTGCCGCTCGTTCTGCCACCACTAGTCGGCACCGTCGCGTTCATTTTTCTTTGCGGCGAGTCAGGCATCCTGGCCCACAGTATCCAGAATCTTTTCGGACTCACAGATCCGCCCTGGCGATTACGAGGCTGGCCCGCGCTGCTTCTATTTCACACCTACACGATGTACCCGTTTTTCTACGTGCTGACAGGCGCCGGGCTGCGACGGATCGATGCGAGCCTCGCTGAAGCAGCGCGTGGTTTGGGCGCTTCGCGAGCGGCTGTGATCCGGCGTGTCCTGTTACCACAACTCACACCTTCGCTGCTTGCGGCTGCCCTGTTGACGTTCATGACTTCGATGGCGTCGTTCAGCGCGCCGCTGCTCTTTGGCGGCGACGTACGCGTCTTGACGCTCGAGATCTTTACAGCGCGCCAGCGCGGCGATGCGGTCGTAGCGATCACGGAAACTGTCATCCTCGCAATCATCTCGCTCGGCGCGCTCATCTTCTTTCAACGCTACGAGGGCACACGAAAATTCGCTGCGGCCGCGATGAAGGGTGCGCCACGTCGGCGCGCAACCATCGCAAGCGGCAAGACGCGCTTGCTCGCGACGATCCTCGCGGTCTTCTTTGCAATCGTGCTGGTCTTGCCGGTCGCGACGTTGCTGTTGGTGAGTTTTGCCCAGGAGGGATCCTGGACGACGCAGACATTTCCGGCGGCCTACACGTTTGCAAACTACCAGCGACTATTGGGCGATCCGTATGCGGCTGAAGTTATCTTCAACAGCTTCACGATGTCGGCAATTGCAGCAGGCGCGGCGCTACTGTGGAGTTTTTGCGTTGTCACACTCCTGCGCCGGCACAGCGACACGAAGCGATTCATCGGGCAAGGCTCGCGCAGACTGCTTTCGCTCCTCGTTTTAGTTCCGTGGGCGCTGCCCGGAACTGTCGTGGCCGTCTCGATCGCGGAAGCTTATGGAAGACCGAGCGTGCTACTGGGCTCGTTTGTGCTGGTGGGCACGTTCTGGATCCTGCCGGTAGTTTACTTTTTGCGTTTCATGCCCCTCGTCGTGCGAGCGCTCCAGGCCAGCATGGAACAACTCGATCCGACGCTCGAGGAAGCGGCAGGTTCGTTGGGTGCGCGCGCGTGGCAGAGGTTTTTGAAGGTGACGTTGCCGCTTGTTTGGCCGGGTGCGCTGGCAGGGACACTGCTGGCATTTGTGATCGCGTTAGGCGAATATGTTGCCTCCGTGCTCGTATTTGTTCCGGGAAATCGCCCGATCTCGATCGCAATCGCGTCGGAGTTACGCGATTTCAATCTCGGGACAGCGGCGGCGTACGGAGTGGTGCTGATTGTGATCATTTCGATCAGCATGGTGGTTGCGGGTAAGCTTGAACGCAGATGAACACGGATTTTTCACGGATGAAAAGGATCAGAACCCAATCACGACCTTACACCTCTCTGCTGCTCGTCCTTGTTTTACTTCTGCAAACTTTTGCGCACGCCCAGGAGTTGGCTGAGAACGACAAGTTCGACAAACCGCAGCTTCACCAGGCGCTGCTCGATCTCACAAACCCCTGGACGGTGATGTGCGTGGCGGCGCATCCGGATGATGAAGACGGCAGCTCTCTCACAGTGCTCCGGCGCAAATATGGCGTTCACACAGTCTCGCTTTTCTCGACGTTCGGCGAGGGCGGACAGAATGCCGTTGGTCCCGAACTTTACGAAGAGCTCGGCGTCATTCGCGCACGCGAGACGATTGCCGCATCGGGAGTTCAGGGTTCTGAACCACACTTTCTTGGCTTTCGTGACTTCGGTTTTTCGAAGACCGCCGAAGAAACGTTTCGCGCCTGGGGTGAAAGGGAGGTCCTGCGACGCATGGTGTTGCAGATCCGTCTGCTTCGTCCGGACGCAATCATCACCAACCACGACACCACGAACGGTCATGGTCATCATCAGGCGACCGGCCGTACCATCCTGCTGGCTTTCGATGCCGCCGCCGATCCGAGACAGTTTCCCGAACAGTTGGCCCAGGCAACTACCTGGCAAGTGCAACGACTCTTCGTGCGCTCTCGAGGTGAGGCGCCAACAGATCCGCAAGCACCGCCGCCTGCCGTTGTAAACATCGATCCCAACGAAATGGATCCGGTTCGCGGTGTAACGTATGCACAACAGGCGTTGGCCGGCTTGCAAAAACATGCGACGCAAGGTCCCTGGCCCAAGACAGTTCCTCCCGGCGGTGCGCGCACGATTCGCTACACCCTCGTGCGAACCGCTCCAAATGCGCCCGCACTGCCCGCCAACGCGCAAACATTTGTCGATGGACTTCGCTTACCTCAACCCGTCGCGGCAAAACTCGCGCCACCGACTATCGAAGGCAAGCCGTTGAGTCAATTCGCCGATCGCCGTCTCGAAGTCTTGGTTTCGCTGCTCAACGCCAAGAGACGCGGGGCTTTCACGGCGCCGAAAGAAGTCATCGATCTCGATCCACACCGGTTCGAATTGATGTCGTCGCGGCTCGACACGGCGCTGGCGGTTGCCTCGGGCGTGACAGTTAGCCTTGGTCCTGATGGAGCTGTTTTGATCCCGGGAGAGGAATCCCGTCTCGCGGCCATCGTCGCAAATGCAGGGATCGCCGAGATTCAAATCAAACGTTTGAACTTTAGCGGACTAGGACTGAACGCAAACCTTAAGGTCGCCGATAAAACGTTGCCGGGCACTGAGGTCAGCGAGGAAGTAAAAGTTACGGCGCCTAAAACAACAAGCCTGACAGTGCCTGCGTCGGAACATCTCTACGACGGCCGCCTGTTTGGCGAACCACTAACGCTCGAAGCCGAGCTGTCAATCGAAGGTGTTTCGTTCTTAGCGAAAATCGAGACGCGCAAAGACATCGCACCGGCGATCGAGATTCTCGACGTCGATCCGTCGCCTTACATCACTACACCCGCCACGTCTCAGCGACCACTCGAATTCAAAGTACGACTGAAGAATCATCTGGCGACGGGCTTCACCGGGCTGTTGCGCGTTAGCGGTCAGAACCTGGAAACAGGTCGGGAACTAAATCTGGCGCCGGCCGCGACCGAGACCCTCAGCGTTGCAGTTCGCACAGCGCTGCCGTTGAGTGTGCCAGGCCAGGGCCCAAACGTGGCGATCACTGTCGATCATCCGATTCCAAAAGAACCGATCGCAAAGAGAGAAGTGCCGCTTGTCTACGCCGATGCGGTGGTAGCCAGCGGACGCAAGGTCGGTTATATCCCGAGTTTCGACGAGACCCTGGAACGCTCGCTCGCCGCACTTGGTGTTGATGCCACGAAGCTCACGGTTGCAGAAATCGCGAAGGCCGATCTATCCACCTTTAACACGATCATTATCGACAACCGTGGCTATGAAGCGCATCAGGATCTGATCCCGCTCAATACTCGATTGCTGAAGTTTGTTGAGGATGGTGGGACGCTGCTGGTCTTCTATCACCGGATAAACGAATGGGGACGCGCACGTCCACCACTCCCACCGTTTCCGATCACGCTTGGCAATGACCGCGTCACGGAGGAGGACGCTCAGGTTACGTTTCTGCAACCGCGTCATCCGCTGCTGAATTTTCCGAACAAGATCACGGAGAAGGATTTTGCGAACTGGGTCCAGGAAAGAGGACTCTATTTCCCATCGAGTTGGGACCCGCGATACACGCCTATTCTCGCGACCAGTGACAAGGGTGAGCCTCCGTTAAAAGGCGGACTGCTAGTCGCGCCTTATGGTCGAGGTAACTACATCTATACGAGTATGGTTTGGTACCGGCAGTTAAGAGCAGGATTGCCGGGAGGGTACAGGATGTTTGCGAATCTGATCAGTTACGGGAGAAGGAAGGAAGACTAATCCGCAGATTACACAGATTTAAGCGGGCTGATCCAGCATTGCCTCTTGTTCGAGGGGTTCTTCGCCTTCGAGTTTCACGCGGGCGCGTTCGAGAAATGTTTTGATCATTTCGCGGACGCGTTTTTGCATTTCGGCACTAATACGTCCCTCGCCGACGAGGATTGCGAAGCGATGCAGGTCCTTGGCGTGTTTGCGACGCAGCTCGACGTGCTGGACGATCCGAATCAACACCTTGTGTCCACGCTCTTCAAACGCCGCTGCATAACGAAGATAGTTTTTCATTTCGGAGGCCGCCGGTGACCACTCCAAACGTTCCGGAGAATCTTCAGTCTTCTCAACTGTAAAGGTCGCATGAACAGCGCCAATTACCGGCACTTCAGCACGGACCATCCAACGCATTATGCCGCCGGCCTCTTTGCGAATACCTTCGATTCCTGGCATCAAATCCGCAAAATTACGGAGCTCGCCAAAAAACTCACGCGCACGTTCGAGCGTGGTCCTTAGTTCCATTTGATCCGCGTAAGAGGCCTTGATTCGAAACATTTGTTCTCCGTTAACCGTTTCCGAGACGTTGATGCAACGTGCGGGCGATTTGGTTTCCCGCATCGCCGTTGCTAAGTTACACGAGGATAAGGTGGTAGTAAATATCTAAGTTGCATGGTAAGAATTATTTAATATGAGATCCCGGGAAGGTTGCCCGCGCTGTGAAAAGCCGGGGCTGAAAAGCTGGAACGAGCTCAACGACGAGGAACGCGAGATGGTTAAGCGACTGCCGTTGTCGAAGGACTACTCGCTCGAGGAACGTCAGGCGCATCATCGCTGGTGCACGCGATGTTGGTATGAACAGATTGATCCAGGTGCCGGGAACGCCTGAAGAAGTATTTCTCGCGCAAAGACGCAAAGGCGCAAAGTTCTGACCTTCGGCAGCCACAGGTCAGATGGCCTGGCCGTCGTCGCGGGCGGCCATGTCTACCGCGGTGCTCACGGGGGCGCAGGTGAATTCGGGCACGTTCCGGTCCTGCCGGAAGGCCCGCTGTGCACGT
>JBIOVO010000045.1:0-3050 GCA_044867735.1 Pyrinomonadaceae bacterium | reverse complement strand
ACCTAACGGTTTCCGGAGGTCTTTACTTTGCGCCTTTGCGCCTTTGCGTGAGAAATCCTCTTGAGCGCCTTTCGCTAGGGAATTACTTTCTTAACCGCACTGCCAGCTTTCTTGGCCCCCTCAGCGGTCTTACTGCCAACCTTCTTTGCGCCTTCCACAGACTTCTCGCCTACGGTCTTCGCTCCCTCAACAGTCTTCTCACCAACATTCTTGCTGGTATCAACTACCTTTTCGCCAACCTCCTTGCTCGTATCGACTGTCTTCTCCCCAACGCTCTTCGCCTTGTCACCAACATCTTCGGTCTTGTCGGCCGCCTCGCTTACTCCCTCTTTCGACTTATCGGCCACAAAGCCGGCGCCGTCAGCAAGTGCGTCACCAGTTGCTTCGAGGGCGTTTCCGACTGAGCTCACTTCCTTCTCTTCACCGGTTCGCGAAGTAGCTCTAACGGTCTTTGTTCCGTCGGGACGAGTGGTCACGACCACTTTCGACACCCGCGGATTATCGCGGAAAACGCGAGTCTCCGTTCTCGTACCGTCTGGCGCTACAGTCGTTGTTACCTCTGAATTGTCCGGAGCAGGTGATGTAGTTTGGGTTGGAGTTTGATTGTCCGCAGCGGCTTGATGCGCGGAACAACCGATTCCAGCGCTCGCCAGCAATAAAATCGTCACCAGGCAAATCTTCTTCGTCACGCTAAATAACCTCCTAACTGAGTAAAGCTCTTACCCGCTGTCGAGCAAGCAACGTGCCAGATCGATTTCACGTTTATGCTGCTCTTTCATGTCAGTGTTGTTTCTCCTAACGACCTAACGCACCGAAACCGCACGTCCTTTTCGATTGACTTTCGTTCGGAATTCCTTTAGAAGCACACTATTGCAAACACTGCTGGGAGGCCGTGCGCCCCATCTTGTTTCAGTTGCCACCGCCGATCTTCTTCAGGCGTTCAGTACTTGAGAACCTAAACATCTTTGACTGCTAAACATCCCCAAGGAGCCTTCTTTATGCGCAGACTGCTTTTTGTTGCAACCGGCGCTTTTTTTGTTGTCGCTACACTGCTACCCACACAACGCGCTTTCGTAGTTGACGCACAATCGGTCGGCGAACGCCTCGCCCTGTACAGCAAACCCGCAGTGGTTCGCATCGTCGATGGTGCAGCCGGTCAAATCCTGCTCCAGTTGCCGGGTTACCAAAGCCGCACCTTCAATGTATCCGCCGTCGCTCTCGGCTCCGGCTTCTTCATCAGCTCAAACGGCTACATCGCGACCAACGCTCACGTCGTGTCGTTCACGAAAGAAGGCGATGAGAAATTGAAGCAAGCGCTCTTCTGGCAGATGGTCCAGCAAATCGGCCAACAACTCGGCAGAGATCCCAGGACGTTTAGCCAATCCGACATCCAACAACTCAGCCAGCACAGCGATCTTCAGGCATTTCAGAAATTCCATCACGTAATCATCCCCGACGGCAGCTCTTTCCCATTTGAGATCAAACAGTATGGTGCGCCGACTGGCGAGAACGCTGATCAAGGCAAGGACGTTGCGGTTATTAAAATCGAGGTCAAGAACGCGCCAATCCTGAAACTCGCTGACTCAGAAAAGGTCCAGTTGCAGGATCACGTTACCGTCATTGGTTATCCAGGCGCCGCCGACACCTTCAACTCAGGCCTGCTGAGCGCCAAGTCGGCCCTGGAAGCTACGATGAACGACGGCAAGATCTCCGCGCGCAAACAGTCAGCGAGTGGAGCGCCGATTCTGCAAACCAGCGCCCCCGCCACTCACGGCAATTCCGGCGGTCCCGTCGTTAACGATCAGAACGAAGTCGTGGGTCTGTTGACGTTCCGTGGCGATACTGTGAACGGCCAGGAGGTTTCGGGCTTTGCCTTCATCGTACCCTCCAACACGGTCATGGAGTACGTGAAGAGCGCGGGAGCTGTAAATACCGAAGGCCCGACCGATACGCTCTTCCGTGAGGGTTTGGATTATTACTGGGGACAGTACTACTCCTACGCAATTCCGAAATTTGAAGAAGTAAAGAGACTGTTCCCGCAGCACTCAGAAGTTGATCGTCTCGTCCAGAGTAGCCAGCAGGCGAAGGCCGAAGGAAAAGAAAAGTCGAGTTTTCCGGTTTGGATCGTTGCAGTAGTCGTCGGCGTGTTGTTCTTGCTGCTACTGCTGCTGATCATCATCATCGTTGCGATCGTTATTGCGAAGAAACGTAAGAAGAAGCAAGGCGGCCCTGCTCCGGTAAGTGATAAAGGACACCGTGCGCCCGCTCCGGCTCCGGCGCCTGCACCAGCGGCTTTCACGCCGTCGCCTTCACCGGCTAAGGCGGCAAGTCCGTCGCCTTCGCCATTCCCGGCGGCTGCGCCAATCCCCTCGGTTGGCGATCAGGGGATGACGGTTGATCTTTCGCGAACGATCGCGATCACCGAAGATGGCGATGCATTCAAACCGAGTTACGGATCGATCACCTTCACTTCGGGACCGCTTTCCGGGCAGGAGTTTCAGATCAACCATGATGGCGACTTCATCGGACGCGATGGCGGAACGTCACAGATCGTGATCGGAGATCCGCGCATCTCGAAGCGTCATCTCTGGATCGGCGTGAAGAATGGACGCGTCGTGATCGCGGATCAGAATTCACGTAACGGGACGTTTGTGAACGATCCGAAGTCCGCGCGTGTGACTGAAACTTCGTTGAGCGCCGGCGATGTGGTGATTCTGGGTGAGTCAGACGTCGCGCGGTTCGAGTACCGGATGTAGTTTTAACCACAAAGACACAAAGGCACGAAGTTGAATTAACACTTTGTGTCTTAGTGTCTTTGGTTAAGTTTTTTCCAGATTAAAGAATCTCCCGGAGTGTGAATCGAACAACGCCACGAGCGTGTCTGCGGGAATCGGCTTGCTGAAGAAATAACCCTGAATCTCGTCGCAGCGCAGCAACTGCAAGAACCGCAACTGATCCTCCGTCTCCACGCCTTCAGCAATCACTTTCAACCTCAGATTGTGTGCGAGCGTGATGATGGCCATCACGAGTGCCGCGTCGTCGGGATCCGT
>JBIOVO010000044.1:0-15289 GCA_044867735.1 Pyrinomonadaceae bacterium | reverse complement strand
TTGTTCGTGGTCTCCCCGCATTCTGCTCCTCCGCCTTTGACGTTGGACCAGATTATAGTTGACCGCGATCTACCCGCGGGAAGAATGTTTAGTTTTTCAGCAGCCTGCTAGAACGTTCCATGTCGTTACTTCCCTGTACAGTTGCGCGAACAACGCTCGACCTTTATGTCGCGCACGCCACGCAATACTCCATCGCTGCCACGCGTCAACTTCAGCACCGGTGAAAACGAACCCTGGCTCGATGCTTTGCGGCGCTGCTCGTCGCTGACGAATTTGTCGTCGTCGAACAGAAACTCATCGATCCAGTACTCTGGATAACCGGGTCCTGAAACGTACGCGTGAATGTGTGCAGCATTCGTGCTGCCGGGATACGAGCCCGGTTTGATGGTCCGAAACTCGTAGCGGCCCTCTGCATTCGATCGCATCGAACCGTGCAGACGCGTATTGCGATTGTCGCCACCGCTTGTTGTATAAACGCCGGACGCATCGGTTTGATAAACAAACAGACTTATTCCTTCGAGCGGTGTGCGACCGTCCGGCGCGTAAATGGCGCCGGAGACGATCAAAGGTTCGCCAGGTTCCTTGTCGGAGCAGATAGAAGTTTTCCATGAGCCGGGCGAATTAGCGTCGGGCGTCGCAATGACCTTGCCACTGGCGCAACCTGTCAGTTCGGCGAGCCCGAGTCCGATGAGGGGAAGAGTCAACGCAGTTGACGAAGCACGACGCAGAAATGTTCTTCGATCTAAATGACTCATCTCATCCTCCTTCTTTGCCTATCCACAGATTACGCAGATTAACTAAGCCAATCTGTGTAATCTGTGGATGTCATTTAGGAACCATGTCCTTCATCCTTGGACTGAGTCCCTTTTTGAGTTTCATGTAATCAGCCTTGGTGCCCTTGGGCCAGGCGTTGCCGCTACCGAGCCAGTAGTCTTGCATCTGATAACGCCAGCCCATCAGCATCTTTTCGTCAAGCTGCATTATGGCTTCGCGAAAATCCTTGTCTCCGGGAAAATACTGATTGATCTTGTCGTAAAGACGCGCGCGCTCCTGTTCGCTAACCCGCGGCAGCAGATGCCAGAGCGTCAGCGTGTCCTGCTTACGCGTTTCACTCAACAGCGTCGCAAACGCAGTGTTCCGGCTGGCTGAGTAAAAATCGGAGTCAATTCGCTTCAAAGCATCACGAAAAGCAACCGAAGCGTCTTCAAAATATGGAACGCCGGGACCGGTGCCGGGTCGGGTTTCACACGCGGCCCCTGCCGGCACAATCGAGTCGCGTTCCTTCCCTTGCAACTCGACCCATCCTGAAGTCACCCGCAACAAGCTGCCACCGCTATCGTCAACCTCAAGCGTGTAGGCACAACCCATATCAGCCGCGACCGCTGAAGGAGTATCGACAAAGAAGAGCCGCGGCGGCGCCCAGATCCGCGCACTCATCTTTCCTCGTGCCAGTTCGAGACGATATTCGTCTTTCTTGCTGGCCAGTAACCTCACGCGTGTGTTTTTGTCGATCTCCACATTACCGATCGATTCGACCCTGATGTGCGCACTCGAACCTTCATCTGTCTCCAACCACTCACCAACAGCCAATTGACCGCGGTTTGCGATACTCACATCGCCGATTTTCGGCGTGCCGGTAAGTCGCCATACCAACCATGACGGCCTTTCAACAAGGTGCACGGGACCAATCGTCGGATCGGGACTGTTATAAACCCATGAAGCCGCCAGACTGACAATCAAGAGTCCGACCGCAGCAGCCGCAAGTCGAGGCCATGCAAAAAGGTTGTGCCTTCGCCACCACGCCTCATGTCCCGGATCATCCGGCTGTGTTGCGAGCGCGGCTTCGAGCCCTTTCCACACATGCTCAGGCGCCGAGAGCTGCGGTAGTTGTTCGGCGAGTGTTATACCGACCTTGATCTCTTCGTATTTAGTGCGACACTTCTCGCACGCAATAATGTGTTCTGCAAACTGCTTCGATTCTTCGCTCGACAGTTCTCCATGACAATAGGCTGAGATATCTTTTGTTACGTGTCTAGAAAACATTAAATCGCTCCGAATTACTAATCACCCCAGATCGCCGGATTGTTCAAATGTGACAATCGCTTTGCCAGTTGACTATGACCGCGATTAAGACGTGAAGCGACGGTGCCCTTCGAACAACCCATCACGCTCGCGATCTCTTCGTATGACAATCCCTCGATGTACTTCAACAGAATCGGCAAACGAAATTTTGGTTTGAGTTCTCCAATCGCCTCGCGGACGGCCTCGGCCACTTCGAGCCGCGCATACTGTTTCTCCTGAGGCTTCTTTTCGCTTGGATTGCTCATGGCCACACTCTCACCCCAGGGCAACAATCGTTTGCGGCGGCGTCTTTCATCAAGACAGGCATTGACGACGAGTCGATAAAGCCAGGTAGTGAATTCCGACTCTCCACGAAACTGGCGAATCGCAGTGAACAACTTCAGAAATATCTGTTGGGTGACGTCGTCCGCGATGGATCTATCACCGCCGATCGAGTAGACGGCAATTGAGAAAACCTTGTCTTTGTAGGCTTCGAAGAGGAGTTGGAAGGCGGCGCGGTCGCCCTGCTGGCAGGCTTCGATAACCCGTCCATCAATAAGCTGATCAGCCATTGCCGCGCGCTGCTCCATCGGTCCCCCGCTAATAAGCCGTCAGTGGTTAGACGCCGGTTGGAGAGAATTCTTCCAGATTTTTAACCACAAAGGCACAAAGACACAAAGCTCAAACTGAACTTTGTGTCTTTGTGCCTTTGTGGTTTTGTTATTTAACTAGCGCGTCACGTGGACCAGCATCTCTGTCCCTGACTCAATCTTCAACTCTTTACTGCCTTTGATCGCCAGAGATCCGGCGCCACCCGCGCCGCCGATAATCAAACCGATCGCAGCGCCTTTGCCGCCGCCCGCGATGCCGCCGATGATGCCACCGACCGCGGCGCCGATGCCGGTGCGTTTGATCGTTTGATTGGTCCTGCTCCCGGATTCAACGCCGCCTTCATTGTCCGCCTTGCCGGAGCCTTCACCATAAACTCGGGTCACGTAACCATGAAGCACACCCTTGCGTCCGTCACGCAGCTCAACTGAATCGAACGCCAGATTCATGCTCGTCCGACCTTTGACCTTGCCCGACTTCTGAATCGAGCTGATGTGTCCATGAATTCGCGCTTCGTCGAAGCGGCTGGGATCGATCACGGTCGCCGTGAAGCGATCGCCGACGCGCGAGTCTTTACTCGATAATGTATCGTTGATTCTTACTTTGAGATCCGTACCGACCGGTACGAGTGGAACTACTCTTTTGGTTGTGGTGCGTTTTTTGGTTTGTGCAAAGCCCGTGGTGACTAATCCTAAAACTAAAGCTATTGATAACAGAGTTAGCAGATTGTGGCGAAGCAATCTCATCTCGTCCTCCTTCAGTTGGCCAAAAGGTCAGATGGCCGATGGGTCAGTTAGCGCATCCACTTTCGCTCCCAAGGCGTCGGCGCTTTCACCTTCGAAAGAGCGCGTGCGATGAACCGATCCGTCCGATTCGAATATATAGGCCGAAGGGGCTTCCCGCATGATGATGTCTTGTAGACGCATGAGGCCGTAAAGCAGCGCTTCGGGTCGTGGAGGACAACCAGGAATATAAACGTCAACCGGGATGCAGCGATCGACGCCCTGCATCGTTGAGTAAGAATCAAATGGTCCACCAGTCGAGGCGCAAGCGCCCATGGCGATGGCCCATTTCGGTTCCGGCATTTGATCGTAAACGCGGCGCACCACCGGACCCATTTTCAGCGTGACTGTTCCGGCGACGATGATCAGATCGCTCTGGCGTGGACTGGGACGAAAGACGCCGGCACCGAAACGATCGATGTCGAACCTGCCGGCGCCCGTCGCAATCATCTCGATAGCACAACACGCGAGACCGAAAGTCATGGGCCACAGTGCTGACTTGCGCCCCCAGTTCACTATCGGCGCCGCCATGTCGACAGCCTTTGCGCCCACCGTGCGCCGAATCGAGTTCATGATCGAATCGACGGTGGTTAAGACAAAGCCCTCTTCGTGTTCAGCCATAGGATCGTATCTTTAATATAGGTCCAAAGGACGAATTGGACGTATTCTTACGCCCACTCCAGCGCGCCCTTGCGCCACGCATAATAGTAACCAACCACAAGAATCCCGATGAACACGAGCATCTCGATCAAAGCGAATTTCGTGAATGAGAAATCGTCGCCCATGAAGATGATGGCCCAAGGCAGCAGGAAGATTGTTTCAACGTCGAAGATAAGAAAGAGCATCGCCACTATGTAGTAGCGCACCGTGAAGCGTTCATGCGCTTCCGTGGTGGGATCGATGCCGCACTCATACGGCCGCATCTTTGCCTTCTCATACTTTATCGGTCTCAGAAACCGGCCGAGGACGATCGGCAGGACCGGAAAGATCACGGCCACAACAAAAAAGATCATTACCGGCCAGTAGGCTGTTATTGGGCTGCCGACTGTTTCAGTTGTGGTCGTTACCGCCTGAAGTATCATCGTTTCTTGTGCAGGAAGAGCACGGAGACGTTAATAAACAATCAAAATAGTAAGCGGCGCTCAAGATTATTGTCAATCCACAGATTACACTGACTTGACTTAGATAAATCTGCGTAATCCGCGGATAAACCGTTCACATCGATGTAACCTGATAGCAAGGTCAATTTAAGACTGTGGACATATCCTGCAAGTCTCTGCGTAAACCCAGACTAATACGAGGACCGAACCATGCAGCTTTCGCTTAGCAATCGCCTGATGCTATTGCTTGCACTGATCTCCTTCTGTTTCATTTCCGCCCAGGCCCAGGAACTTATTAATCCCTCGTTGAAACCGTCCAGTGATTCGACGGAAACCAACGTCTCCGAGCGCGTCCGCCACCTCGAGAGCGAACTCGAGCGACAAAACAGCAAGCTGGATCAGTTGCAAAAGACGCTCGAAGAACAGCAACTAACGATTAAGGCTTTGCTCGAAAAGCTTTCCACCGCACAGCCGGCCCCACCGGCCGCTCTTGCGAAAGAAACGGAAACCGCAAAGCCTTCGACAGCTACAACTGCCTCCATCGAACCCGAACCGCAGAACGTCGAACAACGTCTCGCGAAAGTCGAAGAGCAGGTGCTGAAAATCGGGCCCGTGCGCGTCAGTGGCGACTTTCGTTTACGATTCGATGGAATCTTTCGCCCGGCAACCGAGCCGCCGGATCCACCACTGGAACACGTTCAAAACGCGCGTGCGCGCTACCGTTTCCGGCTCAACTTCGATACTGACATTTATCCAAACCTGAGTTTCCATGCTCAGCTCGCCACCGGCCCGCTCAACAACCCGCTCTCGACGAATCAGGACTTCTCGTCCATCACGGCGCGCGCTCCGATGTCGCTCAGCGAAGCATGGATTGAGTACCGGCCGACAAAGTCACTTCAGCTTCAGGCGGGACGCGTGCTCGACATCTTCGCCGACAACTCACGGTTCCTGTTTGACGACGATCTCCGGTTCAATGGCTTCAACGAACGATACACGGCTACGTTCAAGCCGAACGGTGCTCGTCTTTCCAGTCTCGAATTTCGCGCCGGGCAATACATTCTATCGACTCCAAACGTCGCGGTGATCGCGCCGAACAGTCCGCTCGCGCGCGCCGGCGATGTCGTCGGAACGGCCGGCAGATCGGCGATGCTCTTCCACCAGGGGGTTTTGGCGAACCAAACCTTCAACAAGAAATGGAACAGTCAAATCGGCGCTGATATCCAGCTCTACCGTCATCCGAATCACATCCAGCTCGCTTCGACAAACGATGGATTGGTGTTGCTGGTCCAGCCGGGACTCGGTATCGCACTGTCAGGACCACTTCCGGGAACTGGAAACGCGACCACCACAGCCGGCGGACCTATGTACACGGCGCCGGGATTTCAGGTCGCGCGAATCACGTATCGTCTGAACTACGGTGGATTCACGCGCGGTGATCACGCGTTTCCGATAACCTTCAACGTGCAACTCGCACGCAACGTCGCGACCGGATTGAATGAGAGAGATGCTATGCTGACCGCTTTGCAGATCGGAAGAATCACGAAACGCGGTGATACTGCGTTCATGTACGTCTTCACGATCAAGGGAGCGAACGCGTTGATATCGCAAGTGACTGATGACGATCTGGGAACGGGAACCGGAGTGAATATCAGAACGAGTCACTTCCGGTTTGAGTATGGGATCAGCCGGAAGGTGACGTTTCAGAGTTTGTTCTTCGTGCAGAATTCGTTGCGACGAAGCGGGCAGTATCCGAATTTCTTCGTTCCCCTCGGGGATTTCGCGCCGACGACGTACCGGGTGCAGCAGCAGCTCGTGTTCTCGTTTTAGGAGAGATCAAAGAAAGAACTACTCGCGCAAAGACGCAAAGGCGCAAAGTTCTGACCCTTCGGGTTGCCGCAGGTCAGAACTTTGCGCCTTTGCGTCTTTGCGCGAGTAGTCTTTTATTTGCTTTCCAGCCACTTGACCGCCGACTTGATCTTGCCGTCTTTCGGTGGTGGTGCGTGCGAGAGGTTGCAGTAGCTTTTCGGTTCGCTGCCGCTTGGGTAGCTCATCCGGCTGCGCAGCTTGCACTCCGGCTTCGCTAACAATCCGGTTTCCGGATCGATCGTTACGATCACCGTCGCAACTTCCGGTACCGGCTCTTTCGCAGTCTCAGTTGCCGGTAAGACTTCAGCAGGCAGATCTTCCTTGTTCGCCTTGCGAGGGACGTCGCCTATTTCAGCGCGTGCGGCTCCAGCTTGTTCTTCAACCTGCGACGGCTGCTCAACTTCAACACCAACTTGCGGCTGTGCACTCCGTCGTTGCAGTAACACCGTGATCGTCACCGCAAAGACCGCGACAAACATCAACACCGCCAACGGCCAATTACTTCTCCCACGCGGCTGTGCAACCTTCGGCTCTTCGTAACGCACAACCGGCGGCGGCGCAGGTCGCGGTGTCTTCCCGGAAATCAGCAGCTCGTAAGCTTCATTGATCTCCTTCAACTTCTCCGGCGCCTTTTCCTGTAGACGCGGATCGTGAAGAAATCTATCCGGGTGCCAAACCTTCGCAAGGTCTCGATGTGCTGCTTTCAGTTCCCTGTTCGAAACGCCGGGCTTCACCCCCAGCAGTTCATAGGCCCTACTCAAGTCTGCGCTCAATTGTGTTTCCTTCTCAGGACAGAATGTTGGCCAGTCTCGACACACCTCGTAGCAGATCAACGGCGCTCGGCACTGGCACGCCCATGTAGTGCATCACCGAAACCACCACGACACCCAGCAGCGCGCTGGTGACCGCTGCTTTCAAAACCGCAGTCAGCAGATTTCCTAAGAACGTCGAGAACGACCGAGTGTAACGTCGGATTCGCATTTGCATAACTAATCCCCCAGACCTTTAGTCTGTCGGTTAACCATCACCGTGAGTAACCAGGGCGCCCATCGCAGTCAAAAACTTCCGGAATGACTTACGCCGGCGTTGGAGGACTAAACGGGGCTGTCGGGGACGAGATCGAGGTAAAACCTCTGGGTGGCATTATGGCAAACCATGAGGCCGATGACAACAGTGTTTTTCAATGCAAAAACTAGCGAAATTCTTAAGACTTGGGCAAAAAGAGGGTAAAAGTGCTGCCTTTTCCGAGTTCGGAGGTGACTGTCACTTCGCCGCCGTGCAGCAACGCCAGATGCTTCACGATCGCGAGCCCCAAACCAGTGCCGCCCATGTCTCTCGACCGGGCGCGGTCAACTCGATAAAAGCGCTCGAAAAGCCGTTCGAGGTGTTGAGAGGGAATGCCGTCGCCGTTATCCTGAACGACGATCTGATCACGCGTTCCTGACTCGTGTGAGATCGTCACTGTTCCATTCTCCCGGCTGAACTTGATGCCATTATCGATCAGGTTGGTGAGCATCTGTTCGAGGCGGCGCGCGTCTGCGTGAACGACGACCTCCGGCGCGACATTGTTTTTGAGAGTGACTTTATGTGCGGCGGCTTTGGCGGCGAGAGAAGCGCAAACGTCTTCGACCAACGGTTCCAGCTCAACGGGTGCGGCCCTGAGTTGAACGTTGCCGCCTTCGATCGCGGTTAACTCGAGAATGTCGTCGATGAGACCATGCATGCGCGACGCGTTCTTGCGAATGATTGAAAGAAATCGCTGCGCACTTTCGGGATCCTCCATCGCACCGTTTTCAAGTGTCTCGACAAAGGCGATGATCGACGTGAGCGGTGTCCGTAGTTCGTGCGAAACGTTGGAAAGAAATTCCTGTCTGACGATCTCGAGGCGTTCGGTGCGAGTGATATCGAAGAAGACTCCAAGTGCTCCCTGGGCTCCGTTTCCGTTCGTGCTGCCGATCGGAACTACACGAAGATCGAATACCTGTCGTTCCGGTCCATGTGTTTCCACTTTGACGCCGCTGCGTTCGATGCCCTTCAGTCCATCCAGAAACGCGCTGTAGATCGCGGGATTGCGAGTTAACTCAGTCAATCTTTGATCCTTCAATGCGGGAACAGAAGGATTGAATAGCTTGTGAGCCGCAGTGTTCGAGGCCACGACGCGCATGTCTTTGTTGACGACCAGCAGACCCTCGCGCATGCCGCTCATCGTCGCATCCAGTAATGAACTTACGGCGAGGTTATCCGGAGTCTGGCTTTGATCGATGCTCTCAACTGAAGTGTTTTTGGAATTCGAGGACGAGCGCGCGGCGAATATCGTCAGTGCCCAGACGATAGCGCTCAACAACAACAAGCCACCAAGAACGAGGCGCGCGAAGGATGAGGGAACAACCAGTGCCAGGGCTGTGAGAACAATGCACGCGGCTATCAGCAGAGACTGTCGCTTGGGCACAAGAATCAAACCTTCAATTGCTATTACTACTACTCGCCGCCGCCTGACTTGTGCAACCTACAAAACGATAACCAACTCCGACCACGGTCTCGATACAATCGCCGCACTTGTCCAACTTCTGCCGCAGGCGACGTATGTGCACGTCGAGCGTGCGCGCATCGCCATAGTAACTGTATCCCCAGACACTATCCAGCAACTGCTGCCGCGTCACGACCCGATCCGCGCTTCTCGCCAGCACTGATAACAACGTGAATTCCTTGTTCGTGAGTTTTATCTTCACGCCGTCGCACGCAACGCGGATGTCGTCGAAATCGATGAGCAGGTGATCGTCCTCATACGTCTTACCCATCGTTTCGTCAGCCCGTCTCATCACTGCGCGCACGCGAGCGAGTAGTTCGCGAACTGAAAACGGCTTGGTGATGTAGTCGTCTGCACCGAGATCCAAACCGGTCACGCGATCCGATTCGGAGGCCTTGGCAGTCAGCATAATGATCGGAGTGCGTCTGGTAGCAGGCTCACGTCGCAGCCGGCGACACAACTCGATGCCGCTCATTCCCGGCAGCATCAGGTCGAGAATGATCAGTCGCGGCGGCTCGCGTTCATTCAACGCGGCGGAAAGACCGGCTTCGCCTGTAGGAGCGGTTATGGCCACGAGTCCTTCGCGCTCGAAGTTGTACTTCAAGCTCTCCGAGATGTCGGCGTCATCCTCGATGATCAGGATTGGGCGAGTCATAACTAGTTACTGTGTTTTATGAAGGCAGCCTCGGCCATATAGACGGTCAGTTCGCAAATGTCAGTCACGTAGTCGCCGATGCGCTCGAGATGTTTGGCGACAAACAAGAGCCGCGCATCGCGAGTGGCGGTGGCGGGCTCAGTGACCATCAGTTCAATCAAACGATGAAACGTGTGGTTGTAAAGGTCGTTGATTTCGGTATCACTCTTGATGATCTCACGCGCGGTGATAGCGTCGCTCGAGGTGAAGGAATCGAGGGATGCGCGCAACATCTTCAACGCGTGATCGGCCATGCGATTGAGGTCGAGCACTGATTTGAGTTCGGGCTCGTTGTTCAGATCGATCGCGGCGCGGGCGATGTTGCACGCGTGATCGGCGATACGTTCGAGCACAGGCGCCATCTTTGCGACTGAGATGACGAAGCGGAGGTCGCGAGCCGCCGGTTGGCGCAGTGCGATGATGTCGATGCATTGCCGATCGATCTCCACTTCGAGATGATCCACTCGATCGTCGTGGTCCAAAACCTGACGAGCTACCTCGCTGTCGCGCTCGCTGAGTGAATACATCGCGCGCTCGAGCGCTTGTTCAGCCTCGCCACCAAGCAGGAGTACGCGGTCGCGCAGTGAACTTAGTTCGTCGTCCAGATGACGGTGGGTATCCATAGATCTCTAAATTGCTGAATGATATTGCGTCATAGGCCTTTGGTCTTAGGCCTTTGGTCCTTGGTCTTGGGTTGATTCTAACCAAGACCCAAGACCCAAGGCCAAAAACCTATCTCATCCAAACCTTCCCGTTATGTAATCTTCAGTCAACTTCTCATTGGGGGCTGTAAACATCTTCTCAGTCGAGTTTACCTCGATCAACTTGCCGAGCAGGAAGAATGCGGTCGTGTCGGAAACGCGCGCGGCCTGTTGCATGTTATGCGTGACGATGACGATCGTGTATTGCTTCTTCAAATCGAAGATCAGCTCTTCAATCTTCGACGTCGCAATCGGATCGAGCGCCGAAGCCGGCTCGTCCATTAATAGTACCTCAGGACGAATCGCCAGTGCTCGCGCGATACACAAACGTTGCTGCTGGCCGCCGGAAAGACTCAACGCGGAAGTCTTGAGACGATCCTTCACTTCATTCCAGAGCGCTGCGTCTTTTAGTGCCTGTTCGACGCGTCCAGCCAGCTCCGAACTGCTCCGCGTCACTCGATTGATTCTCAAACCGTACGCAACGTTGTCGAAGATCGATTTCGGAAATGGATTTGACTTCTGAAACACCATGCCGACCTTGCGTCGCAAATCAACCACGTCGGTTCCAGGCGCATAAATGTCGTGGTCGTCGATCAGAACCTGTCCGCCAACGCGTGTTGCGGGAATCACGTCGTTCATGCGGTTGAGCGTGCGGAGGAAGGTCGACTTACCGCAGCCGGACGGGCCGATGAAGGCCATCACGATGCGTTCCGGGATATCGAGTGAGATGCTGTGGAGCGCCTGCACGCGTCCGTAGAAGAAATCCAGATCGCGAATAGCCACCTTCGCCTTGCCCATCTCCTGCTGGGGAGGCGCCGTGCTCTCGCGCCGCTCACGAACTTCGATTTTTGGAGCCACAGTTTGAACCGGCATGATTAGCCACGAAAATTCTCTGCGTACCTCTGTGCTCTCTGCGTTCAAATTCCCCAGGGCCAGCCATTAACGCAGAGAGCACAGAGGTACGCAGAAAACGCAGAGTTAAAAACGCTTTCTTGTCAAAAACCTCACAATGATGTTTATGCCGAGAACCAGAGTCATTAAGACCAATGTTGCGGCCCAGGCTTGCGCGTGCCATTCGTCGTAGGGCGAAATGGCGTAGTTGTAGATCTGGACCGTCAGCGATGCGATTGGTTCGTCGAGTGACGTCGGAAAAAACCGGCTTCCGAAAGCAGTGAACAGTAGCGGCGCTGTCTCTCCGGAGACGCGCGCGATGGCGAGCATCGCGCCGGTTGCGATTCCGGGCGCTGCGGCCGGAATCACCACACCCAAAATCACACGCCATTGGGGAGCACCGAGGGCCAGTGCGCCTTCACGTATGCTGTGTGGCACGAGCTTGAGCATCTCTTCCGTCGTACGCGCCACAATCGGAATCATGATGAGCGCGAGCGCTACGCCGCCGGCGATGGCCGAGAAATGCTTCATCGGCAACACCAGAATCGTGTAAACAAAAACGCCCGTAACGATCGATGGAATGCCAGTCAAAGTATCGACTATGAAACGGACCGTCCCGGCAATTCTGCCGTGGCCGATTTCTGACAAGTAAACTCCGACGCAGATTCCGAGTGGTAGACCGATAACCGAAGAAATCAACAGCAACACGACCGAACCAAGGATCGCGTTTCCGATACCGCCGCCTTCTCCGACCGGTTTCGGACTATCGATCAGAAATTGAAGACTAAGCGAACCGATTCCTTGCCACGCGATGTAAAAAAGAATGACGAGCAGTGCGCTCACGGCCAGCGCCGTGCACGCCGAGGTCAACGTCGTCATCAGCGCGCTGGTCGCGCGACGCATTCGATCCGCGTTGCTGTAATTAACCATCAGGCAGCCCTGCCCACACCGCCGGTTCTTCGCGTCACATTCCAGACGAGAACCCGGGCGATACCGTTTACGATAAACGTTACGAGAAACAAGATCAGTCCGAGTTCGACCAGCGCGCTCAGGTAGAGGTCGCCGGTCGCTTCGGTAAACTCATTCGCGATCGCCGAAGCGATCGTGTACGACGGATCGAACAGTGAAAGACTGATCTCCGGTCGATTACCGATCACCATCGTGACCGCCATCGTCTCTCCCAACGCTCGACCGAGACCGAGAATCACTGCGCCCGCAATCCCAGGTGCTCCGTTTACCAGCACCACTCGAATCATTTCCCACTTCGTCGCGCCGAGCGCCAGCGCTGCTTCGCGTTGCGAGCCCGGCACCGCCGACAAGACATCACGCACCACCGCTGAAATGATCGGCGTCACCATGATGGCCAGAATGATTCCACCGGTGAGCAATCCGATTCCCGTGATTGAGCCCTGAAAGAGCGGTAACCAGCCAAACCATTTCGCGAGCGCCGGCTCGATGTAAACGCGAAGGAACGGTGCCAACACGAAGATTCCCCAGAGGCCGTAAACCACTGACGGAATCGCCGCGAGGAGTTCAACCAGAAAACCGACTGGCCGGGCGATGTAGTGTGGCGCTTGTTCCACCAGGAAGATCGCTATACCCAAAGAAAACGGAACACTGATCAGAAGCGCGATAAACGACGAAGCGAGAGTTCCGTAAACAAACGGCAACGCGCCAAACTCTCCCCGAACCGGATCCCAGCGCTGACTTGTCAAAAATCCCAAACCAAACTGGCGGATCGACAGCATCGAATCCGACGTCAAGGCCGCCATCTTCGCTACCACGATCCCAACCATGAGGAGCGCAACCAACAACATCAAAACGCGAAACACCGCGTCACCGGTGTTTCCCGTCGGCGACAACACCCGTCGCCAGTTTGACTGTGGTCCGGCAAACTTGTCGTTATGTGTGACCGCGCTCATTATTGACTTAGGTGACAGGAGCAGATTTCAGGAGCAGGATTCCTGCTCCTGAATGCCGTTCCTGCTCCTGCTCCTAAGAGGTCCTCAAGGGCTTGCCAGCCGCCGTAATGGAATTAATCTTCGCTTCGGCTTTCTTAACGATGTCCGGCGGCAATGGCGCGTACTCCAAACTTTCCGCAAATGCTTCACCCTCGTGAATTCCCCACCACAGAAAGTCAACGAGCGCCTTTCCCTTGGCCGCGTCCTTTTGGTCCTTGTAAATCAGAATGTACGTGTAACTGGAGATCGGATAAGCGCTTGGTCCAGCCGCGTTCGTGATCGAAACTCGCAAATCGTCGGGAGTGCTTGCGGATGAAACTGAAGCGGCCATCGTCACCGCGTCGATCGACGGTGTGATGAAATTGCCACTCGCATTCTTGATCTGCGCCACCGGCAGCTTGTTCTGAACTGCGTAGGCCAGCTCGACATACCCGACTGTGTTAGGCGTCTTCTTCACCTGGCCCGTGACGCCCTCGTTGCCTTTGCCGCCAATGCCTTTGGGCCAACTCAGAGAAGTTCCCGTCCCGACTTTCTCTTTCCACTCGGCGCTTACCTTCGAAAGGTAATCAGTGAACACCGCCGAAGTGCCACTACCATCCGAGCGATAGACCGGTGTGATGTCGGTTGCCGGAAGCGTTACGCCCGCATTGTCGGCGGCGATCTTCGGATCGTTCCACTTCGTGATCTTGCCGAGGAAAATGTCAGCAACAACTTCCGAAGAAAACTTGAGTGGTTGATTGACGCCTTCAAGGTTGTAAATGAGAACAACAGCGCCAAGCACGGTCGGAATGTGCAGAATCTCACCTGGCGCCGACTTGAGATCTTCGTCTTTCATCGGCGCGTCGGACGCACCGAAGTCAACGGTCTGTTCCTTGAGTTGCTTGATGCCACCGCCCGATCCGATCGACTGGTAATCGATCCTCACGTTGGGATGAAGTTTTCCATACTCGCTCAGCCACTTCTGATAAAGCGGATTTGGGAAAGTTGCACCGGCGCCCTGAAGGCTCACCGCTGCATTTGGGCCATTACTGCCACCATTGCAGGCGAGCGAGCTAACCAGGACCACAAGAATCGCCGCCACTGCTACAAACTGAAAGCATCTCTTCGAGACAGACATTTAGGATCTCCAACGTTGCCGGGCTGATTGTTCAGAGCGAAGCTAACGGTCCAATTTAAGAAGTTGGTGTTACATTTAGCTGAACGACATCTGAACTCTCAGTTAACAGTCTCCCGAAATGTGGCGTTTTTATTGGCTTTTCGAGGTGATCAAGCGATAGCCCACGTTGACCATCGTCTCGATCTGCAAACCGAAAGCTGAGAGCTTGGCCCGCAGGCGATAGATGTAGACGTGCAGGCTTTCAGAGTTGAGGGGCTTGTTCGTGCCCCAAACCGAGCTCCAGAGATCGTCGGCCGTGACGATGCGGTTTGGCGTCCGCGCCAGCCGTGAAAAGATCAAAAACTCTGTACGCGGCAACTTCAACGGGACGCCATCACACGCGACGTAGTAATTCTTGTGCTCTACGCGCAGAAACCCATCGTCGTAGATGTCATCCGGAACTTGCGTTTGATTTGTCAAACCGGCGATCGACATCTCCTTTACCGACATAGCTGATCTCCCTTTTGTGCTATTTGTGCTTCTTCGTGGTTAGAACTTCAGCTTCACTCCAAACTGCATCACACGTGGACCACCAATCGTGTCGGTGATCTTTCCGAAATCCGTACCGGCGTCGCCGATCACGTTGTTGGGAGTACCGAAGTTGACGTTGTTGAAGACATTGAAAACGTCCCAGCGAAATTCAAACCCAACCCGCTCGGTAATATTAGTGGTCTTTGAGAGCCCGAGATCGATCCGTTTTTGATTGAAGCCTCGCAGTATGTTTCTGCCAAGATTTCCGAAGCCTCGATTGTTTGGATAACCGCCGGCCAGCGTCATTGGCGAACAGAGCGCTGCAGGATTAAATGCCGACTCAGTTGGATCGGAACCCGACTGGCTCAACTGATCGAGAGTGCCGCATAGTGTCGGCCGGCCGAACGCCAGGCGGTATAGACCACCGGAACCGAGTCTAAGACTCGAGTAGTTCGCCGGGTTTGCCACCG
>JBIOVO010000043.1:0-6332 GCA_044867735.1 Pyrinomonadaceae bacterium | reverse complement strand
CTCGGCGGTTGCGCGAAGAAGTTTGGCGCATCAACGACGTTGGGAATGTTCGAGCGCTGTCCGTCGTAAGCGAAGAAAAAGAAAGCGCGGTCGCGTTTGATTGGGCCACCAATGGTCGCGCCAAACTGGTTGATCTGCGACTTGGGCCGCTTTGCGTTGCGAGCCGTGAGAATCGGCGTGTTGGAATTCAACGCTTCATCGCGGAAGAATTCAAAACCACTGCCGTGCCACTCGTTTGTTCCTGACTTTGTGACCACATTGATCACAGCGCCGCCGGCGCGGCCAAACTCCGCTGAAAACCCGTTTTGATTGACTTGAAACTCCTGCACGGATTCTTCCGAAAACTGGTAAGGCGGGCGCGTCCCGGTGCGACCAAACGATTGGCCAAAGAACGTGTTGTTATTGTCCGCTCCATCCACTTGAAGGCTGTTGAGAGTTCCTTTTTGACCACCAACGGCGAGGTCTCCCTGCCGCGTGGGATCGCGCACGACGCTCGGCGTGAGCGTGGCGAAATCGAGGAAGTTGCGTCCGTTGACGGGCAAGCTCTGGATCGCTCGTTCGTTGACCACCGAGGAGATCGACGTTCGTCCTGTTTCCACCACTTGTCCTTCGGCTGAAACATCAACCATCGCCACGGCCGCATTACCGACAGCGAGTTGAATATCGAGTGGCGTCTGGCCACCGACAGTCACGATAACGTTGGTGAAGCTTGCGGGGGTAAATCCTTGCGCTCCGCTCGTCTCAACTTTGTAAACCCCGGGTGAAAGAAAAACGATTCGATAAACTCCTTCGTCGTTTGTCTGTGCGTTCTTTTGTAGTCCGTTGGCGAGGTTTGTCGCAGTGACGGTGACGGCTGGAACCGCGGCGCCGTTTGGATCGGTGACGCGTCCTTCGATGTTTCCGGTGTTTGCCTGCGACTGAGCGAAGGCGTTGATAGACAAAACAAGGGTAAAGAGCAGACACAAGCTGCCCGCGCGCAGGGGATTTGTAAACATGGAGGTCTTCCTTTGGAACTGAACTTCGTCTGAATTTTGAGGAACTGATACTAGTTCAGTGAGGTGAGTAGATCAAGGAAACTGAGGAAGATAAAACCGAACTTTTCTACTGTCCCGCACCTGAAGTCTTCAACGGTCGCCACAAAGCGCTGATCCGCTTTCCGCTCGCTGTTTGCAAAATGCTCATCACGCCCATGTAACCAAATCCAAAAAAGAAGAGCAGCAGAAACGGGATTGTGCCCCACATATGAAGACGCGCGGAGTAGACGATGGCCAGTAAGAAATAGATGGCGAAACCGAGTTCGAGCAGCGGCAACAGACCGCGCTTGCGTTTGTATTTTTTCTTCTTCCAGGTGGCGTCCGTCGTCTCTTCAACGCGATATTTCGGCGTGCGCACAAATTCCGACTTAACGCCTGCCAGTGCTTCTAAAACCGCGCGCGCGTTTGAGAACGCGAGACCGATACCGAGTCCCATCACGAGCGGCAGATGCAGTAATCGCGGCGTACGTTTCTCGTCGAGATACCAAACGGCCGAACCGTAAAACAACACCACCGAGATCGAAGAGAAAAACAGCAGCGGCAGATCCAGGACCATCAAGTGGTAGAACGGTTGGTTGTAGCGGACGAGAAGTAACGGAAACTGCAAGAAGCTCGCGACGATCATCAGCGGATAACTGATGTTTCCAGTCAACCGGAAAAACATCTCGAGCTTCACGCGAAACGGAAGCGGCGCAAGCCAGATGCGCGGGTAGAGTTTTAGACCAACCTGCATCACGCCCTTGGCCCAACGACGCTGCTGTGCCTTGAACGCGTTGATCTCAACCGGAATTTCTGCCGGAGCTTCTTCGTCTAGCAGGTAAACAAACTTCCAACCCATCAACTGCGCTCGGAAACTGAGATCCGTGTCTTCAGTCAACGTGTCGTGTTGCCAACCGCCGCTCATCTCGATTGCCTGGCGGCGCCAGATGCCGGCAGTGCCGTTGAAATTGAAAAATCCGCCGGTGCGATTGCGCGTGGTTTGTTCGACGACGAAATGACCGTCGAGCATGATCGTCTGCAAGCGTGTCAGCAGATTGTACTGACCGTTGATGTGCGACCAGCGCATCTGTGCACAACCGACCAGTGGATCGGTAAAGAAGTCGACCAGTTTGCGGAGGCAATCGGGCTTGGGAACGAAGTCGGCGTCGAAGATGGCGAGCAGTTCGCCCTTCGCTGACTTGTTGCCGTTCTCCAGCGCGCCGGCTTTGAAACCGGTGCGGTCTGAGCGGTGAATGTAGTGGATATCAAAACCCTGCTCTTTGTACTTTGCCACTACCGCTTCTGCGACTTTGACAGTCTCGTCAGTCGAATCATCCAGGACCTGGATCTCGAGTTTGTCGTGCGGGTAATCGATTTCGGTAACGGCTTTGAGCAGGCGATCGACGACGTAGAGCTCGTTAAATAACGGAAGCTGGACGGTGATCACCGGCAAGTCGGCCTCGGCGAATTTTCCGCTGGGACGAGGGACGAACTTGCGATAGCGCCAGAAATCGACAACCTGCTTGATGCGGTACGCGCCGTAAACCGCGAGCGTGCCGAGAATCGAGAAGTAGACGATCAGGATGAACCAGTCGAAGGCGTCGAGCTGGTAAAGCGGGCTGATATTTCCCCAGGTTTTATAGACTCCGTCGTGGAAATAGCGTTCAAAGATTTCCTCGGGTGAAGGTCCTATCGGACTGGGCCACGGCGTTGGTTCTGGGGACTGCAAAATCATTCGCGCTAGACTAACATTCGAACCGTTTGAACCACAAAGGCACAAAGACACAAAGAGCATAAATTCGTGTCTTTGTGTCTTTGTGGTTGGTTCTTCTACTAGATACGGCGCTCAGGGGCACTGTAATCGCTCGGGGCGGAGGCTATCGTTTCCGGAGACGCGAGCGTAAATGTCGCGCGCGGCCGCTCTTTGGTGCCCCCACGCAAACTGAGCTCAATTATCCCCGGCATCACGTAAAAAACCGCCACACTGCCCAGCAAGAGCCCGGTCAGAAACCGCGAAGTATGCGTGTTTTCCCAGATCCCAAGGAACGTGAGGCTGAAATCCACCGCAAGCGGAATCGCAGCCAGCAACAACCACTTGCGCGCTGGAAACGCCGCGTTCCGAAGCGAACGCAACAGAGGGTAAAGCAGCAGCGTCAAGGCGAATCCACCGTAGATTCCGGTGCAGCGTGAACAAACTCCCAGCTTGTGTCCGTCAATGAAATACGATCGCTCAGGAAGTTGGTGGCAAAGAGTCCCGAACGCACCGTAAATTACGTGGGCAACTGCCGGATGATCACTACCGGCTGCTATTGGCGCCACAAAGATCAGCGCAAACAGAAACAACACCACCAGTGCACTAACCAGCCAGAAGGCCAACGGCCTGCGCGTCGGGACAACTTGAGGTACGTACTGGTGCACTGTGCTTTTGTACCAGGTACTAAAATCTGATAACCGTATCCGGCCCACCTTCAATGTGCAGCGTGTCAACAAAACGAATGTGACGCGACTCGGTAGTCATCACCACCGAATGTGTTCGCTTGCCTGAACCAAAGAAACGTACACCCTTCAATAGCGCACCATCCGTCACACCAGTTGCCGCAAAGATGATTTTCTTGCCCGGCGCGAGATCGTCAGTGTCGTAAACCTTGTTCGGATCTCTGATTCCCATCGTCGCCAGTCGATCGAGCACTTCATCTTTCGACGGCACTTTGTCCTTATCCACTCCAAGCCTGTCCGGATCGAACACCAGACGCGCCTGAATCTCACCGTTCAAACACTTCATTGCCGCCGCTGTAATGACGCCCTCGGGAGCGCCGCCAATGCCCATCAGCGCATGAATGTTTGTTCCCGCGACCGCCGCTGAAATACCGGCCGAGAGATCGCCGTCGGAAATCAATCGAATGCGCGCGCCCGCGTCCCTTACGTCGCCAATCAGTTTCTTGTGTCGTGAACGATCCAGAACGATCACGGTCAGGTCTTCGATGTCGCGGCCCAATCGTCGCGCGATGTTCTTCAAGTTGTCTTTGACCGGCGCATCGATGTCGACCACTCCACGTGAGGATGGTCCAACGACGATCTTGTCCATGTAGATGTCGGGAGCATTGAGCAGTCCGCCACGCTCTGCTGCTGCCAGCACCGCAATCGCGTTGTTTGCCCCGAGCGCGCAGAGGTTCGTGCCTTCGAGCGGATCCACCGCGATATCAACTTCGGGACACGACCCGGCTATCTCTTCACCGACACCAAAGCCGCCGCCGACTTCCTCGCCGATGTAGAGCATTGGCGCTTCATCGCGTTCGCCCTCGCCAATCACGACGCGCCCGCGCATCGGCACCGTATCCATCACTTCCCGCATCGCTTCGACAGCGACGTGATCGGAAAACTTTCGGTCGCCCTGTCCCATTGTTCGCGCTGCGGCAATCGCAGCGGCTTCGCACACGCGCAAGAAATCCAAAGACAGCTCGCGCTCTGTCCTGAGGTCGTCGCCCATTCGTTCCTCTCCTGGTTTCGTGGAAGTAATCAGGCTTTAGAGCTTATTTACGGATGATAATGCGTGATCATACTAGCAGAGCGAGGTGCAATTTCGAAGTTGGACTATGTGGGACTTTGTTGTACTTCCTGACAATATTCGGCTAAATAGGCCTTTAACCACAAAGACACGAAGACACAAAGGTTGAACTTAGTGTCTTCGTGTCTTTGTGGTTAATTCGTCCTTACTTCTTGTAAGGCGGGAGAGTTCTGCGGGCTGGCTTCTCTTTCTTTAGACCGAGAGCCCAATCGGCCTGCATGAGCGTGTGAATGTCGCGCGTGCCCTCGTAGATGATCGCCGCCTTGCAATTGCGCAAGTAACGCTCGACGGGATAATCGTTGGAATAACCATTCGCGCCGTGGACTTCGATTGCCATCGAGGCTGCCTTCTCGCTCCGCACCGTCGCTTGCCACTTCGCCAGGCTCGTCGCTTTAGCGTTTGCCTTGCCCTCGTTCTTCAGGTAGCCGGCTTTCAACCAAAGGAGATGACTCATCTGGTAGTCGGCTTCCATCTCGGCGATCTTCTGCTTCACCAGTTGATGGTTCGCGATGCGAGTACCAAAAGTCTCACGCGTGTTTGCATATGCAACTGAAGCGTCGCGCGACGCACGAATCACGCCGGTCGCTCCCGACGCGACCGTGTAACGGCCCTGCTCGAGCGCAAACATCGCGATCTTGAAACCTTCGCCTTCTTCACCAATCATGTTCTCCTGCGGTACGCGCACGTCCTGCAATGAGAAGTAACCGGTGTTGCCGGCGCGAATGCCGAGCTTGCCGTGAATCGTTCCCGACGAGAACCCCTTCATGCTGCGCTCAACTATGAAGCACGACATGCCGGTGTGATCGCGGTTACGTCGCTTCTCTTCGTCGGTCCAGCAGAAGAATAGAAAGTTGTCGGCGACGTTGGCCAAACTGATCCACATCTTTTCGCCGTTCAGGATCCACTCGTTGCCTTCACGACGTGCCGTCGAACGTGCGCCGACGACGTCCGAACCCGCGCCCGGCTCAGTTAAACCATAAGTCGCGATCTTCTCGCCCCTCGCCTGCGGTACCAAATACTTCTGTTTCTGTTCCTCGGTGCCCCACGTGTACAGGGTAAGGGAGTTCAAACCGGTATGGACCGACATGACAACGCGCATGAAGGTATCGACAGCTTCGAGTTCCTCACAAACCAGGCCGAGTGAGATGTAATCGAATCCGGCTCCGCCGTACTCCTCCGGAATACAAACTCCCAGCAGGTTCAACGCCGCCATTTTCTTCATAACTGAGAGCTCGAAGTGCTGCTTTTCATCCCATTCCTTGATAAACGGCGCTACTTCCTTCTGCGTAAACTCGCGGACAGTTTGCACCAACGCCTTGTGATCATCCGTTAATTCAAAATCGATCATTTCAATACTCTTTCCAGTAGGGTGCTAAAAATGACCGGACATCTTACCCAGACCAAACTCCAATGTCCAAAGTGCGTGTAATCCGTTTGCTATACTGCGCCCATGAATTACGGCCCCTTGGATTTTGTCGGAAATGTCGGCGTGGTAGTGTTGATGGTCACCTACCTGATGTTGCAGTTGAATAAACTCCGGAGCGACGGACTTGCCTACTCGGTGCTGAATGCTGCCGGCGCCGGACTGATCGTCATATCCCTGCTCTTCAATTTCAATCTCTCGGCACTACTGATCGAGGTCTTCTGGGTGCTGATCAGCTTCGTCGGCATCTACAGGTACTTCCGCATCAGGGCTTCACAGATCTGAAAAGAATTACTCGCGCAAAGGCGCAAAGACGCAAAGTTCTGACCTG
>JBIOVO010000042.1:0-14944 GCA_044867735.1 Pyrinomonadaceae bacterium | reverse complement strand
CCCCTACAGTTCTTGCTCGATCTCCTCCAACGCCGCCACGCAACGCTCGCAGACCGTCGGGTACCTTTCGGACTCCCCGATGCGCGTCGAATAATTCCAGCACCGCTCGCATTTCGCGCCGTCTGCGACTGAGATGTTTATCGAAACACCAGCGTTCTCCGCCGCCTCGGCCAACTCCACCTGAGAAACGATAAACAAGTAACGCAGATCCTTCTGGTGCTGTTGCAACAACTCCAACGCACTTCCCGACGCCGCCAGCTTCACTTTCGCCTCAAGCGAACTGCCAATCTGCTTTGCCACGCGCGCTTCTTCAAGCGCCCGCAGCACGTCGTCACGGATAGCGAACAGACGCTCCCAATTCGACAGCAACGCATCGTCTGCCTGCTCACTCGCTTTCGGAAACTCAGCCGCGTGAATCGATGGCTCGGTTCGTTCCGGCAGGTTCTCCCAAACCTCGTCTGCGGTAAAGACAAGTATCGGCGCAAGCAATCGCGCGAGTGCGTCGGCGATCCTGAGCAGCGCAGTTTGAGCCGAACGCCGTGCTTTGTTCCGTGGCGCAAACGTGTAGAGGCGGTCCTTGATGATGTCGAAATAACGCGCCGAAAGCGTTACGGTCGCGAAGTTGTACAACGCGTGATAGACGTTGTGAAACTCAAACGCCTGGTAAGCCGCTAGCGCCTTCGCCGTCACTCGATTCAACTCCGCCAACGCCCAGCGATCGATCTCTTCCATCTCTGCTTCAGGCACACTGTCACGCGCCGGATCGAAGCCGTAAAGATTGCCGAGCGCGAACCGCGCAGTATTCCGCAACTTCCGGTACCCATCAGTCACCCGCTGCAAGATCTCATCCGACGCGCGCATGTCGTCGAAATAGTTTGTCGACGCACACCACAAACGGATGATCTCCGCGCCTGACTGTTTGATCACCTCCTCAGGCTCGATCGCATTCCCCGCCGACTTGTGCATCGCGCGGCCTTGCGCGTCGAGCGTCCAGCCATGCGTGATCACCGTCTGGTACGGCGCGCGATTGTGCGCCGCGATCCCAACCATCAGCGACGAGTTGAACCAACCGCGAAACTGATCGCCGCCCTCGATGTACACATCCGCAGGCCAGCGCAACTCTTCGCGATTCTCCAACACGGCGATCGACGAACAACCACTGTCGAACCAAACATCGAGAATGTCAGTCTCCTTGGTCCATTCAGCCGCACCGCAGCCGGCGCACGTGTAACCCGGAGGCAAGAGGTCTTTGGCGTCATGCGTGTACCACGCATCACCCGACTCCTTCTCGAAAATGTCTGCCACGTGATTGATGACCGCCGGGTCGGCGACGGCTTCGGTGCACTTGGCGCAGTAGAAAACCGGAATATTGACGCCCCAAACACGCTGTCGCGAGACACACCAATCCGGCCGGCCCTTCAACATGTTGCGCATCCGGTCGACGCCCCAGGCCGGGATCCATTTAACGCGTTCGATCTCTGCGAGCGCGGAGCCACGGATCGATGCCGCTACGTCTTCCGACAGGTTATCGGTGTAGTTGGTTCGGTCGCGGCCGTCTTCGTCCTTCTCGACCAGGTCGCGGTGCGCACGGTCCATGGCGATGAACCATTGCGGCGTGGCGCGAAAGATCACTGGGTTTTTACAACGCCAGCAGTGCGGATAGCGGTGTTCGTACTTTTCACTGAAAAGCAGCACGCCCTTATCGCGCATGAAATCGACGATCGCATCGTTTGCGTCAAACACGCGCTGACCGGCGAAGTGCTCGACGTCGGGCGTGAATCGTCCGGCATTGTCGACCGGACAATAGATCTCGAGACCGTAGCGCTTGCCGATGACGAAGTCGTCGTGTCCGTGACCCGGCGCGGTGTGTACACAGCCTGTGCCCGCTTTGCTGTCGGATGTTTTCTGCGACTCGCTAACGTCAAGCTCAGTTTCAGCGTCAGCCTCACCGCCCATCGTCACGTGTTCGCCGACCATCAAAAGCGACCGTCGATCGATCCATGGATGGCGGCATTCCAACCGATCGAGCTTCGAACCCGAAAAACGCGCGAGCACTTTCGTTTCACCAAGACCACACTTCGCAGTCACTGCTTCGACCAGTTCACTCGCAACGATGTAGACCTCATCTCCCGCCTCGAAGGCCGAGTAATCAAAGTCAGGATGAACGGCGATTCCGAGGTTAGCTGGAAGCGTCCAGGGCGTAGTAGTCCAGATCACCACAAAGACTTTTCGACCAGCAAGCGCGGGATCGAGTAACGCCGGATCCGTCTGCAAGGGAAACTTCACGTAAACCGACGGGCTTGAGTGCTGGTGATATTCAACCTCGGCTTCCGCAAGCGCCGTTTGATCCTTGAGACACCAGTAGACCGGCCTTAAGCCCTTGTAGACGTAACCACGCTCGACGAAGCGCGCGAACATCCGCGCCGTCTCGGCTTCGTAGTGGTTCGACATCGTCAGATACGGATTGTCCCACTCGCCAAGGATGCCGAGTCGTTTGAAATCGCGTGTCTGGCTCTTCAACGCGTTCTGAGCGTGTTCCCGACAGGCGCGACGGAAGCTTTCGAGGCTGAGGTCGCTCCTTTTCTTGCCTTTTTTCTCAAGAGCTTTTTCAACATGCGTCTCTATCGGCAGACCGTGACAGTCGTAGCCGGGCACGTACGGCGCGTCGTAGCCCATCATGACGCGCGATTTGACGATGAAATCCTTGAGTATCTTGTTCATCGCCGTACCCAGATGGATGTTGGCGTTTGCGTAGGGCGGTCCATCGTGGAGGATGAACTTGTCACGACCCTCGCGAGATTTGCGGATCAGGCGATACAGATCGAGTTGGGACCACTTCTCTAAACGAGCGGGTTCGGCTTGCGCCAGATTGGCTTTCTGCGAAAAGTTAGTCTTCGGCAGATTGACGGTCTTTTTTAGATCAAGCGGGGTTTCTGTCGACATAAGTTTGAATGCGCAATACTAACAAACGGGATTTCAGATTTCGAATGTACCTGGTTTTGCTCCGGAGGAGCAGAATGTTTGTAGCCCTAAACGCCGTTAATTTTCCGCTCCGTCAGGAGCGCGATGTCGCTCCTCTGGAGCGATAAGCTATTGGTTGCTTGGGCGCTATAAACATCGTGCTCCTCTGGAGCACCCCATCAAACAAAGAACCCGAGACATCAAGGATGTGATGGCTCGGGTCCGCTGCGTCGGTTTGTTTCTTTCTATTAACCGATAAACATCTCATCCTCGGCGTAGGTTTGATTAATGGGCTTCGGCATCGGCGCTACGAGCACTTCGAGGCCGCGGCGGAAGCCCGCCATAATCGCGGCCAGCTCACGCGCCGGCTCTATCACCCGGTCTTGTATGAAGTCGGTCGTCATCGCAACCTGCTTTTGCGTCCGATCGATGGTTCGGCTGACCAGTTCCACTTTATCGCGCGCTTCGACTGCCGTGTCGCTCACGAGCGCGCGAAGTTCTCCAACCTCACTCTTGATAATCGCCAGTGACTCGGAAAAGTGCATCGTGGCCGTAGACAGATGTCCGGAAACCGCAGTGAACTGTTCCGCGATCAGTTTTCCCTGAACGGCGATCTGCTTGCCTTGTTCGCTCATCAGGGTGACGCGTTCCAGCAGCGGTTCAAATTTCTGTTCGAGCCGGTTAACTGACTTCACCGCACGGCTAACGAAGACCGCGATCGCAACCATCGCGATCGCAATCACCAAAAACGAAGCAGCAATGATCACCAGGATCCAGAACGTCGGGTCGTTGGTGCTCATTTGTAAAAGGAGCATCGCCAATGTTCTTAGTTCGCCTTCTCTCCGAAGTTTGGAGCTTCAATGCGGCCCGACATCTCTGTCTTGCGCTTCTCTTCCTGGTAGGCGCGCTTGCCGGCGTCGATAGCGGCAGCCACTGTTCCGGTTTGGCGAGCGGCAGCCTCACGTGCCGTATGGGCGACCTCACCGACCTTTTCCGCGGCCTGGGTATAAAGCTCGGCCGCGCGACCACGGGTTGCTTCGTAATACTCACCCGCACGGTCTCCCAACTGCTGCGCCGCTTCGCGCGAACGATCGATGCCTTTTCTGGTGGCGTCTGCGATGTCGCCGCGCAACTCATGGCCCGACTTCGGGGCAAACAGCAGCGCCAAAATCGCGCCGATGCCGCCGCCAATCAGCAGGTAGGTCAATCTGGTGGAAATGTTGTCGCCACTATCTCTCCGATAATCGTCGTGTCCCATTGTCTGGGGTCCTTTCTTTGGAAAGCGAAGTCCTGTTACTCCGCTGGTTTACACAAAATTACGAGGGAATATTACAGCGTTTGACTATAGCAGGGGGCAGGAGCTTTTGCCAAGAATAGGTCCAATAGGACCTATATGACCTATGATTGGCCGTTGTACTGTTCCAGCTTCCGATACAGCGTCTTGCGGCCGATACCGAGGGCTTTGGCGGCGTGTGACTTGTCGCCGGCGGTGTAGTCGAGCGTGGCTTCGATGGCCTGGCGCTCGATCTCTTCCATTGACGAGGGAACCGTGATCTCGAAGGTGCTTGTGCGGCCCTCGCTGGCTGCTTTCGCGCGTTCAACTTTGATCCGGTCGCGTGCCTGCAAGGCGATCTTACTGATCGCTTCCGGCAAGTCTTCGAGTTCGATCTGCCTGCCCGAAGCGATGATCACAGCACGCTCGATCGCGTTTTCGAGCTCGCGGACGTTTCCAGGCCAATCGTAGGTGATAAACGCTTGCAAAGCGTCTTTCGAGATCCCCGAGATGAAGCGCCCCGTCTTCTGTTTGTAATGCTCCAGAAAGTGAATGACGAGCGGATGGATGTCTTCAGGCCGCTCGCGCAACGCCGGCAGCTTAATCGGAAAGACTGACAGACGATAGAACAGATCTTGCCGGAAACTTCCGAGTTCGACTGCGCGTTTTAGATCGACATTCGACGCCGCAAGTACGCGCACGTCTGTCTTAATAACCTCACTACCGCCGACGCGCGTCAGTTCGCCGTCCTGCAACACTCGCAGCAGTCGCACCTGCGCCGAAAGACTCATCTCACCGACTTCGTCGAGAAACAGCGTCCCGCCATTCGCTTCTTCAAATCGTCCGCGACGCAGCGCGCGCGCATCGGTGAACGCGCCTTTTTCATGGCCGAACAGTTCCGACTCAAGAAGCGTCTCCGGGATCGCACCGCAGTTTAGTTTGACGTAAGGGTGATCTTCGCGGCCGGAGTTGAAGTGAATCAGGTTTGCCAGCAACTCTTTACCCGTTCCAGACTCTCCTTCGATCAAGACAGTGGTTTGCGTGTCGGCAACGCTCAGCGCCAGTTCGATCGCGCGACGAATCGCGGGAGTTTGACCAATGATCCGTTCCTCACCGTAGCGCTCGTGCAGCGCGCTGCGCAGGTGCAGGATCTCGGCTGACAACTGGTCCCGCTCGAGTGCAGTTCCGATTTGATCAGCGATACCTTCAACCAGCGCCACCTCGTGATCCTCGAATCCCTCGCGTGCTTCGCTCCACACGAGTCCGAGTAGTCCAAACGTGTGTCCGCCAACGCGCACCGGCGCGACTAATGCCGCGCGTCCGCCCAGCATGGTGTTGAACGCGAGCCGGATCGGGAACGGCAGATCCGCATCGAGCAGACGTAACGTCTTGCCCTGCGCGAGCACTTCAACCATCGCCGGAAACGCCGTCAGGTCGAGTGATTTTCCATGCGCATCGAAAAGTCCCTGGACCGATTCGATCGACGCTTCAGGCGCGGCCTTGAAAGCGGCAAGGCTGATGCGATTGCCGGCCGGATCGAGTACGCCAAGCGCCGAATAATCCGCGCCAACAAGCGCGATCGCCCGGTCCAGAACCAGCGACGACACTTCGCCGAAATCTGATCGTGCGTTCAACGCGTTTGCGATTGAAAGCAAGGCACGTTTCGTCTCGGCTTCACGTTCCTTGTCGGTGTAAAGCCGTGTGTACTGGTAACCGATGGCGATCTGTCCGGCGATCGATTGCAGAAAAGAAACTTCATCGTCGAGCCACTCGCGTGGCGTCCGCGTCGTATGCAGTCCGACCAGGCCGAGCACATCCTCGCCAAGCATTACCGGCACGACCAGCAACGATCGCGTCCCCAGACTCGCTGCGAGAAACCGAAGTTTCTGATCGCGACCTGAAGCGGAGATGTCGTTCAGACGAATCGGCTTTCTGATGTCGACGTGTTCGGAGAGTTGTTTCAGATCGAGTGGAATGACCGTTCCAAGACTCGAAGGCACATCGTTCGACGCTCGCCACTCGTGACTGATGCGCAGCTCGCTCGCCGACTTCAACTGAATCACGTCGCAACGATCGACGTTCATCATGCGGCCCAGTTCCGACACGATCACGGTCAGGAAGCGGTCGAGATTGATGGCGTGAGGGAGAGTCATCGCGAGGCGGTTGATAATGCCCTCGCGCGCCTCGTGCATCTTGATTTTGCTTTCGAGCGAAAGGGATTGAGCGCTGTTCGACATCGTACGGCCACAGAGCATAGACGAGGGTGTCCGAAGTTGCAAAGTAGAGGGAGATTAGGTGTCCATCTGTGGACAAACAGGCTGGGAACGGAGTAAAAGTGAGATATGCCGATTTACGAGTACGAGTGCCGCAAATGCAAAGCACACATCGAGGTCTTTCAGAAGGTCAGCGACAAGCCCCCCTCGAGGTGCCGCAAATGCGGCGGAAAGTTAGAACGAAAGATCTCCGCGCCCGCAATTCAGTTCAAGGGCTCGGGCTGGTACGTGACCGATTACGCGAGTAAGACAACGAAAAGTGACAAGAGTGAATCCGAGTCGGTAACTGAAACAAAAACTGAGAAGACCGAGAAGAAGAGTAAGGAAAGCTCCCCGGCTAAGAAAACTTCCGAAAAATCTTCATCCCCGAAAGCAACAAGCGGCGATTAGCCGCTTCAGGATTCGAAACAATGCGTTCGCCAGCGCCCTCAAACTCACCAACTCCCGGGCTTCGGTGGCGATCTCTGTTCGCGCTCCTGCTGGTCGCATTGCTATCTGTTTCGATTCTGGGCCAATCGGGTTACAAGCCAAACGCAACCGCGACCGGCGGCGTGATGGTTGGCGTGGTGGCCCGGCGCGAAGAGAACAAGACCACCGTGGTCACAAGCAAAGAAGTCTCGGTCTACGACAATGGCGTCGAACAGCAAATTCGTAATTTCACCAAGGATCCTTCACCGGCAAAGATCGTGCTGCTGGTAGACAACTCGTTATCCATTCGGGCCGACGTTGAAAAGCTCGAACAGGCTGCGCGCGAGTTTGCATACGAAATCTTCGAGGGCGACAAACTGCTGATCGTCGGCTACGACGAACAAGCTGAGATCGTTTCCGACTGGACTGACGACTCCAAGGCGATTGAAGCGTCTCTGAAACTGTTCCGCAAGAAAGGCCAGCCACACTTGTTCGACGCGATCCGGGCAGTTGTCGAAGAAGCATTGCGGCCGCAGCCGAGTCAGAAACGAATCATCGTGGTGATTAGCGACGGTTTGGATCGCGGCAGCAAAGCGACATTTGAACAGACGCTCGCCGAGTTGCAGGCGGAGAACATCATGGTCTATGCGGTGCAGGCAGTGGATCGTACGCGTGGTGCGATCCGGCGCGATGTGCCGAAGCCGAGAGTGGTGATCGACAAGCTTGCCGAAGGAACCGGTGGTCAGATCTTCTCAATCGACGAACCGCAGGTAGCGGCAAAGGCGATCTGCGACGAGTTGCGACAGAATCGCTACGTGCTTTCTTACGTTCCTTCGAGTGCGCCCTTCGGACAGGCGCGCAGTTTGTTGGTATTGGGAAATCAGGGAATTACGGTGCGAGCGAAGTCGATGCAGCAGCCGAACTAGTCCACAGATTACGCAGATTTAGCGTCTGGAGTAAAAATAGAACAGCCCCGCCATAATCAGCAGCACCATCGTTTCCATAAAGACGAAGAAGCTCCAGACAAACGTCCCGTCGTCAAGAAACGAATCGGAAATCGCGATATAAGTCCCGACGATTAAGCCACCAGCTATCCAGATCAACTGACGTTTCTTGTCCCACACAACTTCACGATCTTTTTACAGGATTGACAGAATTTAACAGGATGCTTCTACTTTATCCTGTGCAATTCTGTAATCATGTCGAAAGGTTTATCTCAAGACTCCCGTCAGCCAGTGCATCAGATTCAACGCGTACTGCCGGTTATCGTTGCCCGGTACGTTCATTCCCATCGGGCGCTTCTCCGCACCTGCGACTTGAGCCGACAGCATCGCTGCTTCAGCCTGGACCACCACGCGTCCTTTGCCGAACTTGAGCGCCACCGCCTGCGCGCGTCCGGCTGCGGAGACTGACTCCTGTGAACCCGGACGCGGAATATCAGTCGCAGTATCTGACAACTTCAGGAGAGCGACGCTGTCTTCCGGTCCTTTGAGCGACTGGCCCGTGAAACTCCGCAACAAGTTGAGCTTCTCTTTTTCGTTGCGACCCTCGGTGATCGGATGGCTCGTGAGCAGTTTGTTCTCGCGTGAAAAGATCAGTTGCGAGGGAGCTCCGGCAACAGAGTTTGCCTGATCGAGCGTGTAGCCCTTGCTCATGTCCACACCGAAGCGACTCGCCAGGGCCGCGGCAGCGCCACCGAACGGAGCATGGTCTGCGATCAGAAGCAGTGCGCCGCCGCCTTTGACCCAGTCGTGCACGGCCTGAATCTCTTCGTCGGTGAAAGCCGATTTATCGGCGCCCTCGTCGTCGTCTTCCTCGGCGCCAAGTGCGTTTGAGATGACGAGTACCTTGAAACTGCTAAGCGAAGACTTGCTAAACGGTTGGCGGTGTCGAACTACTCGATACCCATCGTTCATCAGGAGATCGACGAAGGGTTTGTAACGGCCTTCGGTGGTGTGGAAGTTGTGGTGCGACTCGTCAAAGGCGACGCGTGGGCCGTCTTTTTTGTATGCGGGGTTTTCGATCGAAGTGTCGAATTCCGGATCGGGTTGCTGCTGTGCAAGCGCTGGGATTGCTAGTAGAAGGATTAAAGCAAGGATTTTTATCATGCTCTATGAAAATGATCTAATTTAAGGCGTTAAGCTAATCTCAAATGCGCTTCTGCAACTTCTCAAGTCGCTCGGCCGCGCGATTGAGCGTCTCGTCTTTCTTGCAGAAACAAAACCGAACCTGCTGCGCACCGTCTTCCGGTTTGCTGTAGAAACTCGATCCCGGAACACAAGCAACGCCGACCTCTCTGATCAGATGCCGCGTGAACTCGACATCATTCTCGAATCCAAACGACGAGATGTCGGTCATGATGTAGTAAGCGCCGTCGGGAACGAAAGTCTTGAATCCTGCTTTCTCCAGCACCGGCAACAGCAAATCTCGACGCGCCTGATATTCCTGCTGCAAAGTGTTGTAGTACTCCTGCGGCAGCGACAGCGCATACGCGCCCGCGAATTGCAGCGGCGCCGCCGCGCCTACGGTCAGAAAATCGTGCACCTTGCGGATCGCGCCAGTGACCTCCGGCGGTGCGATGCAGTAACCAACTCGCCATCCGGTGACTGAATACGTTTTCGACATCGAGTTTACGACGACGGTCCGTTCGCGCATACCGTCGAGTTGGGCCATCGAGATGTGCCGGATGTCGGCGCCGTCGCGCGGATAGAGAATGTGCTCGTAGATCTCGTCAGTGAAGCAAAGCGCATCGTGCTCCTGGCAAAGTCCGGCGATGAATTCCATTTCATCGCGAGTAAACACCTTGCCGGTCGGATTGTTGGGATTACAGACGATGATCGCCTTCGTCTTCTTATTGAACGTCGCGCGCAATTCGTCGCGATCGAACGACCAATCCGGCGCGCGCAAGGGCACGTATCGCGGATGCGCATCGGAGAGAATCGCGTCGGGCGCATAGTTCTCGTAAAACGGTTCAAAGACGATTACTTCTTCGCCGGGATCGACGGTGGCCATCATCGCCGCGATCATGCCTTCGGTTGAACCGCAGGTGACGGTGATTTCCGTTTCCGGGTCAATTTCGATGCCGAGATACGATTTCGTCTTACGCGCGATCGCGTCGCGAAAATCCTTCGCGCCCCACGTGATTGCATACTGGTTCACGTCGCGATCGATCGCTTCCATCGCTTTGCGCTTGACGTCGTCCGGCGCAGAAAAATCAGGAAACCCCTGCGAAAGGTTCACGGCTCCGTACTTCAGCGCCTCGCGAGTCATTTCGCGAATCACCGATTCGGTAAACAAACTCGCCTTCCGCGACACATGGCGACTCTTTGAAGGTGATGGTGTGGTCATAAATTAGAAACGAGGACACAAAGTACACAAAAATCGGCGCATTAAGCAAAGTTCAAAGCACCGAGTTCAGTCTTGTGCTTGATATGCCTTTTGTGGCTAAGGAATGATTGTCTCGCCGGCGGCTTCGCGTTTTAGTTGTTCCAGGATGGAGCGAATCGCCGCGGCGTAGCTGCCGTTCGGCGCTAGCTGGAGATACTTCTCATACGCGGTTACCGCTTCTTTCGGCTTCTCGATGCGCTCGTAGGCCGCGCCGAGCATTTGATAGATGACCGGTTCGCTATCGGAAAGTTGCGCTAGCGCCTTGCGATACTCCGCGACCGCCTGATCATACTGGCCTTTGTCTTCGTAAACCTTCGCCATGCCTACATGGGCTTCAGGTTGAACACCTCTCGCCTCCTGAATTGCGCGGCGAAACGAGCGCAGGGCCTCGTCGTCAAACGCTTCGTCACGATAAATGCGGCCTTCGACTGCTGAAGCTTCCGCATACGACGGCCTCGCGCGACGAGCGGCATCGATCGCTGCGTGGGCCTGTTTGAAGTCGTTGAGATCGAGAAGCAGCCGCGCGAGCCCGACCTGAGCGGCCGGAAATGCCGGTCGCAACTTGATTGCTTCACGATAGAGATCGGCTGCTTTGGTTCGTGCGTTATCGTCGCGGGCTTTCTCGCGTGCGGTCTCGGCCTGTTGGAAAAGGAGTTCTGCCTGGTCTGTGGTGGTGACGAGTTTTACTGCCAGCGCACGACGGCCAGGAAGTAACGTGGCGGTTGTTTCTTTGAAACCATTTGCACGGACGCGAACGGAGTGTCGTCCGGGTGAGACTTTCGTTAGGGTGAGTTTCCCGGAAGCGTCAGTGGTTCCACGTCTTATCTCATCGACCCAGACAATCGCATTCGGCTCTGAGGTGATCGTCAGCGCTGACTGCGCCTGAATAGCAGCAGGTGCGACAAACAAAGCGGCTAATAAAACGAGCGCCCTCATATCCGTGTTCTTTCTGTGAAAATTTGTGGTTTGTTACTCCTCCGAGCCGCCGCCAGTAACTCTTCGCTTCCTCACATTTGGATTCGCCGTGGCAACGCCCGAACCAACTTCCGATCGGAAGTTTCCTTTCTCATCGTACAGCCGGAGATACTGCAAACGGTTCCTGACGACGCCCTGAATGTACCCGCGCGTCTCTTTGAAAGGAACTGCCTCGGCCCATTCATCGATCTCAAACGGCAGCGACGCTTTCCACGCGACTGCACGTCCCGGTCCGGCGTTGTAAGCAGCAGCGACGTACTCGATACGTCCAAACTTATCAATCTGATCGCGCAGGTACGCCGTACCGAGTTGAATATTCAGACGCGGCTCATAAAGCGACTCAACTGTGATCTCGCGGCTCACGCCGTACCTTTTCGCGGTCAGTCTCGCAGTCGGCACCAGCACTTGCATCAAGCCGAACGCATTGGCCGACGAACGCGCGCGCGTTGTAAAGATCGTCTCCTGACGAATCAGCCCAGCCACCTGATAAGGATCGAGATTTCGCGCTTTCGACTCCTGCACGATGATGTCCCAGTAAGCCAGCGGATAGAAAACATCCCACTGCTCGCGCGTCATCTCTTCCGGCTTCATCTGCGAGTAGTCGGGAAAACTGCGCCGCAGAGTGTTCAAAGCGCGAACGTTGTCGTCGTCAGACCGGTAGATTTGTGCGATCTTGAGGTTGATCTTCGGACTGTCCGGCGCTTTCTCACCGGCCTTGGCCAACTCCTTCTGCGCCCAATCGTCGAGCCCGACATTAGATAACTGGTCGGCCTTTATGATTCGAGTCTCTTCTTCTGCGCCGGCTGTTTCCTCTGCAACGGTGACTGTCTGAAGGTTCGCCGCAGCACGCGCCACGATTGAATCTGCGGGAAACGTTTTTGCGGGAGTCGTGCGGCTGATCACGTCGAGACGTTGCTTCGCGAGGTAGCCGTACCAGTTCGCGTCGTAACGCCCTTGCATTGCTTCGTAGAGCGCTCGCGCCTCGGCGAGTTTGCCGGCTTTTTCCGAATCGCGTGCGGCCCAGTAGCCTGCGCGCCCACGATTGTCAGTGTTCTTGTCAGCGTAATAGGCGAGATGCTCGGTGAGCATTCGCGACGACTCGGCGAAGTTTTTTGCTTCGTGAGCGTCCCACGCCAGATCAAACTGAGCCTGGGCCACTTCGATCGAACTACCAAACCCGTTTACGGCCGCGCGCAAGAAATACGAAGCGTCCGTCGGGTTCTTTGCTTCCTCCGCGATCTGCCCAACGGCGACAAATGCTTTCGGAGTGAAGTTGCTATTAGGAAAACTACGTCGTAGCTCTTCGGCAGTTGCGCGGGCCGGTTCCCACTGGCGCGCGCGAGCATATGTTTGTGCTAGATAAAAGAGCGCTTCAGCTCTTAACTCGCCGGCCGAAGTCGGAATCGTGGTCAATGCTGAAACCGCTTCGGGTGTTTTTCTGGAGCTGTGGGCAGCGATGCCGCGACGAAGCTGATTCTCGGTGGTCGCAGTTGCGGGAAACCTGGCGAACGCCTCGCCGTAGGCCGCGAGTGCATCATTAAACTTCTTTGCTGAGTACAAGCGATCGGCGCGGGTGATCGCTTCTTCAGTCGAGGCCGGCGACGTAGTGGAACCAAGACGCGTGATCGCGGTTGCAGCTTCGGCACTTTCATCGGAAGCGGGAGCAAAGAAATAGAGCCGACGATAAGACGCGAGTGCTCGATTCGGGTCGGATGATTGCTCGGAGGCTTTGGCGCTTGCGAGCAGTGCGGCCGCGTCATCAGCCTGGATCAGGTCTTTCAACAGCAGCGGTACGGCTTTGGCATCGCCCGTCTTCGTCATCAAGTCCGCTGCTCGCAGCGCCGCATCACGGGCGCGCAATGAGGACGGATACTGGTGCATTAGCTGTTGATAGATAGCGAGTGCTTCCGGCGTCTTGCCAGCCTGTTCCAACGCACTAGCGCGTAGCGAGAGCGCATAGTCAGCCAGCGACGTGTGCTCAGCGATGATCTTGGTGTCGAGTAATGAGGCTGCGCCCGCGAAGTCTTTTGCGTTCAGTTTGATTCTGGCGCGGAGCAGGCGGGCGAGGGCCGCGGCTTTGCTGCGTGGAAACTGATTCTCGATGGCGAGAACGACGTCTTCCGAAGGAAGCACGTCGTTACGCGTCATACTCCGCAGGTTGTCGAGAGCTCTTTGTTCACCGGCTGTTTGCGGGCGCGTCAGACAACTCGCGCTCAGGAAGAATGGCAGCGAGGCGACAGCAACGACGGCAACACCGACGAAGATAACTAGTAAGCGATGTTTGGCCATAGACAGGATAAATAAAACAATTAGACAGGATTCACAAGATCATCCAGGATTAAAAATCGTCCTGTTTGATTCTGTAAACCCTGTCCACTGTTGCAACCGCTACATTATCGTGGGCAGGACAGAAAACATCCTGTTAGATTCTGTTAATCCTGTTCCACTTAGGCGTTGACCGTTGCGCCGGGGTAATTCGATCCGAGCTTTGATGCGTCGCCTTCGGCGAGTGTGTTCACCAGTTCGCCGTGAAAGTAATCGTAGCGAGCCGCGACTTCCGCTTTCACGCGCTTATCATACATCTCGCGCGAGCGATCGATGTACTCACGCAAACGATCGTACAAATCGTGTTCGGATCTTCCCTCGGCGACTTTCTGCTCGTTGTACAACTTGATCTCGGAAATAAGCAGCCGCGCAAATCGACGCGCGTCATTATGCAAGCGCCGCTCTTCATCGCCTGACACTTCGACCGGAAGCTCTGAATCCTGACCGTAACGGCGGCGTGGCGCGGACGACGAGGTCTCAACAGGCGTGGCGTTCCAGATCGGAGGTTCTTCGCCCATGCTGACAGGCGCAGCGGAACTTTCGTCAAAAACTCCGGCGGGTTCCTCGGCCGGAACGGCTTCAATCAATGAACTGGGATCAGCGGGCGCTGGTTGATAACTCTCGATCGTCTCGGCTCCCGAGAAATACGGTTCCGGTTCGCTTACCGCCGGCTCGCTGTATTCGCTGGCGGGTTCGTAAGTGGGTTGCGGTTCTTCCGCCGCCGGTGCCGGTGCTTCGTCAGCGACCCTCTTCGGCACTGCGCGAGAAGCAGAAAGAAGTTCAACTGCCATTCCCGAAACAGTGACCAGCGTTTCCAGTGCTTCGAGATTGATCGACTCTGAATCGAGTCCAGCGGAGTCAGCATAAAGAACTGCTACGGCGCGTCCACGGACTTTGAGTGGAATCGCGACGATTCGTTGCGCGGTTTCCTCGCCGAGACGATTCAGTAAGAGGTGGTCCTCGGAATGTGAACCGGGTCCACCGCTCCAGGTGGCGAGGCCTTTTGCCGCACTGCCAACGACGGTATCCGAATTCAATGACAAAGAAATCTGCTGAACGGCTTCGTCGCCGACGGTTCCTTCAAAACCACGCCCACGCCAGCCGGTCGCCTGATCGCCTTTGACAACGAAGAACGCCACACGCGGAGCAAAAGAGGAAGCGCGATTAACGAGCGCTTTCAGGATCTCGGCCTGCGATTTCTGGTCGTTTATGTCTGTAATGGCCGATTTCACGATGGCCATGTCGCTCGAGGCTTTGGCCCGTGACGACTCAGAGGCTGCCAGTTCGACGCCGCGTTCGTGCGCAGCGTGCAGATGTTCAGTTATGGAGGCCACTAAACTGC
>JBIOVO010000041.1:0-5888 GCA_044867735.1 Pyrinomonadaceae bacterium | reverse complement strand
GGGTGGCCCTCCGTGGCCACCCCATCTTGTCCTAAGGCGTGAGTTCCGACGTCAGAACCGCGCCGCCCATACTCGGAAGCACAGCCGTGATCTTCAACACCTTCCGGCTGCTCTTGTCGATCCAAATAGTCTGCTTATCCGCATCGTTGGCGGTGTCGAGTATCTCCACCTTGTATGCATCGAAAGTGCCTGCCGGAACAGTAACACTCTCCGCTCCGACTACCTTCAAGTGTTTGATCTGTGGCTTCTGCTTCTCCACGTCGAAGTTTCGAAAAGTCAAACTATAACCATCAGCCAATGGGAGCGAAGCAATCACTTCAAAAGCGCCCGCACCATCAGCAAACAAAGCGCCACCTGGATCCACGTCGATCGGTTTCGACTGCCCGGCCATGGTCATCGAGCCCGTCAATTTATCCGAAGCAACGTTTATCTCCATTGAAACTGCACCCTGATTAATAACGCGGCGTTTCAACAGCAAACTTCCCTTTTCGATCGTGGCGACGTCTGAGAGCTCGCCTTGAGGAGTTTGGGCAGTATCATTGACGGTCCATGCGCCATTCTCCTCTTTGATCTCCGTCTTCATGGTGAGCGGGATCGTCTGTCCTGCAATTGCAATCGTTGCCTTGTAGTTGTGCGTGCCAGGCCGCAGATCAACCGCCGGTTTTGGAACATCGGTGGCGGAGCTGACTGCCTTCGGCAAGGTCACTGTCTTGACGTCGACGCTGATCTCGCCCAGACGCTTCGAAACTTCCGGCGTCATCGTTTCCTGATAACGTCCACCGAGATATTTCGCGAGAAACTTCTCCGCGCTGGCAAACATCGCCATGTTGTTTTCCGGACGTGCAAAGCCGTGACCTTCATCCGGCGCTACCAGATACTCGACCGGAAAACCACGATCTCTCAAAGCGACCACGATCTGGTCCGACTCGCGTTTGGTGACGCGCGGATCGTTGGCTCCCTGGATCACGAGCAGCGGCGTCTTGATCTTGTCAGCCGAAGACAACGGTGATTGCCGCAGCAACTGCGTCTTTCCTTCAGGAGTATTTGGATCGCCCATGCGCTCGTAGAAAAGTTTTCGAATCGGTTCCCAGTAAGCCGGGATCGACTCGAGCAGCGTGATCAGGTTTGATGGGCCAACGATCGAGACTCCGGCCGCGTAAACATCAGGCGTAAACGCAACGCCGGCGAGCGTCGCATAACCACCGTACGATCCGCCCATGATTCCGATCTTCTTCTGATCGGCAATCCCCTGAGCCACGAGATACTTCGCTCCCCAGGTAATGTCGTCCTGCATCTTGTCGCCCCACTGCTTGTTGCCGGCGTCGATAAACTTCTTGCCGTAGCCGGTTGAGCCACGGAAGTTCGGTTGCAGGACCACGTAGCCGCGGTTGGCGAGAAACTGTGCAAACGCGTTGTAGCCCCAACTGTCGCGATACCATGGACCACCGTGCGGAACGATGATGGCGGGAAGGTTCTTAGCTTCAACGCCTTTCGGCAGTGTTAAGTAAGCCGGAATCTCCAGCCCGTCAGACGACGGATACTTGACCGCTTTCATCGGCGCCAGGTACGAACGGTTCAACTTCTCGCGTAGCTGGTATTGAAGAGTCAACTTCTTTGTAGCGCGATCGTAAAGATACGTCGAACCGGGATCTGTATCGGCGTTGGCGGAAATCAGAAAGAGCTTTTCGTCTTTCGTCGAAGATCCGAAACCGATGTCCTTACCGGGCAGTTGTTTCTGCAAGTGCTTGTAATCAGCTTCGAAGGCTTTGTCTTTCCAGTAAATTCGTTCGCGTTCATCGTCGTAGATCGTGGCAATCAGATCGTCTGAGACTTCCGAAAACATCGCGTTTCCAAAGTCAACGCGTTTTTGAGGATCAGATTCAACCAACTCTTCTTTGCCCGTCGTCGGGTTGAATAGTTCAAGGCTGACCAGATCCACTCCACTGCCTTTGTTGGTTTGGAAGTAAACTCGCTGGCCGTCTTTGTGATAGCGAATTGGTCCACACGTCTCAAACACGTTGCAGCTATAGACCTTCGTGAACTTGTCAGCATCCACGCGCAGGACTTCAGTGTCGCCGTTTTCGGCGGAACGCGTCGCCATTCGCAACTGGTCTTTGAGATCGAAGATGTAGGCGGTGATGCGTTCGGTGTTTTTGCGGATCAGAGTTCGCTCGCCGTTGGAGATCTTTACTTTGTAGAGATCATGCCAGGCTGGATCGCGATCGTTGATACCGACGTAGATCACGTCGGGCTCACTGCGCGGCACCGCAAAGATAGCGGCGCGAACCTTTTTTGCGTCCGTGAGATTTCGCGGGGTGGGCACGTCTTGTCCGGCGGCGGGAGCTTCCGCAGGATTGACGGCGTAGACGTTGTAGTTTTCGTCACCCGCTGCATCCTGAACGAAGAGGATGTATTTTCCATCGCGCGACCAGAAGTAACCGGGAATCGGCCGCTTGGTGTCGGCGGTGACGGGTTTTGCGCTGGTGAAGGGATCGGAGGTCTTCTTCACCCAAACATTGCGCATGCCTTTAAATGGTTTGATAAACGCTATGAAAGCGCCGTCCGGCGAGATTTGAGCGCCCGCGATTTCCGGATCGCCGAAGAAAAGCTCGCGATCAATCAGCGGCGGACTCTGCGCCCAGACGGGGGCGGCGAGTGTGACCATCAATAACATAGAGAGTACGAGCAAACGCATAAACACCTCTTTCGTTGGTTGGATTTTTTGATAGCTTTATGTCGATAAATGAACGTGTGTTTACGCATCAGACTCCTGTAGAGTTTCAAATCCACGGATTACGCAGATTATCCGGATCAATCTGTGTAATCTGTGGATGAGAAATCCTGACAGATGTACTACTATGCCCCAAACCAACCTTTCCCCTAATGCCGTTAAGTGAAGGTATAAAACTGGGGCGTTACGAAATCCGCCGGCACCTTAGCACAGGTGGCATGGGCCAGGTGTATCTTGCGCAGGACACGAGCGAGTTGAATCGCACCGTAGCCTTGAAAATCTTACCTGCCGAAGTCGCCGCCGATCCGAAATGGATGAAGCGCTTTATCCGTGAAGCAAGGACCGTTTCCAGTCTCAATCATCCGAACATTCTGACCGTTTACGAGTTTGGAGCGCACGACTCAACCCGTTTCATCGCGACGGAATATGTTGACGGAGTGACGCTGCGAGATCACCTGAATCGCAGTCGTTTGAATCTTCACGAAGTGCTGGATATTGGCATGCAGGTGGCCACGGCCTTGAATGCGGCGCATGAATCCCACGTCGTCCACCGTGACATCAAGCCTGAGAACATCATGATTCGGCGCCGTGACGACCTCGTCAAGGTGCTCGACTTCGGTTTGGCGAAGCCCGTCAAGCAGGATGGCGATTCCGGCGGGACGAGCACCGTGATGCACACAAAGACCGGCATCGTGATGGGCACTGTGAGTTACATGTCTCCCGAGCAGTCTCTGGCTTCGAAGACGCTTGATTATCGCACTGACATTTGGAGTTTAGGTGCAGTGCTCTATGAAATGATTGCCGGGCGTGTGCCTTTCCAGGGAAAAGATGTGTTCCAGCAGATTGTCGCTATCCAGGAGCAGCCTCACACCCCGCTCTCAAAACTTGTTGAGCACGTGCCGGAACAGTTGGAACAGATCATCGACAAGGCACTGGCAAAAGATCCGAACCAACGCTATCAGACGGCGAGCGACATGTTGGTCGACATGCGGCGTCTCAAGCGTCAACTGGAAAACGCCACCGAGCATGATCGTACCGCGCTGTTTCATCGAGATATGTTGGCCCCGGGAGGCCGTCAAAGTGGGCCACGGAGCGTATCGGGATCGACAGCCACCACGCAATCAAGCGGGCCTTACCCGATGTCGAGCGCGGAGTACATCGTCAACCAGGTAAAGCTGCATAGACGCGGTGCATTAGTGTTGTTAGGAGTGTTCGCACTTGCAGTATTCGCGACGTTCTTTTTGTACTTCAGATACACGCGCGTGGCGCCTCTGACTGACAAAGACACCATCCTTCTCTCCGAGTTCGAGAACAAAACCGGCGAAGACGTGTTTGACAGCACGCTGCGGCAAGGACTTGCCGTGCAATTGCAGCAGTCACCGTTTCTCGACATCTTTCCCGAAACGCGCACGCGGGCAACTTTGCAGCTCATGAGTCTTTCGGCTGACGAGCGTGTGACTCGTGAGCGGGCGCGTGAGATCTGTCAGCGGCAGGGATTGAAAGCGTTCATCGCCGGCACGATTGTGAAGTTTGACCGAAACTATTCAATCACACTCGAAGCGCTCAATGGGCAGACTGGCGATCAACTGGCGTTGGTCCAGGTGGAAGCTGAAGGTAAGGATCAGGTCCTCAAGGCGCTCTCGCGTGCGGCAACAGAGTTGCGCGAGAAACTCGGCGAATCGTTGAGTTCGATACAGAAGTTTGATGCGAAGCTGGAAGTGACTACGTCATCGTTGGAAGCGTTGAAGGAGTATGCGCTGGCCAGGAGTGAACAAGACAAAGGACAATCCTTCAAGGCGATCGAATTCTATAAACGCGCCACTGAAATGGATCCTAACTTCGCCGTGGCCTGGCTGGGACTCGCGCTTCAATATGCCAATACCGGTCAGCCCGGACTGGCAGCAGAGTGTTTATCAAAAGCATTCGCTCTCGGTGACCGCGTTAGTGAAGATGAACGCGCGCGCATCACCTACTTCTACTATCAGATTGTTACTGGCGAATTGGAGAAAGCAATCGAGGGTCAGGAGGCGTATGTGCGCAGTTATCCGCGTGTATCTCGTGGGCCGGGCAATCTGGGAAATCTCTATTCGATCACCGGGCAATTCGAAAAAGCAGTAGCTGCCACGAGTGAAGCACTCCGACTGAATCCAAACACGACTATCTGGCCCGGAAATCTGGCCGAGGCACTGATCGGACTCAACCGGTTCGACGAAGCGCGAGACGTCTGCCAGAAAGCACTGGCGCAAAAGTTGGATAGCACGAGTATTCGTGAACGACTCTTCACCGTGGCTTTCGTCAATGGCGATGAGCAAGGCATGGGACAGCATTTCGATTGGACCAAGGGGAAGACCGACGAATACAGAGCGCCGTACTGGGCGACACAGGCGAGATCCTTTAGCGGTCAGTGGGACGAATCAAATGCACATTGGCGACGCGCGACCGACCTGGCCAATCGTGCTGAGGCGAAGGAAGTTGTTGCGAGTTATACGGCGGAGCAGGCGCTGCGCGCGGCGTGGCTGCGTCAGTTTTCTGATGCATTAACGTTTGCACAGTCGGCGCTGGAGGTCGAACGCAATCGAAACGTTCTTACTCGTGCCGCACTCGCGTTCGCACTTGCAGGCGAAGTAGCTAAAGCGCAGACACTCATTCAGGAACTCGAGCGGGAGCATCCCAAAGACACGATGGTGAATCAGGTTTGGCTGCCCGAGATCAAAGCGGCAATTGAACTGCGGAAGAACAATGCGCAGGCGGCACTCGAACTGCTGGAACCAGCGAAACGCTACGAATCCGCCGCCGGCTTTTCGTCGCAGACATTGCGCAGCCTCGTATATCTGAAGCTGGGCCAGGGAGCGCAAGCGGCTGGCGAGGCGCGCAAGATTCTGGACCATCGTGGTCAAGGTCCGCTTTCGTTATTGTGGCCGTTGGCCCACCTGACGCTCACACGGGCGTCGGTAATGCAGGGCGACATGGTCCAGGCGCGCAAGTCGTATGAGGAGTTCTTTGCGCTTTGGAAGAATGCAGACCAGGACATGCCGACTTTGATCGAAGCGAAACAGGAATTCGAGAAGGTTAAGTAATTGAAGAGTTTTCCTCGCGCAAAGGCGCAAAGGCGCAAAGTTAAGACCTCCGGCTGCTGAAGGTCTGAACTTTGCGTCTT
>JBIOVO010000040.1:0-29244 GCA_044867735.1 Pyrinomonadaceae bacterium | reverse complement strand
GGTTGCCATTCACTCCGTAATAGTTGTTATAACCACGAAGCTTGGCATTCAGCAGTTGCACTTGTTCTCTGATGCGACGATGGCGGTTTTGCCGGCACCACTCAGTTACGCGTTTCAGTGAGTTGCGCATCTTCTTTCGGGCAGTGCGTCGCTTAAGCCAAGCATGGCCTTTGCGATTCACACCCCAGCGAAACTCGAACCCCAGAAACTCGAAGCTCGTCTCACCCTGGCGATGACGACTGAACGGTATACCCGTGTTTTGTCCTGCGCCGGTTCCAGTCCGAACTGCCGTAACCGTTCTTCCAACTCGTTGTAGAACCGCGCTGCTTCTTCTGCTCGTCCAAAGCCGCAGACAAAGTCGTCGGCATAACGATGCAGAAACGCCCCGCCTTTACAACTTCGCTGAAATACTCTCTCGAACCACAAATCCAGCGCGTAGTGCAGGTACACGTTGGCCAACACTGGAGAGATGATGCCACCCTGCGGCGTACCACTTTCCGGCCTCAGCACTTTTCCATCTGTGTCCAACACTCCGGCTTTCAGCCACTTCTTTATCAACCGTAGCAACGGCTCATCATCAATCCGCTCCGCCAACATGTGCATTAACCACTCGTGCGACAGATTGTCGAAGAAGCCTTTGATGTCCGCTTCCACCAAGTGGTGATAGCCGCCGAATTGCAGTTTGACTCTTAATTCATCCACTGCGGTGCGCGCTCCCACCAATGGTCGATAGCCATAACTGCACTGACAGAAAGTCCTGCTCGTAGATTGCTTCCAGCAGGCGCTTTACTGACAATTGCAGCAGCTTGTCTTCGGTTGCTGGTATTCCGAGCGGGCGCAGACCTCCGTTGCCCTTCGGAATGTAATGCCGCCTTACCAGCTTGGCCCGGTAACGTTTCCGCTTCAGCCGTGCCACCAATTGCTTGATGTTCTCTTCGAGGTTTGCTTCGTATTCAGCGGCGCTCACCCGATCGACGCCTAAGGCTGCGTCCTTCCGCAGTAAGCGCCAACTGTCTAGCAGCAACTCCTCGTTGAGTTCTCTGTAGAGGTTGCGAAACCGGTACCGCTTATCACTCTTTGCCTTCCTCGCTATCCCCAACATTGAGGTTTGCACTGCTATCCGTTCCTTCATGCTCGGTCAGTGTTTCCTTTGTTGGCTTCGTACCACGTCAGCCCCTTCCCCTTGTAAACGGCTCTCCCGCTCTCTGAGTACTATGAGCTGATCTGACTCCCAACTCGTTATCAGTTCACCTTCTTGTGGTCGGCTTCACCTACCTGCCCGTGCAGGAACGAGTTGGGTCTCCCAAGTTCTCTGGTGTTTCTCTTCACACATGCCACGCTCTTTGGCGACCCCGGCAGACCCTCGGCAACCTCACCTTTACGGTTGCTCTGTGTTGGCTTCTGGATCTTCGACTCCATCGCCGTCTGCTTTGTTGGACTTGACGAGGCTGTATCAAGCTTTAGAGAGTGCGGTCTCTCTTACGGCCTATGTGATGCCCTGTGTACGCTTCAATCGTTTCGTTCGATGATCGGCTCACCTCCTCCACGACTGCAACACTCGTATGAGTGGTTGGTTTGACCTTTCTCAATCGGGACTTGCACCCAATCAGAAACACCAAGCTTTCTTGGCGCACCGGAGATTGTCCACTGTGGGGAGCCATGAATTGACGAAGGCCGCTGGTAGCAATTCCGGCGGCCTTCTCTCTTTGAACGGCTACAATCGTCAGGGCTCAGGCTGAAGATTCGCAGAAGCGGACGTTTCCTTTGTCGGTCGAGTATGTTGGCAGACTCGAAGACGTGAATTGGCTAACGCAGATTAATCTAAGAACGTCTGACGTTGTTTCCAATCTCGAGGACATAATGATGAGCATCGGTGTGCGCGGCGTCACGAGTAACAAGGTGCTGCTTAACTAATTCCAAGCAATTGAGACAGAGCCTTGGGCGATAGTCTCGTTAAACTTAGCGACGGCAGGCCCAGTGATCCCTCAGGCCAAACCTCCGACCCGTATCAGGCTAATAGCTGCCCGCCGATTAGTGAGAAAGCTGAGCGTTTACCGTTCCGTAACCTCGTCATGCCGTCGTTCTTAATCTGCCCGAAAAAATCGTGCCCGCATGATAGTTCTTCTCTGTTTCGAACGCCTTTAAGGTAGCTGCGAAAATGCGGCCAGGTAAGATTCAATTCATAAGACTGGAGATACTACTATGGCTCGAGGCGATTTTAACTGGATACCTTTCACTCACGAATTCACGGTAAACGATCCTTCGTTCACTGTGGAGTTCCCAATCGAGGGGACTCCGATTGACGATGCCTACCTGCTCATCACGGCGCATAACGTTACGTTCCAAACCCACCAGATCTCCATCAACAATCAGGAGCTACCTGGTGATGACGTTGTACTGCATAGTGGCTGGCAGACATGGATGGATCATATTCCGGCCGGGTTCCTCCAGAGCGGGACCAACTCGATTACGATTGAGCGGATAGGAAACGACGACTTCTTGACTAAGGAAATAGTCGTACACTGGCGAGAGTAGGCTGTGAAGACCGTTTTGCCGCGAACTCGCAATTAGCGCGATGTAGGCCGGTTGCTGCTCTTCGCTTCCGCGGGAAATCTCCCCATTAAAAGCGTCTCGACCGCAGAGAAGAAAGCAGACGCCTGCTCGATGTGGGCCATATGGCCGGACTTTTCGAATAGCAGGAGGCGAGCGTTGGGTTAGGCGGACGCCCAGAGTTCGGAGGCGCGTTGAGGGATGACGTCGGCGACACCGTGGATAACGAGGACCGGAGCTTTTACAGCGTTAGCATAGATGGCTTCTGTGTGTACACATCATTCGAATTCACTGGTGATCTTGAGGTGAAGTTAGGCGCGTTGCGAGTTGGGCCAAGTCAAACTAACAATGGACAAGTGACTAAGCTCGCTTATGCTGAATGGAAATGAAGTGCTAATATCGCTTCCCGATTTTATCCAGATCAAGATACACATAGTTAGAGTGCTCTCGTATCCGACAGGGGTAAGAGGATGCGAAAACTAAAGTATCATGTTGCCACTACCGCCGATGGGTTCATCGCTCGTAAGGACGGCTCCTTCGACTGCTTCCCCATGGAAGGTGAGCATGTGGCAGATTATCTGAAGTCTTTACAGTCGTACGGCGCCGTCCTGATGGGTCGCAATACGTACGAAGTGGGGCTGAAGGAGGGCGTCACCAACCCCTACCCGCACCTGAAGAGCTACGTGTTTTCGCGCACGATGAAGGAGAGCCCGGACGAGCGTGTCGAGATCGTCGCCGAGGACGCCGTCGGGGTGGTCAGGAGATTGAAAGCTGAGACGGGTAAAGACATCTACCTGTGTGGCGGCACGGATTTAGCGATGACGCTATTTAAGGAAGGCCTGATCGATGAGGTCATCCTGAAGGTGAACCCGCTGCTGCTTGGCTCAGGTATCCCGCTTATGTCTGACATCGGCAAGGAGGTTTATTTAGAGTTGATCTATAGCAAGGTTTATGAGAGCGGCGTTGTGCTGCTTGCCTACCGCGTAAAGAAATAAGGAATCAGCTCCAGACATGGTCGGCGCGGCGAAATTGATCTTTTTCTGCGGCAAGATGGCCGCAGGAAAGTCGACGCTTGCAAGCGCGCTTGCGAAGCAAGAGAACGCAGTCTTGCTCATCCAGGACGATCTCCTGGCCGCGCTCTATCCGGGCAAGATCCTTACCGTTTCCGATTTCACCAAGCGCTCTTCCCAGCTTAGGAACGCTTTGGCGCTGCACATCGCTGAACTATTATCAAAGGGCGTTTCTGTTGTTCTTGACTTCCCAGCAAACACCAAGAGCCAGCGCGCTTGGTTCCGCGAACTGTTCGAGAGTACTGGCGTCCCGCACGAGCTTCATTTCATCGATGCGTCAGACGCTTTGTGCAAAAGTCAACTCGCGAGCAGAAGCCAACACCTACCGCCTGACACAAGATGGACCACAGAGGCCGAATTCGACGCCATTACCGCGTACTTTCAACCTCCGTCGGACGATGAGGGATTCAATGTCGTTCTCCATCACCGGCAGCCCTAATCTTCGTGTCATGCCGCAGACTTGTAACCCTTAGCTCGTAGCTTCTCCTGGATACGCTCAATCAATTCTTTACCGATCCTCATGCCACGAGCAGTAGTTTGTAGCTCTATGAGTACGGAGCTTCTTATGTCCTTCCGCCCCATCGGTGATTCATAAAATGCGAGAAGCTGCTTTATCTCTTCGCCGCTGTAATGCCAATCGTAAATAGGTATGTAGATCTGGAGCACCATGTCAGAGTTGAAACGTAATTCAGTAATCACTTCTTTCCAGGTCTTTTCCGGCACCTGTGGCATCGCGTTCTTCATCAGCTCAAGAACTTCATTCAGTTGATGATTAATTCTGTCACGCGGCGCAACCAGTTCGACGAGCCGCCGGATATCATCCTCTTTCTCTTTGGGAATAATGTCGGCGATGCGACCACCAGCGACTTTCGGATGGTAGATTGCGTCAGGGAGTTTGCCATCAACTTTGATATCCCTGCGGATTTGCTCCTCAAGTTCACCATTCGTCGTTGGACTCGTCAGCTTGCGCAGGAGAAAGTCGTTCTTACTAATCCAAAGCTGCCAGGCTTCGGTCTGAAAACCGTTTTGGGAGTTTACGATCATGATTACAGAAAAAGATCTAAACGGGATGGGTATGGCCGATGTCTTGGACGTTGTGATAACCGGGCGACACATAACCGCAGTTGCGGGTCATATGGGGAAAATCTAAATGATGCTGGCATCCTATTTGTCTTCACTACAGCAGCCGGACCGTTTGCGCCAGGCACCAATAATCGCGCTCGAATGCAAATGATCAACCATCCCCCAATCGCTGGCCACGCGGATCAGTTTAGTGCAACGCTGACTTTTTCCGTTGCAGCCGATGGCCGAAGTATCAACGATTACAAGGTTGAACTCTCTGGAACCCACTGTGCTCCACAGTGTCCGGCATTACCGCCTATTAATAAGGAGTTACAGCCAGTCCCGGAGTGGAACGCTAATGCTCTTCGGAAGCGGACTGATCGGTCTTCTTGGTTATGGCTGGCGGCGGAAGAAATGTTTGGCCTCTGGCAAAGAAAAACGATCTCCAGGAGTGAAAAACTAAGGATGCGTTGATAATAGAGTGCGTTGTTTGAAAGGGGCGACCACAAAGTGCCGCGCCTAAAATGCACCCTTTGTGGACCGGGCTTTAAAGTCCATTGGGAAACGGGGTCATGTAGCACGGCTGAATCGACTTGCCGGACTACACCGAGTCTCGCAACGTTGCAGGCAATTGAGCACTTCTGTGGTTGGCGTCAGAAACAAGTTGCGGTAGTAAACGTATTTGCCTTTCTTCTTCTCGGCTACCAGTGCGCAGCCACAATGCCCACAGTTCACAAGGCCTGAGAACCTAAACTCGTGCTTGGTGACTTTCTGTTTGGTCGAGTAGCGGCCGTCAAGAATCTCCTGTACACGCTCATATAACCCTGTCGAGACTAGCGCGGCTCATGGCTGCCGCGATAGGTCCAGAGTGTCGGCCCGCAGTATCCTCCATGCGCTGTCAGGAGATTGTAGTTTGGAACTGTCACGTGTTAATTTTTGACCATTGGGACCGTTGTTGCGTCCAAATAAAATCTGGACGCTTAGCCTCTACTCCAAGCAATAGGAGATCCTCAAATGAAACTAAGAGTCACTCTCACAGGGCTGATTTTGGTAGGTCTGCTCAGTGCTTTTCCCGGCGTAGCCAATCAACAAACCAGAAGCAAGGCCCCAGGCAATCAGAAGTTTTCTCCAGACACAGGAGAGGCAATGAAAGAGAAGGTGCCGTTTGAACGAACGATTACCTTCGCTTCGGCGGTTAATCAGAAGGACGATGATTGGACTTACATCGGCACTAGCAAAGAAGGGGTTAAGCTTTCTTACTCACCTGAGAGGACGGTTAAGCGCGGTAAGTTGATTCAGGCGTGGTTCAAAGGCGAACATCCCGACACCGACCAAAAGATTTCCTCCAGTATTTCGTTGCACGAATTTAATTGTCCTAAAGGTACTTACCGATTACTCCAGGGCACGCTCTTCTTTAGAGATGGCAGTACTAGTAGTTCTAATCAACCAAGCGCCTGGGAACACCCCCTACCGAACTCTGCTGCGGAAATGGAATTCAAGCAGGTATGCCTGAAAACGTCGTCGCGCAAGAATGACGTGCGGTAAGTTGCAACATGCCGATTGCTTCTTGGTCTACAGGGAGAAACCATGAATAAAAACCACCTTGTAATTTGCATGGTGACGGCGCTTGTCGTAATGACAATAGCCTTTGCGCCGAAGCATCTCACTTCGGTATCTGGAAACCAGCAACAATCGTCTTCAATGCGCGACCGGATGCGGGAGAAAATTGAACAGAAGAAAGCATCTTTTAAGTCCGGACACGACCTTTTGCTTAAGCATGGAGTTCCGTTTGATCCCGACTTGCTGATGGAACCTGGCTTTCAGAAGCGCCTGGCCCCAGTGTTTGCCAAGATGCCGGAATTTCGAGAAACCCACGTTGTGGGAAAACAAATGAAGGGAGTTCAACTCGCTGACACTCTGTTTCTTCCGGAAAACGTCGAGCTAACTGGTGACACTGTAATCATCGCCAACAACATGATTTTTTCGGGAAAGAAAGCTGTAATCAAAGGACCTCATGATCTGCATTTCTTCGCACTCGGCCCTGTTCTATCTGTGAATATGGACGCGCGAAACGGGCGCGGACAGTCAGGCACATTTGTCAAGGCAGTGTTTTCCAGGGCCAGCCTTGAAGAAGCAAAACGTCTGGGCCAACTGGTCGAGCCTGACAGCATCACCCTAAACGTTGACGGACTGGGGCGCGATGAGTGGTTGGAGAATCAGAAGGCCGCGAAGGGCCGGTTCGCCAATCACGCTCGACGCTCTACGCCCCCGCAGCAGCAGGAAAATATCGATAAACCAGCAGGTGCAACTGGAGACAAAGGAGCAAACGGTCTCTTTTCAAGTGAACCTGAGGTAAACGGCGAAGGCCCTCCCGGTCTTTGTCCAAGTATTCCAGATGGCGGTACGGGAGACACCGGACACACCGCACCTGTTGCGGGAACTGGCGGAACTGGTCTTCGCGGTACCGACGGCGATGATGGGGGCACTCTTAACGTTACCGTTACCTCCCATACCGACACTCACTTCTATAACCTCTCAGCCAAAGGCGGACGGGGCGGCCAGGGTGGTCCAGGCGGTGATGGTGGACTTCCTGCCCGGGGTGGAAAAGGTGGGAAAGGTGGTCCGGGTGATACTTGCGCCTGCCCGCTACAGTCAGGAAAGGGTGGCAGGGGCGGCACAGGTGGAAAAGGCAGCAAGGGGGGTATTGGGGGTAATGGTGGACCCGGTGCGGACGGCGGCAAAGGCGGCACTATAAACTTCTCGTTTCCCTGCAACTGGCCCGAGAATTGGGCTTCCGACGTTGGCCCCGGAGGCAAAGGGCCGGGAGGCGTGCCGGGCCCTAACAGCCAGGGAGGTCCCGGAGGATTTGGTGGCGACCCGGGTAGTGGCGGAAGTAACATCCTTTGTCTCGACAAAGCAGGAGGAAACTTAGGTCCAGGTCCAACAGGTCCGCCGGGCGACAATACCACCGAGGTGCCGATCCAGGGCACGCTCGGCGGCCAAAAAGGTCCAGGCCAAGTCAACTCTTTTAAGGATCCGACCAACTGCCCGACTCCCGAATGCACTAGCAATGCGGATTGCGCTACCAGTACCGGTTTCTGTGTCGACGGTCGGTGTGGACAGCCGGATGGCGGAGGAGGCGAAGGTGCGTGGGGAGGTGATACTCCTATACTGGTAGATGTATTAGGAAACGGGTTCGCCCTGACGAATGCTGTAGGGGGAGTCAACTTTGACCTCGACACCGACACTATCAAAGAGAGGTTGTCGTGGACCGCTTACGGCTCCGACGACGCCTGGCTTGCTTTAGATCGGAACAGCAACGTCACAATAGACAACGGGAGAGAGTTGTTCGGAAACCTCACCCCGCAGCCCGTATCAGCTGGTCCCCATGGGTTCATCGCGCTTGCTGAATTCGACAAGCCAGCCACCGGTGGTAATGGTGACGGGATGATCGATCACAACGACGCGATCTTTTCAATGCTGCGGTTGTGGCAGGATGAAAACCACAATGGCATTTCTGAATTGTCGGAACTGCATACATTACCTGATCTAAATGTCGAGTCGATCTCACTCGATTTCAAAGAGTCAAGACGACTGGATCGGTACGGAAATTTGTTCCGTTACAGAGCCAAGATCACAGGCAGCAAAGGCGCTCAACTTGGACGCTGGGCGTATGATGTGTTCTTGACTACTCCACCGTAGAGTTGGATCAGTGAGGGTCAGAATATCTCGCCCGCAGCGGATCAAGCTGCGGGCGAGTTTTTTGAGAGAAGTCGTGCAGTGATGCTGAGCGGTGCTTGGTGCTTATAGTTTGCACGACCAGCAGTTAATCTGGCTGGGGGTTGATGGAGGGTTCGATCCTTTACACGCCGACCCGCGCTTTCAAGATCTCATGCGCCGCATCGGGCTCCCCTATAACCGCACCAACACCGACGATGGTAAGTAAGCGCGCCCGGCGCCAATAGACAACTATCCGTTTCCAGTCATAAGTATCGACTACACTCTTCGCTCAACGAACGTTACGCCGATCGGCTAGCCGGCGCCGTCGAGCGCGGAGGTCAACTCATGGCTGAAGGACTGGAGGCACGACTGGTCGCTCAGGAAATGGTACTCGCCTGAGAACGGGCCCGCGGCGAATGTAACCGTCACGACAACATGGTGTCCTTCGATGACGTCAGGCCTTGATCCAAAGCGGATGCGCACCGACTGATTAAACAGTCGCGCTAGTTGAAACTCGCCCTGGAGAAGCTCGGCTTTCAGCTCAGACAGCGGTCGAGCGAGCCATCTCGCTATTCCATTCCGCAGCTCTCGCAGGTCTTCCGCGCGGAGCCACATTCCAGCGATGGCGACGTCGATGTCATGAGTATGGTCGCCGTCCCAATGACGCCCGCGAATCTGCACGAAGGCTTCATATCCAGGCTCCGTCGCATAGGTGGAGCGTCCCTCGAGGTCCAGCGCGAACGCCGACTCTCCATCATTCGAGCGCAACTCCGCGCGCATCACCTGCTTGTCCGGACTCATGATTATATGGTTTCCGTTAACCTACGATTGCAAGCCACCGATATTTCGTAGTGGGGTAGTGGTGTGTTGCTCCAACAGTGCCTGGGTCCCGGAGGGGCCAAACGCTTATAGTTCGCCGCCCGCCTCGGGGACCACGCTCCAGCGGAGCGCGATGTGTCCGTGCAGCAACAACATTCGGCTCCGCTGGAGCCGCAATTAACTTTTAGGGTGTGGCTATAAACATGTGGTCCCTCCGGGACCCCGGCACTGTTGGAGCAACACACTATTACCCCAGTACCAAGAAGGCTCAATGTATCGCCTTTTCCAGTAAAGTAAATAAGACATGCAAATAGGGCGGAAACTAACGCAAGGAGCATTGCTTGCTTTCGGTGACCCCTGAAGATTATCGTTTCGTCATTCATATTGAATTGGTATTTGCCTGGTATACCAAGATAGCTTCGGCGTTCAATTCGAGGCTAGATTCATCGTCTCCAACAGCCGGTTCCATGTCACACAAGAGAGGTCGAGTCAAATAGTGGTACGCGTGATGCCGGGAGCGTTACGATTCGTAGGTTAGTTTTGAACCACAAAGACACAAAGACACTAATTCTTAAATCACTTCGTGTCTTTGTGTCTTTGTGGTTCAAACTCTTCCAAGGCCGCGAATCTGACCGACATCTCCATTGACGACAAAGTCTAGCGGATGGCGTCAAAAAAGTGCGTCGCGGATTACACGGATCGTGGAGATCGGGTAATCTGTCTCGCTAGTGACGAAACCCAAAAGAAAACCGTATCCGTTCACCGCCATCGTCGGCCAGGAAGAGATGAAGCTGGCCTTGCTGCTTAATGTTGTCGATCCTTTGATTGGCGGCGTTTTGATCATGGGGCACCGGGGAACGGGTAAATCGACGGCAGTACGCGCGCTCGCCGACCTCTTGCCGCAGATCGAAGTCATCAGCAGTTGTCCTTATAACTGTAATCCGAACAACTCCGAGAACCTTTGCGACGAATGTCATAAGAGGAAATCGTCCTCTTCTGAGCGAGTGCCGGTGCCCGTCGTGGAACTTCCTCTCGGTGCGACCGAGGATCGCGTTTGTGGAACGATCGATATCGAGCGAGCGCTAGCCGCCGGCCGCAAAGCATTTGATCCCGGTCTGCTGGCACGCGCGAATCGCGGCTTTCTCTATATCGACGAAGTGAACCTGCTCGAGGATCACCTGGTCGATCTGCTGCTCGACGTCGCGGTGACCGGGCGAAACAAGGTCGAACGCGAAGGGATCTCGGTTGAGCATCCGGCAAGTTTTGTTTTGATCGGTTCGGGCAATCCGGAAGAAGGTGAACTGCGGCCACAGTTGCTCGATCGGTTTGGGCTGCACGCCGAAGTCAAAACCGAGAACTATCTTCAGAACCGGATCGACATCGTCGAGCGGCGCGAACGTTACGATCGAGATCGCGACGCGTTTTGTGAGTCTTTTGCAGACGATCAGGAGCAGCTGCGAAAGAGGATCACGCGGGCGCGAGCCAATCTCGGCAAGATCGCGGTTGAGCGTTCGGTGCTGGAAAAGATCGCGCAACTCTGTGCCGACCTTAAAATCGATGGTCATCGTGGTGAACTGACACTGATGCGGGCGGCGCGCGCGTTAGCGGCCTTCGAAGGTCGTCGCGCGGTTACTGACAATCATGTAAAAAACGTGTCCGCGATGTCTCTGCGACACCGTCTGCGCCGCGATGCGCTGGACGAGACTGCGACGAGTGAGCAGATCGAGCGAGCCGTTGATGAAGTATTTCCACGTCCCGCGCCGTCGCAACCGTCGAGTGGCAATGGCGGCGACGTTCACGATCAACAGCAGCCGGGCAAAACGAGTAAACAAGATAAGCGGCAGCGCGCGTCGGCGTCAGGAAGTAGTGCGAGGCCAAACAATGCGGATACGCTGTCGTCACCGGCGGTTGAAGGCAAGTCTGGTGAAGTGAAGCTCGAAGAGCATCTCAGAACGCAGGACCGTGGTGATAAGTCGCGCACGCGGAGCCGGCGCAGTAGTGGAAGCAAGATGGCACTGGCGCAGGGGCGTGGCAGGTACACGCGCGCAGTTTCGTACCGCACTGCCGGAGCGCGAGTAGCGATCGATGCGACGTTGCGTGCGCTCGTAGGTCTCGATTCTTCGTTACAGAAAAGATCGCTGGCGCCGGTTAATTCCGAAGCGCTTCGTTACAAGCTGCTGAAGCACAAGCGCGGCACGCTTTTCGTTTTTGCGATCGATTCTTCGGGAAGTATGGCTGCGAATCGCATTGCGCGGGCGAAGAGCACGATTCTGAAGTTGTTGCGAAAGTCGTACTTGAATCGAGACAGTGTGGCCATTGTTTCGTTTCATGGAACGACGGCGAATGTCGATCTGCCGCCGTCGCGGAGCATCCTGCGCGCGCGCCGCGTTTTGGATTCGTTGCGGATGGGAGGCAGCACGCCGCTCGGACTAGGGCTTGTGACGACGATCGAGTTGCTGGAGCTGGTGGGGAACAAGTTTGGTGAGACGGCGGTGTTGTTGTTCACCGATGGGCGCTCGAATGTTCCGCTGCGGCGTGGTGGGATGAACCTGCGCGCGTTTCGACGAGTGAAGATCGAATCGGAGTTGCGCGAGTTGAGTGTTAGCTTGAGCCGTACGCGAGCGCGTGTGGTTGTGGTGGATACGCAGAAAGAGTTTGAGTCGAGTGAAGAGACGAGAAGGCTTGCACACATCCTGCGCGCTCAGTTTGTTAAGTTGAATTCTCACGCAAGGGCGCAAAGACGCTAAGCCTGCCGGGCCATCCGAGAGTTTGAATTTTTCTTTGCCTCTTCCTTTGCGCCTTGGCGCCTTTGCGTGAGAAATTTCTTTTGTATGACCAATCCTCGTGAGGATCGCGACGCCCGAGTCTTCGCCCTTTACGAACAGTTGCTCGAGATCGAACAGCGGCTGATCCCCACCGGTCTGCACGTCTTCGGCCGTCCCTCTCACGCCGGCGAGAAAACAGATCTCCTGAAGATGGTCGCCTCCTTCGATCGCCCTGAAGCCGGCGTCAAAGCGCTGCCCGAAGCTTATGTTGACGAAGCCGTTCGCACGTTCGTAGCCTCCGGCACCGGCGCCGCTGTTCAACTTCTCGAAGAAAAAGGCTTCAACCCGGAATCGACGCGTCCAACATTCGCCTTACTCGAAACCATCTCTGAGAAGCTGCAAACAAACAACGAACTCGACGCACTCATGCGTGCATTGCGCGGGGAGTTCATCGAGCCCGGACCTGGTGCGGACATCATTCAAAACCCAGACATCCTGCCGACCGGCCGCAACACGCACGCGATCAACCCGTACGGCGTACCTTCTACTGCCGCCTTCGCTCGAAGTGAAGCGGTCGCAAACAGTCTGCTTGAACGTTATAAAAACGAGAACCGTCGTTATCCCGAGGCGATGGCGCTCGTTCTCTGGGGCCTCGACAACATCAAGACGCAGGGCGAAGGTGTGGCTCAGGCGTTGTGGCTACTCGGCACGCGTCCGGTGCGCGACGCTTTGAATCGCACCACGAGTGTCGAAGCGATTCCGCTTGATGAACTCGGCCGTCCACGCATCGATGTCGTCCTGACGGTCTCCGGTATCTTTCGCGATCTCTTCAGTCCGACAGTGCAGTTGTTGGATAAGGCTGTTCGACTCGTCGCGCATCTCGACGAGCCCCTGGAGCTGAACTACGTTCGCAAACACGTCCTGCAACAGATCGAGCACGATGCGTGCGAACTCGACGACGCCGCGGTGCGAGTGTTTTCGAATGCGCCCGGTAACTACGGCACCAACGTCAACTTCATGGTCATGGACTCGCAGTGGGAGAGTGAAGAGACACTCGGCGATCTGTTTGTCACGCGCAAGTGTTTTGCTTACGGACGTGATTCGAAAGGCCGGGCGTTTGAGGGCAGGGAAGCGCGGCTGGCGATGGACCGCGCATTGTCACGCGTCGAAGCGACATATCAGAACATCGACACGTTCGAGATCGGGCTCACGGACGTGGACCACTACTTCGAGTATCTCGGCGGGGTTTCTAAGGCGGTCGAGAAGCGAGCGAAAGCGCGGCCTGCGATCTACTTGTCCGACTCGCTTTCGCGTGACGTGAAGATTCGATCGCTCGAAGAGACAGTGCGCCTGGAAACGCGTGCTAAGACGCTCAATCCGAAGTGGTACGAAGGAATGTTGAAGCATGGTTTTCGCGGAGTGGCTGAGATCGAGAACCATGTTTCGAACACGTTTGGCTGGAGTGCGACGGCCGACGCCGTTGATGATTGGATCTATTCGGAGGTGGCGAACACGTTTCTGTTCGACGATGCGATGCTCGATCGTTTGCGTAATCTGAATCCGCATTCGGCTCACTCGCTCGTGCAGCGTTTGCTGGAAGCGAATGGGCGCGGGTATTGGGACGTCGATGACGACGTGTTGGAGAAGTTGCGAGACATCAGCCGGAGTCTCGAGGACCACCTGGAAGGAGTTGCGTAAGTCCTCGCTCCGTAGGAGCGAGATGTTTATAGCCATCAATGCCAGGGAGACTCTCGCTCCGTAGGAGCGAACTGTGCACATGGCGCTCCTAACGGAGCGCAAATCCCTGGTTTGCCGAATGCTATAAACATGTCGTCCCTCCGGGACTAAGTCCAGAAATGAACATAACCGTCCTATACGTTGGTTCGAGTCTGCTTGCGCCGCTGAAAAATGCGGAGCGGGAGATCAATCGTGCGCACAGTCTCGGACTGCGTGTGGCGGCTTACAATTTCGGCTCGCCTCTCAGCAACGACGAATGGTCGCAGGTCGATCGCGATCTGGAGGACGCGAACATCGTCTTCGTGATTCACGTCATGGATGGCGAGAATGCTTCGCGGCTCATCGCGACACTCGAGCGCTTGAAAGATCGTCACGACGCGATCATCGTGATCAACTGCATGCCCGAGCTCATGCGCCGCACGCGCATGGGCAAACTCGACGTCGGTTCATTTGCCGGCTGGATGTCGCGATATGCAAGACGCGACAAGGCAGATCGCTCAAAGAATCACGCCCAGTATCTAAAACTGATCAAACGGCTGCCTGGAATCCTGAAGTTTGTTCCCACCGCCGGCGCGCTAACTGACGCAAAGCACTATCTCTACATCTTTTGCTACTTCCTACAGCCGACGCCCGCCAACATCCGGGCAATGCTGCTCTACGCGTTGAAGCATTACGTCCGTGACGACCGCGTAAATCGTAAGAAGCTTCGCATCGCCGAACCCGAAAACATGCCGGCGGTCGCGATCTATCATCCGGAAACGACGAAGCTGTTCGAGTCTTTTGCTGATTACGAGAAGTGGTACAAGCGAAAGCTCGATCCAAAATCGACGATCGGTCTTCTCTTGATGCGGCCCCAGGTGATCAGTAAGACGACCAAACACTACGACGCTCTCATTCGTGCCATCGAAGCTGAAGGTTTCAGTGTCGTCCCGGCGATCGCGACCTTGATGGACAATCGAGAGGCTGTCTCAAAGTTCTTTTGCCACGGATCGAACGGAGAACGCGGATCAAGAGTTAGTCAGATCGTTTCGTTGACTGGGTTCAGTTTTGTTGGCGGTCCGGCGATGAACGACAGCGCAGCCGCGTCACAATTCCTGCGTGAGTTGAATCTTCCTTACCGTTCCGCGGTTAGCCTCGACACACAAACGATCGAAGCATGGAATGAGTCGCAGACCGGTCTTAACCCGGTACAGGCGGGCATGCAGATCGCAATACCGGAGATCGACGGCGCGACCGAACCATTTATCTATGGTGGCATTCCGGAGCGCGGCCAGGAACCTATGGCTCTGGAAGATCGCTGCACCCGATTCGCTAAACGACTGCATCGCTGGAACACGCTGCAAACCGCGCCACGCGATCAGATCAAGCTGGCGATCGTCCTCTTCTGCTTCCCGCCAAACAAGGGAAACATCGGTACGGCTGCGGACCTCGACGTCTTTCCCGGCGTCTTTGACGTTCTCAAACAGCTTGATGCGGAAGGTTATCGCGTTGAAGTTCCGAATTCCGCCGATGAACTGCGCCAACAACTGCTCGGCGGCAACTCTGAAACGTTTGGCGCCGCGGCCAACGTCGCCTATCGCATGAACGTGCCGGAATACCGGCGGCTGTGTCCTTATGTTAAAGACGTCGAAGCCGATTGGGGAGCCGCGCCCGGATCGATCAACACGTTCGGCGGTGAGTTGTTAGTACAAGGACTGACGCTCGGCAATGTCTTCATCGGCGTACAGCCCACCTTCGGCTTCGAGGGAGATCCGATGCGGCTGATGATGGCGCGCGGCGGTTCGCCTCACCACGGCTTCATGGCTTTCTACACTTACTTGTCGAAGGTTTTGAATATCGATGGTGTGATTCACTTCGGAACCCACGGCGCGCTCGAGTTCATGCCGGGCAAACAGATCGGGCTTTCAGGTGAGTGCTGGCCGGATCGTCTGATCGATGAACTGCCAAACTTCTACATCTACAGCGTCAACAACCCTTCCGAAGGATCGATCGCAAAACGACGTTCCTACGCCGAACTGATTTCATACCTCACGCCACCGATCGAAAACGCGGGTCTCTACAAAGAGCTGGCGGGACTGAAAGATCTCGTGATGGCTTACCGCGAGTCGCGAAACGACGTCGAACGTGCGCGGCTCTATGCCTCAATCGAAGAGCTCAGCACGCACATTCATCTTTGATCTGTGTTTATCCGTGTTCTGAATTGCTCGACATCGACTCGATGCCGAAAAGCCTCTACACCATCGATCATCACCACGGGAATGTCGTACTTATATTTCCTGAGTAAGTCCCGATCAGATTCGATGTTCACCTCTTCAAGCGTGAAGTGATCGCTGCAACCCGCATTCTCGATCACCGCCTTCGCCTCATCGCACAGGTGGCAGCCGGGCTTCGAATAAATGATTACATGAGATTTCGACAATGAAGCACTCCTTAATAACTTCTTGCCAGTTAATCGCGAAACAAGGTATAAATATCGCGCCGACCACATTATATTTGTTTTGATTAGGTGCGGCGCTCTTCATGTTTAAGCAAATAACTCGCTTTACTTCGCAGAGAGTAATCCCTGTTGGGGGAGTTGTATAACTTGCTCTCCGTTTGTAAAGTCGAAGTGTACCCACGGAAGTTCGCTACACCCGGGCAGATTTGAATCGACGACGGAGGTCTCGACTTGGACAGTCAAGCCGATCAATTGTCCGCTCCGACCGCAGGCAGTGTAACTACGCCGCGGGCTGCCGCTCCGGCCAAGCCGGCCGCTGCGGTCGTGGAGACAGCTACTGATCCGCCGGTCAACAAGATGCGACGCCGCATCGTTTGGGCCACCATCGCCGGCGCGCTGACGACTTTCTTCCTCATGTTCGTCCGGTTCTTCCTGCCGCGTTCCATTCTCGAGCCATCGCCTCTGTTTCGCATCGGTTCTCCAAACGACTACGCACTCGGTGTCGATACGAAGTGGCAGCAGCAGTATCGCGTCTGGGTGACGCGGACATCGGATCGGCTGTTTGTGATTTATGCGGTGTGTACGCACCTCGGTTGCACGCCCGACTGGAAGGCCAGTGAGAACAAGTTCAAATGTCCGTGTCATGGCAGTGGCTACGACAGCGAAGGCGTTAACTTTGAAGGGCCCGCTCCGCGTCCGATGGATCGCGCCAAAGTCGAGTTGGATGCCGAGGGTCAGATAGTTGTAGACATCGGCACCCTTTACCACTGGCCCAAAGGCGAACGAAACGAGTTTGACGATGAAGGCGCCTATATCAGGGTGTAGGACGGCGAGGAATTAACTGTGGCAGACAGTCCTGATCCAAAAGAGACAAAACAACTGACTCCGGGCGAAGAGGGAAGCAAGAAGATCCTCGACCGGGTGAAGGAAGGCACGAGTGCCTTAACAGCCCGCGCCAAAGAAGAAGCGAAGGATTACAAGGATCCTCAGGATACGCAGCTTTGGAAGTCGATTTTCCGCGTTTCCCACGATCGCTCGGATCCGCGTAATCGCTCACTCGCGATTCTTTCGAACGTCTTCCTGCACCTGCATCCGGCGAAGATCAATCGCGATGCGGTGAGATATCCCTTTACCTGGGGCATGGGTGGCATCACGTTTTATCTCTTTATCGTGCTGACGTTCACGGGCGTGCTGCTGATGTTCTATTACCACCCGACGAAAGCCGACGCGTTCCGCGACATTCTTTACCTCGAGCACGACGTTCCGTTCGGTAAGTTGCTACGAAACATGCACCGCTGGGCGGCGCACCTGATGGTGATCACCACGTGGTTGCACATGTTTCGCGTTGTGTTAACGGGATCTTATAAGAAGCCGCGTGAGTTTAACTGGTGTGTCGGCGTGGTGCTGCTTGTGTTGACGCTGCTGTTGTCGTTTACCGGTTATTTGTTGCCGGACGATCAACTCGGTTTCTGGGCGGTGACGGTGGGAACAAACATGGCGCGCGCCACTCCGATGCTCGGGCATGACGGGCCGTTCGGACCGCAGCTCGGCATGACGGCTTACAACGACGTGCGCTTCGGACTGCTTGGCGGATCGATCGTGGATGCGAATGCATTGTTGCGATCTTATATCTGGCACTGCATCGGCATTCCGCTGGTGGCGTCGATCTTTATGGCGGTGCATTTCTGGAGGATTAGGAAAGACGGAGGAATCTCCGGGCCGGCGCCGGTGGTGCTGGAGTCGGAGATGAAGGCGGTACAGAAGAAGAAGTAGTCCACAGATTACACAGATTAATCTGGGTAATCTGTGGATGATCGAGCCTAGCCTAAATGAAGAGATTCATTAATAAGTGGACGATTTGGGGCGCGTTGATCGTGATCGCGGCGATTTGGGCGATCAATGTGCAGGACTGGCATCAGCTCTGGAAGATCTCTTCCGCACCGGACAACGTGCCGATCGTGGCGATGCTTTTCCTCGTGCCGTTCTTCACCTGGCTCGGCATCAAGCAGGCGGTCGCGAACGATAAGCTCGTCGACCAACTCGAAGCCGATCCGAAGCTTGCCAAGACACATCACCGCAAAGTCGAACCATGGCGGCCGGGATGGGCGCGTGAGATTCACGTCTGGCCGTACCTCGTGCGCGTCGAGTTTCTCGCGACGGTCATCGTAACTGTTATCCTGTTTGTCTGGTCGATCACTCTGAACGCGCCACTCGAAGAGCCTGCCAATCCAAATCTCACGATGAACCCGTCGAAGGCGCCGTGGTACTTCCTCGGTCTTCAGGAGATGCTGGTCTACTTCGATCCGTGGATCGCGGGCGTAGTGATGCCGTCGATCATCATGGTGGGCTTGATGGTCTTTCCTTACGTCGATTCGAATCCGTTGGGAAATGGCTACTACACACTCAAACAACGCCGCTTCGCGCTCTGGATGTTTGGCGCCGGGTTCCTGATGTGGATCGTGCTGATCGTGATCGGAACGTTCATTCGCGGCCCGGGCTGGATCTGGTTCTGGCCGGGACAAACGTGGGACCACAACGCAGTCGTGTTTGATAAGAACGTTGACTTGCACGACATGATTGCGACCAGTTCGATCGGAAAGACGATCGGGCTCGGATTTCTGGCGCACAATCCCGCAAAGTTCATTTTCGGAGCGCTCGTGGTCGGTGGGTTTTTCATTCTCGGCGCACTCTTTTTCCACTGGCTGATGACGGTCGATTTCAAGAAGATCACGTTGCGTCCCTTGCGCCTGTTTCCAAAGAACGAATTCGAACAGAAGATTCTTGCGCGCACGAGCCTGCTGCAATATCTGACGTTTCAGTTTTTTGCGGTGAGTGTGCTGCTGGCTCTGCCAGTCAAGCTGATTTTGCGTCTTGCTTTAACGATCAAGTATGTGTGGGTAACTCCCTGGTTCAATATTTAGAGGTTAAGGTGGAGGAAAGATCATAGTGGCTGATTCACCCATACCTGGCGGATCGCCTGGTGAATCTTTAGTCAGGAAGGATCCCGACCTACCGACAGAGGATCCCATCACCAGTCGCTCCAGCAGCGGCTGGATGCTTGTTTGCGCCCTGCTGATGACGCTATCGATTGCCTGGGCGCTTTACGATGAGGCGTTTGGCCAGCGGCCGTGGAAGGGTATGCAGCGGGAGTTCGTCTCTCGCTACAACCGTTACCTCGAAAGCATCAAGGCCAATGCCGGCAAGAGTGAAGCGGAGATCATGGAGAGCCCGGAGTATGTGCAGCTTAAAGACCAGGAGGAAGCTGCCCGCGCGGAGATCAAAGATCGCGACGCGGCGATCACCGCGAATGTCAGCCTGATTCAGAAGAAGCTGGACGCGATCACCGATCCTTTTCAGAACCAGCGTGGCCGGCTCACGGTTATCAACTATTACCTCGAAACAGCTAAGGAAAGCTCGAAACAAAAATATCGCGACCAGGTCGAAGCCAAGCGCCAGGAGATAGTTAAAGTTGAAATGCCGACCGACGACGGCAAATCAACCGCGGTGCAGAGCTTCAACTATGCACAGCTCGAGAAGCAGTACGACGAGTTGCGCGAATCAAAGGCGAAGTTGCTGGGTGAAAAGGCTGAACTGCTCAAGAAGCCTGCCGAGTTGGCAAAGAAAAAGGACGCCTATCTCAAGAACCAACTAATCGGGTTAGGACCGACGGCAATTGACGGTCTGATAGCGAAGAACAACGGCTACGACTACTCGATCCTCGGTCACCAGATCAGTGTCGGTGCTTACGACATCGTCGATCGTTGCGAAGTCTGTCATGCCGGCGTCCGCGAGCCTTTGGAGATTAAAGCTTCAGATATGGCTCCCGGGGGGCCGGGTAGCGAACCAGACAAGTATGCGCGTGCGTTCGTTAGCCACCCGAATCGCGAGATTTTTCTTGTTCACTCTCCGGAGAAGTTTGGCTGTGCGAGTTGTCACTGGGGCAACGGCCGCGCTACCACGAGCGAAACGAAAGGACACGGACGTCACCGTTTCTGGCTCTGGCCCATGTTCGAGAAAGAGAACACGGAAGCCGGATGCCAGCAGTGTCATGCTCGTGACCGAGTCACACAAGGCGCTTCTACGCTGAATCTCGGACGCGACCTGTTTGCCGAGCGTGGCTGCCAGGGTTGCCATCGCTACGAAGGGTTCGATCGCGAGACAGATATGCTCGCGAACACGCGCTCGACGATCACACAGCTTGAAGATTCGATCATCGCGAACGAAAAGCAGATTCGCGCCGATCAAAAGGCGTCAGAGACCGCGGCAGAGGCCGAAGTGCCAAAACTGCTGGCGCATGCTCAAAGTCTTTACGTCACCAACAGTCTACTCGCTGCGCGTAAGGATCAGTTGGAACTGCAAGCGCGTTACCTGATGCAGGATCAGAAGAAGGTTGGACCAAACCTGAAAGACGTGCGGGTGAAGCTGCGGAAAGAGTGGGTGCCGGTTTGGTTGGAAGATCCGCAAACCTTCCGTCCGGGCACCAAGATGCCCACCTTCTGGCGCTTCTCGAAGGCGCACGAAGGCGCACGCGTCAGTATGCGCGACAAGGACGGCGCGGATCAGATCCAGGCGATTGCCGCTTACCTCTGGCAGGAGAGTTTCGATAACAAACTGCCCACGCAGCAGCAAGGCAATGCTGGAAATGGCAAGCAACTTTTCGAGACGCGCGGCTGTCTGGCGTGTCACTCGATTGGCGACAAGGACAGTCAGATCGGCGGCCATTTCGCCGCGAACCTGCAAAAGGTCGGTGAAAAGGCAAACTTCGATTACATCGTCCGCTGGATCTATAACCCACGAGAACGAGTAGCTCCTTACTGTCCAAAAGAGAAGCGTGACCTGACGCCCGAGGATTACGCGAAGAAGGGCTTGCCGTTTGTCTTTGATACCGAACTGCACTCGAAGTGCCCGAATGATGGCGCCGAGCTGCAGGTGCAGAACATGACGGTGATGCCAAACTTCCGTCTCTCGGAAACGGACGCGCGCGACATCGCCACGTATCTCTTCTCGCTCTCTTCGCCGCCGAGTTATACGGCTGCCGCCTTCATGGACGACAGCAACCTGAAAGAAAAAGGCCGCCTGTTGATCAAGCAGTATGGTTGCGCAGGCTGTCATGAGATCCGCGGGTTCGAAGAAGAGCAGCGCATCGGAAAAGAGTTGACCGTTGAAGGAGCGACTCCGATCGAACGCCTGGACTTTGCTCTCCAGACGCATCACGCCGAGAAAGGCGAAGATCCGTTAGAGCTCAGACCCGAACAGAAGGACGAGCATAAGAGCTGGTACAACCACAAGGGCTTCTTCGAACGCAAGATCACGGAACCCTCGATCTACGACGAGGGCAAGGAGAAGGATCCGAAAGACAAGTTGAAGATGCCGCAGCCGTATCTGACGCCTGAGTGGCGCACGGCGCTCACCACCTTCTTGCTCGGCAGTGTCGGTGAGGAAGGCGCGAATGTACCGCGGACGCTCTTCTACACGCCGCAGGATCAGCGCCGCCAGGACATTCAGAACGGCTGGTGGGTGATCAAGAAGTACAACTGCATGGGTTGTCACGAGATCCAGGTGGGCCAGCGTTCCGTGGTCCAGGATCTGCCCTTCTATCAGACTCCGGAAGGTAAGGATCTGTTGCCGCCTCGTTTGACGAGTGAGGGCGCGCGTGTCGATCCGGCTTGGTTACTAAGGTTCCTGCACGATCCGTCGATGAGTGGTGAGAAGACTCCGGCGCAACAGCAGCAGATCAGTGCGCTGGCGGCTGCAAGTCCGAGTCCGCAAGCATCACCGCAGGCGTCAGGTTCGCCCGCGGCTCAGGCTGCGAACGGACAATCGGCGATCAGATTACATGCGCAACCGGGAATGGATCGCAATGGCGTGCGTCCGTACTTGCAGTTCCGGATGCCGACGTTCAACTTCTCGCCGAACGAGTTGCAGTCGCTCGTTCGTTTCTTCATGGCCATGTCAGGCCAGCAGGATCCGTACATCAAGGAACCTCTGCTGCCGTTAAGCGCGCAGGAGACGTTGATTGCGCGCGAGATGTTTACGTCGGGAACGCCGTGTTTGAAGTGTCATATCACCGGCGATCCGGCGCGTGACGCGAAAGCGATTGCGCCCAACTTCCTGCTCGCGTCTGAACGTTTGAAACCTGATTGGACCTTCCGCTGGTTGCTTGATCCGGCGCAGATCAGTCCGGGAACGGCGATGCCGAGCGGACTCTTCCGTAAGGAAGGCGACCGGTGGGTCGTTAATACGGCCCAACCTGCGACGGCGGCAAACTATCACAGCGATCACGCGCGCCTGCTGGTTCGGTACATGTTCCTGATGACTCCGGATGAGCAGCGCCGGTTGTTGGCGGCTGGACCGGCAGTTCCGGCAGCGCCGACCACGCAACATCACGCACGTGTCCGAAAGAAGAAGATGCGTGCACATCACGGCCGGCGTCGTGTGCCAGCCGCGCTTGGTCGAGAAGCAGCCGCGGTCTTAAAGATCAATAGATGATTTTTTGTAGGGGTGGCCCTCCGTGGCCACCCGTTTTGCGACCAATGAGCACGGAGCGCATTACGCGTGCGCGCAGGATGCGTGCTACAGTTTGATACGCAACTTATCTTAGTTTGGAGGATTTGCTCATGAATAAGCAGACAAAAGTCTGGCTTGTGTTGGTGTTGGCACTGTCTATGTTGGCGTTGGGCTCTGCGTGTAGTAAAGAGCCGGGACCAAGCGGCAATACGCCGAGCTCGACCGCCGCTAATACTGCACCGCCGACTGGTCCGACGGGCACGATCGGCGGCGTCATCACCTTTAACGGCACGCCGCCGGCGCCCAAGAAGATCGACACCTCGGCCGATCCGGTTTGTGGTAGCAAGAACCCGAACCTTTCCACCGATGACACGATCGTAAAAGATGGCAAGTTGGCGAATGTGTTTGTTTATATCAAAGAAGGCAACGTCCAGGGCGGCAGCAAGATCGGTGATTACGCCTGGCCGACGCCGACCACGGCAGTGCAGCTCGACCAGAACGGCTGCCACTATGCGCCGCACGTGATGGGTGTGATGGTCAATCAGAAGATCAGCATCACCAACAGCGACGCCACCCAGCACAACATTCACCCGACACCGAAGCTCAACGCCGAATGGAACCAGACGCAGGCTAACGGCGCGGCTCCAATCGAGAAGAGCTTTGGACGCGCAGAGCAGTTGATCCCGGTGAAGTGCAACCAGCACCCGTGGATGAAAGCGTACGTCGGCGTGATGAAGCACCCGTTCTTCGCAGTTAGCAGCGCCGATGGCGCTTTCGAAATCAAGGGTGTACCGCCGGGCACTTACACCGTTGTGGCCTGGAGAGAAGGCGGCGCCAACGGAACAGAGAAGACGGCGCAGGTGACCGTAGCAGCCAATGGAAGCGCGAAGGCTGATTTCGCCTTCGGTGAGGGAGCCGGACCAGCTACATCGTCCACCACTCCTTCGCTGAAGATGATGCCGGCTATCGAGTTTCCGATGATTACCCGCAAGTAAGGAGTCAGGTCATTGCCGATTGCCAATTGTCGATTGCCGATTTTTGAAGAACCGGTGAATAAGAACAATTGGCAATTGGCAGTCGACAATCGGCAATTTCTTAATGAGTCAGGGTCTTAATCGTTTCGCTATCCTCGTCGCTTGCGCGACGTTTTTCCTAATCATCGCCGGAGCGTTGGTCACCAGCAACGACGCTGGTCTGGCAACGCCTGACTGGCCGCTGTCGAATGGTGAGTTCCTGCCGCCGATGGTCGGCAATCTGTTTTGGGAACATGGCCATCGCATGATAGCGACTACAGTCGGAGTGTTGACGCTCATCCTGGCGGTGTATGTTCGATTTAGGGAAAAGCGTGAGTGGGTTTGGAAGCTCACTTTGTTTGCCGTGATTGCGGTGTGCGCTCAGGGGCTGCTCGGCGCCATCACAGTCAAGTACATGCTGCCACTCGGCGTCTCAACGGCACACGCAACGCTCGCACAGCTTTTCTTTTGCACGACCGTAAGCCTGGCTGTTTTTACTTCGAGAAGCTGGATTGAAGCGCGCCCCTTGCCCGAAGAGAAGGGGGTCTTTCCACTTCGCACTCTGTGCGCCGCTGCACTCGTAACAATACTCTTGCAGTTGGTTCTCGGCGCAACGCTGCGGCATTCGGCCGGTTGGGATCATCATCTGCCGACAGAGTTGGTTCTCGCTCATATCGCCGGTGCGTTGGCCGTAACAATCGTACTGGGAACTACTGCATTCACGGTTTTGAAGCGGCACAAGGACGAGAAGTTCTTGACCCGGCCCGCGGGCATTGCGCTTGTTTTATTGATCGTGCAGTTGTTTTTGGGAGTCGGCGCGTATTTGACTCGCCTGGGTTCACCGAATGATCCGCAGCCGCTCCATCCGATGATCGGAATCACTGTGGCGCACGTCGCATGTGGCGCGCTGGTGTTCGTCACCACGATCGTGTTGACGTTGAGAACGTATCGAGTGCTGCCCGCGGCGAGTGAACAGTCGAGTTGGGCCACCAGACCTCAGGAGTCGTAGATTACTTAATGGAAGAGTTTGCAATCGATTTACGGAGTTCGGCGGTCACGGTAGTCGAGCGATCGCGTTTGTCTTTCCGCGATCGCGTCGCGGCCTACGCCGAGCTGACTAAACCGCGCATCACGTTCCTGATCGTGTTGACCTCCGCGGCCGGCTTTGCGCTCGCCTCGAAAGGATCAATCGACTATCTCGCGATGCTGCGCGCGCTGCTCGGCATTGCGCTCTTGTCATCCGGGATTGCAACTCTCAATCAATACGCAGAACGTGAACTCGACGGCTTGATGCGCCGCACTGCAACGAGGCCATTGCCGTCAGGCAAACTGGCGCCGTGGGAAGCACTCGCGTTTGGAGCGGGCATCACGATGCTCGCCGAGATTTACCTGCTGGTGTTAGTGAATCCGTTGAGCGCGCTACTCGGTCTCACGGTCATCGCCGGTTATGTCTTTGCTTACACACCGCTCAAAACGCGCACCACGCTGTCCACACTTGTCGGAGCTTTTCCCGGCGCTGTGCCGCCATTGATCGGCTGGACCGCGGCCACTGCAAGCCTGAGTCTTGAAGGTTGGATCCTGTTTGCAATTCTGTTTCTCTGGCAGTTTCCACACTTTCTCGCTATCGCGTGGATGTATCGCGAAGACTACAGTCGTGCCGGCATCCTTATGCTGCCGGTAGTCGAACCAGACGGGCGCGTCACGGCGCAACAGATCGTCGTCTACACGTTGATGTTGTTGCCGGTGAGTCTGCTGCCGACGTTGATGGGAATGTCAGGCAGGATCTATTTCGTGGGAGCTATCGTGCTGGGATTGCTGTTTCTTTACAGCAGTGTTCGTGCGGCATTGTCGATGTCGCGGCAACAAGCGCGCCGCTTGCTGCTGGCATCAGTACTCTACTTGCCGCTGCTGTTTATCTTGATGGTTTTGAATAAGTAAGTAGGCGTCTCCAGCGAGGCGCAATCGATCGACCAGGGCGCACAACCAACCAAAAGGAGATGTAACCGATGGGACGAGTTCTTGCGGTTATTATCTGGATTCTGACGCTGCTGTCAGTGCTTCTGTTTGTCAGCGGGAAGTGGTGGTTTCCGGCCGCCATCTCCAACCACGCTCCAGCTCTCGACCGCCAGTTCATGATCACGATACTGGTCGTCGGTATTTCTTTCACCGCCGCTCAAATAGGTTTGGGTTGGATGGTTTGGAAGTATCGCGACACGGGTAAGGGCGGCGACCGCGCCGTCTATTCGCATGGCAGCAACCGGCTCGAAGTGATCTGGACGGTGATCACTGCGTTTATATTCATCGCGCTCGGCGTGATGGGTCAAAGCGTTTGGGCTTCGTTACGTCTTAACGATGCGCCTCCGGGTTCTTATTCCGTGGAAGTGGTCGCGCAACAGTTTCAGTGGAACTTCCACTACTCCGGCAAAGACAACAAACCTGGCCGCACCGATCCGAGCCTGATCGACGACAGTGCTTTGAACTTCGTCGGACTTGATTCGTCGGACGCAGCCTCCGCTGACGACGCGGTAGTGACGACGCTGGCGATCCCAGTCAATCGTCCGGTCGAGCTGCGACTGAGATCGAAGGACGTGATTCACAACTTCTGGGTGCCGCAACTGCGCTTCAAGCAGGACCTGGTGCCGGGCATGGAGATCAAGGTCCACTTCACCGCCAACAAAGTCGGCAAGTATGAACTGGCATGCGCCGAACTTTGCGGCCAGCTTCACTTCAAGATGAAGAGCTACATGCTGGTGCTGCCCGAGGAAGAGATCCAGCAGCTCAATGGCCTGGCACAGGAAGCGTTTCAGGCGAAGATGACTGAGTTTTTGAATAAGTATCAGTTGCCGCAATACTAAAAATTGCAGATTGGCGATTGCCAATTGCCGATTTGAAAGCCCGAGAAGCCCATTGCAATTTGGCAATCGGCAATCGGAAATTGGCAATAACTAGAGGAGACGACAGATGTCAGTTGAGACTCACGACGGCGTGCACCGGCACCCGGCACCGACGGGCTTCATACGTAAGTACATCTTCAGCCTGGACCACAAGGTCATAGGCATTCAGTACATCATTCTGGCGCTGGCCGCAGTGGTGGTCGGTATGGCCATGTCCCTGCTTATGCGACTGAACTTGTCCTGGCCGGGAACCAATTGGCCCATCCTGGGAACGTTGTTTCCCACCGGAGCGCCCGGCGGTGTCATGAATCCCGAGTTTTACCTGTCGTTGGTCACGATGCACGGCACGATCATGGTGTTCTTCGTGCTGACCACGGCGCCGCAGGGTGGATTCGGCAACTACTTTCTGCCGATCCAGATCGGCGCCGAAGACATGGCGTTCCCAGTGCTGAACATGATGTCGTTCTGGGTAACGTTTGTCGGCTTCATCGTGATCCTGCTGGCGATTTTTGCAGAAGGTAACGCAACGATTGGTGAGTGGTTTGCCACCCTTGGACCATCGTTCGCAGGAGGCAGCGGCACCGTTGGGCCTATAGGTGGCTGGACGGGTTACGCACCGCTCAGCGCGCTCGGCAAGATCGCTGGTCCGGGTCAGGGCGCCGGCATGAACTTGTGGGTGATCAGTATCGCGATCTTCTGCGTTGGTTCGCTGCTCGGCGCGTTGAACTTCATCACCACGCTACTGAACATGCGCACGAAGGGCATGTCGCTCATGCGCATGCCGCTCACGTGCTGGGCGTGGTTTACGACGGCAGTGCTGGCGCTCTTGTCGTTCCCGGTGCTGCTCGGCGGTGGCATTCTCCTGTTACTGGATCGCATCGCGGGGACGAGCTTCTTTATTCCGAGCGGTCTCTACGTCAGCGGACTTCTTTCCGGATCAAATCCGAACTTCCCGTTGCATACCGGTGGCTCGCCGATACTCTGGCAACACCTGTTCTGGTTCTTCGGACATCCTGAAGTCTACATAGCCATTCTTCCTGGTATGGGCGCGACGTCGCACATTCTTGCGACCTTCGCGCGCAAGCCCGTGTTTGGTTACCGCGCGATGGTGTTTGCGATCTTCGCGATCGGATTGCTCGGGTTCTTCGTTTGGGGCCACCACATGTTCATCAGTGGTATGAGCCCTTACTCGGCGATTGCGTTTTCGGTGCTGACGCTTTCGATCGGCGTTCCATCTGCAGTTAAGACATTCAACTGGCTCGGCACTCTTTGGGGAGCGCGCATTCGTTTCACGAGCGCGATGTTGTTTGCGCTCGGCTTCGTTTCGCTCTTTGTGGCCGGCGGTATTACGGGATTGATACTCGGTCAGAGTTCACTGGATCTGGCCATGCACGATACCTACATCGTGACGGCCCACTTCCACCTGGTGATGGGCGTCGCGTCGATCTTCGGTATGTTCGCCGCGCTCTACTTCTGGTTCCCGAAGATGTTTGGGCGCTTCATGAGCGAGAGCCTCGGAAGAATTCACTTCTGGTTCACCTTCATCGGCGTGTACGCGATCTTCGTACCGATGCACATGATGGGAATCGTCGGTATGCCGCGCCGTTTCGCAAGCTTTGCCGAGTACGAATTTCTCAAGGGTTTGGATCCGCTGGTATTACTGGTGTCAGTGGCAGCCATCATCACGATCGCCGCGCAGTTGCTGTTCTACTTCAACGTGATCTGGAGCGTGTTCAAGGGCGAGAAGGCCGGTGACAATCCATGGGAGGCAACGACGCTCGAATGGACCACCGCAACGCCGCCTCCACACGACAACTTCGCCGGTGTATTACCGACGGTCTATCACGGACCTTATGAATTCGCAGTTCCCGGAGCTCCCAACGACTACGTAATGCAAACTGACGTCGGGGCCGACGTGCCAAGTGGTGATGGCCACAATGGTCACAAGCACTAAGAAAGTAACGAGCAAGGGGATTGGTTCCGGACCACGGTTTCCCGGACCGAACGGTAAGAAACCAGGCGGAAACGGATTCAAGGGCGGGGACAGACCGGGGCCAAAGTTTTCACCAGCGACCTACCGGATCACGATGTGGGTTGCGCTGGCGGCCGTCATCATGATGTTTGCGGCTCTCTCGAGCGTTTACATCATGTCGGCCGAGGACGAAGCGCGGCGGGTAGCGATGCCGCGAATGTTCCTGGTCAGCACCGGATTGATTCTGGTCAGCAGCGGAGCTTTTCATAAAGGGAAACGATCTTTGCAGCGCGAACAGCCGCGCAGCTATCTCAGGTGGTTGCTGGTAACGCTGGTCCTCGGGTTTGCATTTCTGCTGTCGCAGTTTATGGGATGGCGCGAACTGGCAAGAGCGGGCGTCTATTTCGCTGGTCACCCGCGCAGCACGTTCTTTTATCTGGCGACTGCGTTACACGGCGCTCATCTGATCGGCGGAATCGGGTTGGTGGTCCTCCTGGCAGTCCGGGCCTGGCGGCCGGTGTTGCCGCTGAACACCGATCGGAACTCGACATGGAACGCGATCGTCGGTCTTTACTGGCACACGATGGGCGGGATTTGGGTTTGGTTGTTGTTGCTCTTGTTGATTTTTAAGTGATGAAAGTCCTCTCTGCGGCTGTCTCAGCGATCTCTGCGCCTCTGCGGTAAAGAGAATATTTCAC
>JBIOVO010000039.1:0-17656 GCA_044867735.1 Pyrinomonadaceae bacterium | reverse complement strand
GCCTACCTTCCTGACTTGTTCTAATCAAGCAGACTAAAGCTTAGTAGTGTTACCGCTCAATTGAGAGATTGACCCGGCGCTACCGCGCTCGGTTCTGTAGTAAGATGACCTGTAGACAAAAAGAGAGGGCACTGACCTCCCCCAAGACCAGCGCCCTTGCCTTTATCTCAGTTCTCCCATGGAGAATTAACGACGGGCAGATACTAACCGCCTGGGGCCGGAGGTAGGTTGCATAAGTCTTGTAAAGCCTTTGCGAGGTTGTGACAAAAGTTTTTTCAAAGTCTCACCAAAACGCACAACTATCGATTATCCGTTGTCAAATAAGAGGGTAAACCTTTGCCAAATTCACCAGTCATTGCGCCTTATGGCTCATGGAAATCGCCTATCACCTCAGACCTGATCGTCGAAGGGTCTGTGGGCCTAAGTCAGCCAACATTTGATGGCGAAGATATTTATTGGGTCGAATTGCGCCCAAAAGAGGGCGGTCGTAACGTGATCGTAAGACGAACTCCGGATGGAGTTTGCACGGACGTCACGCCGTCGTCCTTTAATGCCCGGACCCGGGTCCACGAATACGGGGGCGGCGACTATCTGGTCCACGATGGGACCATCTACTTCTCAAACTTCTCCGATCAACGACTTTACCGGCAGCAGGGCGTCACGGGCCCACCTGAGCCACTTACCGGGGTCGCGAACGTACGTTATGCGGACGGCCGCATGGACCACGCACGCAGCCGCATCATCTGCGTCAGAGAGGACCACACCGGCGAAGGCGAGCCGGTCAACTCGATCGTTGCCGTCGACGTTAGCTCCGGCGACGGTATTGGCTCTGTTTTGGTCGAGGGAAATGACTTCTATTCATCGCCCCGACTGAGTCCCGACGGCACTCAACTGGCTTGGCTGACCTGGAACCATCCGAACATGCCCTGGGACGGTTGCGAGCTCTGGGTGGGAGAGTTTGGCGAAGATCGGACACTTACCTCGACGCGTTGGGTCGCAGGTGGATCGGCGGAGTCGATCTTTCAACCGGAATGGTCGCCCGATGGAGTTCTGTACTTCGCTTCCGATAGAAGCGGCTGGTGGAACCTCGAGCGTATCGCTCCGGATGGAGGCATCGAGCGCGTTTTTCAGGCAAAAGCCGAACTGGGGATGCCGCAGTGGGTATTTGGCATGTCGTCGTATGCGTTTGCTTCGGCCGGCATGATTGTGTGCAGCCAGATCGAGCAGGGTGTTTCGATGCTGGCGACGTTCGACATCGCAACCGGAAAGTTAACGCCGGTCGATTGTCCTTTTACTGACGTTCAGTTTCTGCGGGCTTTCAATGGGCAAGCGGTTTTTCGTGGGGGCTCACCGACAGACGTCGTTACGCTGACTAAATTCGATCTTGCTTCTGGTAAGTTCGACACGTTGCGCCGATCGAACGATCTCGAGATCTATCCGCAGTACTTTTCCGTTCCGCGGGCGATCGAGTTTCCGACTGAAGGAAACCTGATCGCGCATGGCTTCTTTTATCCGCCTCAGAATCCAGACTATCGCGCGCCGGACAATGAGAAGCCACCGCTGATCGTTAAGAGTCATGGCGGGCCAACGGCTGCTGCTTCCACGGCTTTGAGTTTGTCGATTCAGTATTGGACGAGCAGGGGATTCGCCGTGCTCGACGTTAATTATGGCGGCAGTACTGGCTACGGTCGCCAGTATCGCGAGCGGCTCAACAAGAAGTGGGGCATCGTCGATGTTGACGATTGCGTTAATGGCGCTCGCTATTTGGCGGACCGTGGTGAGGTTGATGCCAAGCGTCTGATCATCACTGGCGGCAGTGCGGGCGGTTATACCACTCTCTCAGCGCTGACTTTTCGAAACACTTTCAAAGCCGGGGCGAGCCACTTCGGTATCAGCGATCTCGAAGCGATGGCGAGCGACACGCACAAGTATGAGTCGCAGTATCTGACAGGTCTACTGGGACCGTATCCGCAGCGTAAAGACATCTACTTCGATCGTTCGCCGATCAACTTTTCGGAACGTCTGTCGTGTCCGGTGATCTTCTTTCAGGGACTGGAAGACAAAGTCGTGCCGGCCAATCAGGCGGAAAAGATGGTGGAGGCGATCAAGGCGAAGCGAATTCCGGTTTCGTACGTCGCGTTTGCGGGCGAGCAGCACGGATTCCGGCAGGCGAAGAACATCAAGAGCGCACTCGATGGTGAGTTGTACTTCTACTCGCGCGTCTTCAAGTTTGACCTTGCGGAACGCGTCGAGCCGGTGGAGATCGAAAACCTTTAAATCCCCTCGCGCAAAGGCGCAAAGGCGCAAAGTTATGACCTCCGGCTACCGCAGGTCTTAACTTTGCGCCTTTGCGTCTTTGCGTGAGAACACCCGTTAGTAGATCGGCGGATCCGAACTACTGGCAGACCCTCCGTTTCGATCGCCCCCACGCATAATGAAGGTCTGATCGACGAAGTAGGACATCGTGCCGCTCTTGCCGTACTCCAGCGGCACCGCTGTCGCTTCAAACTTGTCGCCCGTAACGGTCAGATCCAATTTGTAGCCGGTGAGCTTGACCGAATCCTCGGAGATTAGTTCCTCCGCAATCAACTGCTCCAACGTACCGTAAACTCCCTTTCCTTTTTCTTCCTTGTAACGCTGTTGCGCGAAGGCGACCTGATGGAGCATGCCCATCGCTGCTCGTTCGTTTACGAGTGAAGGCGGGGGGTTGGTCTCACCCGAAAGACCCGCGACGGCCATCAGGACCAGGTTCCGGGGAACACGGAGTTCGTGGAGTGGTCCGAGTCCTTCATTCGACAGCGAGTAAGTGATTGGTTGCGGCACCTCGGTCAAGCGAGTCAGAAAAGCCTTGGTTTGGTCGCCAAGTCGCGTGCTCGGTAGTTTCAACCAGTCTCTGTAACTTTCCATTAGTGCAGACGACACATAGACCTGGCCATGCATGGGCTTCGGCTGCCAGCGAGTAAAGTTCTTGAACTGCGCGTCGCTGGCGAGGGTTTCATGTTTCAAGTAGGAATCGACTGCGTGCCGGATGGTCGCTGGGTCTCCTGCCAGTAGCAAAAAGTTTCCGACAAATGCGTACGAGAAGAAACCTGCGTACGAAACGATTTCCGTGTCCTCTCGTCGCTCAGATTGCGCAAGCTGGTTTGCGCCCTTGAAGCCCATCGCCTCGACGAGCTTCGGCATGAATGCCCGCACACCTTCCTTGTCTCGCAAAGAGATCAAAAGCAACGGTGCTCCCTTTGCAGCAGCCTTCTCGTCGATTGGTTGTTGACCTCCCTGCCGGATGAGCCCGAATAGATTGAAGTCCTTGACGGGCAAGCGCAGTGCAACTTCCGGCCCAACCATCGGAAATACGTCGTCTTTAAGATTGAGCTGGAGTTTCTTTTCCAGCGCTGCGAACGGTGGTTCCGGAACTTCGTCGTGAGTTGTTCGGATATTCTTTCCACTCGCGGTGAAGAAATTAGTCGTTCGTGGTCTCGACATGGCCGAATAGATTTGTGGCAGGTCGAGCGACATCGTTATGAACAACTCACTGTCGGCCGGTAGCACGTTAGGCGACTCAGGCACGTACGGCTGAGCGGGAATCAGCATCGGCACGAAAGGCACTGCGTCGCTCTTCTCACCAGGTTGATTCACAAGCAGAGCACGTACATCGAACGATTCATTTTCAAGGTTAAGCGCCAATCCGATTCCTTCGGGCCACTTTGATTCGAATCCGTAGAATGCAGAGATGAACATCATGAACGCCATTGAAGGATCCGGGACCCCTTCCGGAGCCACGATTGCTGTCCCCGTCGCCATCGGGTTTGTTTGCTGTAGCCTCGCATTCTCGGCTTCAAGCATGGCCCGCTCCTGCTCGGCGATTTCCTCTGGTGACGGTCCTTCCGTTGGGATCGGTTCTGGCGAAGCTGCGGCCTTCTCTTTCCTCACCAACTCACCTTGCGCACGCATCTCCTCTTCTACTCGCTTGCGTTGTTCTTCCTCCTGCTTCTGAATCGACTTCATGTCGACAAACACAAACACAGGTTCGGAATTGAAGCGATTGCGGGCCGCTCGGAAATTAATATCGTCCGACAGGAGCTTGCTGCCGGATGGTTTGAGTTTTTTCAGATTCAGCGGTGTTTGACTAAGCAGGATCAAAGAGCCGGCCTGTTGCAAATAGTAACTGGGCTTTGGCGGTCCAGGCGCAGTCGCCGACGTCGCCGGTTTTGTTTTTTCGCCTGCTGGTGACTTGTCATCTTTAGATTCGGGCGTCTCCGCAGGAGTCGGCGGCAGGATCTTCGGCAGGAACTGGTTCAAAGGCGCCGCGAACTTTGTCGCTTCCTCCGTTGAAGCGAACTCAATTGCAATGACGACTTCGGGAACGTCCTTGGCCGTTGGCCATGCCGCAACCAGCAAACGCGACGTCATCAATTCTTCCGCATGCGCGTTCAACCATTGCACCAGTACCTTGAACTCTTTTGGCGGCGCGCCGAGCTTTAGAATCGGATCGAGTATGTCGACTACTGGACCGGATCGAATCAACTGGCCCACGCCTCTAACTTCGCCATAGATGTTGTAACTATCAGCCGGAATCAGCGTGTCGAAGGTTGGAACGGGAGTCGGCGCAGGAGTTGGCGCAGCTTTCGGTTGTGGCTTCGCCTGTGTTTGTCGTTTTTGCTGAGCAACTGTCGCGGTCGTGAGGAAGGTAGAAAGCACGAGCAACAGAAGAGCGGCTGTCGGGCGCGTGAATAGTTTCATTGCAATGTTGACCTCTGGTGTCAGGAGGTATCCACAGATTACACAGATTTCTTAGTCAATCTGTGTAATCTGTGGATAGACACTATACCTTCGTTCGGCCACTCTTTTCCAAATTTTGTCTTCACCTTCGTGACGGATGAGCGTCCGTATCGTCTCGTAAGCAGCGGCATACGCCGTCCGCATCTCTATTTGCGATTTGGCCGATGCCAGCGCTTGCTCCAGGGTTTCTATGGAGATTGAGCTCTTTGGGGAATAGCGCTCAAGCCATCTGCCTTCGCCTGCCAGGTGAATCGCGAGCCCCTCGGTGAACCAACGCGGCGTTTGACCAGCGCCGATCGAATCAATCAACACATGTACGAGTTCGTGGCGGATGGTTGTTTCCAGAATTCCACGTTGTTTTAGTACTCGAAGCGGTTGTAACTCGATGCGATTGTTCTTTGTTCCGGCGGCGGCCCAGGCGGGCAGTCCAGTGCGTCCGGTGAAGTCTCCAGTTGTTCGATTAACGACGACTTCGAGCGCCGGAAAGTTGACGGAAATGCCAGCGTCCGTCACACGTCGCAGCAGGTCGGTTCGATTGGTTTCGAGCAGGTCGAGTAACTGGTCGGCGTCGTCAGAGTCGATCGTATGTGGCGAGGTCAGGCGGAAGTGTGGCGCGGAGACACGTTGGCGCAAGGATGCAGACCTCATCACTGCGCCAACCTCCAGGCGTGTCTCCGCGTTGTCACCGCGGCTCAACCGCGTGCCCGGAAAATAATGAGCCAGAATCTGTTGGAACGAATGTCCTCGCTGGGCCATCGAGTGCGATCCTTCCTGACATAGCCCGAGACCATGTCCGAAGCCACCGCCACGAAATACAAACTGCGATCCAGATCGCGAGACCGTAAAACGAGAACTCTTCAGATGGTTCCAACCCAGTTTCCGGCCAACTATCAACTTGAAATCCCAGCCGTTTATGACTTTGCTGCGATCCCCAGTAATAGAAACCAGTTCAGCCCGTCCGGTTCCATCATATTTAGCGACCGAGAGTGATTGAATTGTTTGGCCGACATCTGTCCGTGGATCACTGCGCAGGGCGGCGGACAGCCTCTCAGGCGCGATTGTGTCGGTCCAGCGATAGTGAGAACCTGAGTTGCAGTAAGTATCCTGCACGCCTTGCAGGTAAGCGGGCGCGTCTGCGCCCCAGAGTGTTTTTGCATTAGCAGTCATTCCGCCACACGACGCACTGAAGTACGCATCAACGATCTGCTCTCTCTCGTCACGCAACACGAGGCCGGTTGTTCCAGAGACTGCGGCTGCGAGCGACGGCCGCACGGCTGTGGCTTCGAAGCGTTGACAGTGAGTGGTGGTACAGAAGTCGTAACCGTCGTCCTGGTGACGACCAAGATTCTTCAGGGCGTAAGTGCGGGCTGTGATGGCGAGGGCTTTGAGTGCCTCTGGTTCATCTTCGACGCTGGCTTCCGTTGCAACGACCTTGGTGACGTAGTCTTCCAACGTCATTTTGTGGTTTTGCTCCGACACGTAGGTCGCGTCTTTGTTGACCGTACCGGTGAACTCTTCGAAGATGGGCCGGGCGATTTCCGCGGCATCCGATCCGTGAGCGTTTTTGAGGTAAACGACCAGTGCGAGTATCGCTTCGGTTGGTGCTCCTTTGTAGCTCGGCGCAAACATCAAACCTACAAACCAGCCGTGCGTGCGAAAACCGTTTATGTAACCACTCGTACCGGTTTTGCCGATTACATAGCCGGGAACGGAATCGAGATGTGCTTGCTGCGCAGTGCCAAATATCACTGATCGACGCATTCCCGCCAGCAGCACGCCTTTTTCCAGATCGTCGATCCGAACCTGCTTGCGTACGCGCGGCACAAAATCAGAGGAGGCCAGTCCGGGTCTGAACAAATTGCCATCGTTGAAAAGCGCTGCGTAAGCCGTCACCAACTGAAGTGGCGAGACTTGAAGGAAGTCGCCCTCTCCGATCGGACTCTGCGGTTGCCACTTACCGCGTGACAATGATCCGGCTGACTCCTGCTCGGCGTTGACGCCGGTCGGCTGGCCAAAACCGAAGTCACTGAGAACGGCGGCGAGGCTCCGTTCGTCAAGCTTCTCACCGAGCGTGGCGAAGTAGTAGTTACAGGAGTAAGCGAGCGCATCGGCGGCGTCGAGTGGCGGGACGGTCTGATCGTGTAGACACGAGTCGACCAGATCTTCCGCCTTATAGTGCCCGCGACAGGTCAGGCGGGAGTCGTATTTCACTATGCCGGCGCGTAACAGAGCCAGAGTGGTGAAAGGCTTGATCGTCGAGCCCGGCGGATGGGCGTCTTGAAAGGCGAGCCTCGGGTTAACTAAGGCTCTGATGCGTCCGGTTTGTGGATCAATCACCACTATCGCACCTTCACGTTGGCCCAGTGCAGTGGTTGCTGTCGTTTGAAGACGTTCGTCCTGTGCTGCTGGTGTAGCTGGTAGAGAACGTGACGGCTCGGTGTTTCTTGCACCACCGAGAAGCGCGCGCGAGAGTGCGAAGGTCGCACACACAGCCAGCACCACCACGATCACGATGCGAAGCGGCGACATCTTCACTCCTTTGCGATCGCGTAACTGTCACGGTTGAGAATCGAGAGTGCGCCAACCGTCGTTACCCATCCGAGCAGGATCAGAAGAGCACTAATCGTGAGTCGCAGAATCAGTAGCGAGAACTCCAGCCACGCGCGCTCGACGTTGATCGTTTTCATGAGCAGGAAGTAGGGAGCGACGGCGAAGATCAAGAAGCCGCAGGCGTAAACAAACAGCGACTGCGGCGAGAGGGTTTTTATCAGCACTCGCTTGAAGCGACTGAAGATCACGCGCAATCCGCCAACACTCGTCGCGAGCCACAGTTGGATCGCCAGCAGGGGAGCAAACACGCCAACCAGCAGATAACGAATCGTGGCAACGGTGGTCGCGGCGCTTTGTATTCTGTTCAAGCCGTAAACGGCCGCCAGTGTTAAGGCAAGCACCGGAACACTAACGAAGAACAGCTTGAGGCAATCGCTCGATAACTTCCGAACCAGCGTCGGACCATTCGCATAACCAACGCTCAACGCCTGCAACATGAAGAAGAGCGCCGGAGCGATCAGGGCCACCACAAACGTGACACTGAGTTGAAAGATCGTGGCCTCGCGCGTGCTGACAAAGATGTAGACCGACCCCAGCAGCGCTCCGTAAGCACTCACCAGCACCATCAGCCTCCGGCGGTTCTCAAAAAGCGCTCTCAACGCCGAAACCATCGCTTTGATTGAATCTAAGAACGACATCAGTCTTCTCCGTGTTATTTGTGGTCCAGAAATGAAAACCGCCCGGTCGCCGTGTTCGCGTAAACCCACGGTTGATACATCAACTCGGCACGCGCCGGCGCCACGACGAACTCGCCCGGCACCTGCACCCTGATTGCGTATTGCAACGTCACCTCACCATCGAAGCGATCGAGGAAAAACACCGTGCGACGATCGCGAAACTCGCGCCAGCTATACCAATCCGTCCAACCTGAATTGGTCAGGTTCAAATTCAAGTTGCCCACGTTCTCCAGTTGCTCTGCGCCGGATGGAATCGGATCTTCCAGCATCAGGTAGCGCCCGGCTTTGCCGGTCAGGTGCAACTTGACCACGATCAGATCGCCCGACCTTATGTCTCCGGTTAATGGCGACATGGCCCACTTCAAGTTGTAACCATCCGGCTCGACCTTCAAACGCAGGTACTCGCGCGTGACGTTCAATTCTGACGAACCACGCGCCGCGACATTCTCTTCGTTCGTGTAGTACTCAACCGAACTGGTGAAATACACAGTTCCTTTGCCGCGCTTCACGATGCGGATCTGATTCGTTTCGCCGACCGCGTTGCCCTTTCGACTCACCACGAACGACTGAGCGCCGGTCGCCTCAGTTACATGCTCAGCAACAACTGTCTCGCCGTTTACATAGACTTCGAGGTCGTAAGCAGGCGTGAGTTCACGACTCACCTTGAGGTAATCAATCAATCCGAAGATCGCGAATGCAGTGTCTTTGGTCGAAGACCAGTAGTAGCCGTTTCTGCGTTCTGACACGAGCCAGCTTGAAGCCAACGGAAGCAGATCGCTTTGCGGTTTGATTCGTGCGAGTGCTTTGAGCGAGAGCGCCGTGCCTTCAGTTGAATTCTCCACGGTGAAATCGAGCATCGGTGTGCGAGTCGATTTCCAATAAGCGAATTGCCCCTCTCTGGTGACCGAGCGTTCTATCTCCGTTGCAACTTCCGCCGCACGCTCATCCATCTTTTGAATCGCCAACGCCAGCGCCAGTAACGCGCGGCCGTATGGCTGAAGATTGCGTCGTTCCGCATAGAGCTTCTCCAAATGCCCTGAGCCGATCCCACCGCTTTCCGCCAGGGCATAGACCATGAGCGCGCGTGTGTCGGCCTCTTTGATCGTCCCTGAATCAAGCATGCTTTGTAACTTCTCGCGCCCGCGCGCAATGCGTTCATCGTCGATCGTGAAACCCGCTTGCTTCGCGAGTGTCAAACCGTCGATCACGTAGGCGGTCATGAACGGATCGCTCTCGTCGGTTTGCCACCAACCCCAACCGCCGTCCTCATGTTGAAAAGCGTAGAGCCGGTTGCGTCCCTGTTCGACTTTCTTCGTCAAATCGTTCGAGTTGCGAATCGAGGTCGACTTAAATTCCTTCAAGCTCTGTGAAACGATGATGTTCGGCAGAAAACTCGACATCGTCTGTTCCGTGCAGCCGTAAGGAAACGTCGTGAGATAGTCGAGAGCGCCAAACAGAGTTCCCGCTACCGAAGGCGCCACTTCGATCCGGAGCTTGCGTGAATTCAGATCCGTAGCCGCCGGCAGGTTGAGCGCGAACTCCTGTTGCGCATTCTCATCCGTCGTGGTCCAGCGTTCGGTCTTGTTTTCATGCAGGCCGCGCGGAACGACGTCCAGCGCCAGTTCGACGGCGTCAGATTCGCTGTTCGTCAATGCTTTGGCCAGCAATCGTACTTCACCAGTCTGCGGCGCCGAGATTTGCCAATCGACGCGATGGTCGCCTTGTTTCACGATCGTTACGGTTTCCTGCGCCGGACCAATCAGGTTTGCGCCAGTCACTGAGATCCAGATCTGCGTCGACTTATCTTGCTTCAGATAGTTGTGCACGATTCCGGAGAGCGTGACGGTGTCGCCCTGCGTCAGAAAACGTGGTGTCTCGAGACGCAGAATCACGTCCTTGCGTGAAATCACCTTGTGCCTCGTGACGCCTACTTTCGTATCGCTCGTCACGGCTCGCGCCGTTGCGCGCCAGGTCGTCAGGTTGTCAGGCAAACGAAAACTCACGGTCGCGCGGCCGTCTTTTCCGGTGACCGCACTCGGTTGCCAGAAAGCCGTGTCCTTAAACTCCTTGCGGATCGTCGGCTGCACCTGGTTGCTTTCGTTCTTGAAGTCGGCGAGTTGATACGAAGGCTTCGTGCTCGCGAGGTTGATAGGCTGCTCGCCGGCGAACCCTCTGAAGTAATAAGAAACCGACAGATGCGTCTCCACCGAGCTGTAGCGCATCCCATAAAACTGCTGGCGGATGCTGCCGGAATAGTCTGGCGAGATGCTGTAGATCGCTTCGTCAACCACACCGATACTGACTTCAGCATCAGGCACGGGCGAACCGTCGGCATCACGAGCAAGAACGGTGTACGACGCTGTTTCGCGTGGTTTGTATTCGCTCTTGTTTGAGATCACTTCGAGGTCCAGCAGCTTGTCGCGTGCAGGGACCACGAGCCGCTTGTCGGTCGTGTACATGTCGCCGTCTTTGACAAACGTGACACTGAGAAAAACGTTTGGCGCGTAGTTCGACTCGATCGGTATGTCGAGAATTATTGTTTTGCCTTGCGCCTTAACGCTCCTCGCTGACATGACCGAGTCGAGCTCAGTAGTCACCAGCAGATTTGCGTTTTCTTCGGGAAGAATGGTCAGCACGCGCGCGGTCTCACCGACGCGGTAGGATTTCTTGTCCGGTATTAATTTGATCGAACCGTAGCGGTCAGGCGAATAATAAGTTCCGGACCACTCATTCGCGGCGACAACCCAGAAGAAGCCGCCAGCGGAAACAAACTCCTTGCCCGCTTGCTGGACCACGGTTCTGACGCTGATCGATCCGGGCGTTTTCGCCGGAAAGTTGTAGGTTGCATGTCCTTCGCGATTGGTCGTTATCTCGGTGGCGCCCAACTCCGTTTCGTGCATTTCGTAGTCGGGATCATAGTCGTTCTGCTTCTTCTCAACTTTGGTCCAGGTTCGTAAGAGAAACTGCAACGATAACTTTGTTGGTACTGGCCGGCCTTCATAGTCGGTCGTGGATATCGAGATCGTGGCGTTCTTGTCTTGTACGTAGACGTATTGATCGGGCACCGCCTGCGCGATCACGCTGCCGCGCGTTGCGATGATCTCCCCGGTGGCGTTGATACTGCGGCGAGACGAATCCGTTACCTGTGCTTCAATGCGATAGCTAAAATCCCAAACGTCATTCTCGTTGCTGGCAGGAACGTCGAATTCGATAGAGAGGTGTCCGGCACCATCGAGCTTTCCTTCGCCATCGAGCATCAAGTCGCTGTAATAGTTTGGATAGTTGGAAAACTCTGCGTCGTCTTCATTCTGGCTTGCTTCGTCACCTTCCGCGAAGAACGGGTAATAGCGAGAACGATAGACGTAGTACTTCACTTCAGCGTTTGCGACTGGTGCGCCGAAGAAGTACCGCGCGTTGATGTCAAACTTTGATTGCGTGCCGGCGGGGACAAACCTTTTCGGCGTGGTGATGCTGACCTTGTACTCCGGCTTTTTGTATTCGGCGACTTCAAAGACACCGTTCGAAGTACCTTCATCAGTCTGGGCTTCGATGCGATAGCTTCCGAGCGGCGCTTCCTCTGCGAGCGTGAACTCACCGTTGAACGTTCCGTACCGCGAAAGCCGCAGCTCTTGTGAAAAGACTCTGGCGTCATTCGAGTCCTTGACCGTTACCGTCACCGTTTCGCCCTTGATTGAGTGGTAACGATTCTGGTCGTCGAGCGCGCGCAGGATGCCTTTAAAGAAGACCTGGTGATTCGGACGGTAGATCGGGCGATCGGTGTAGATGTATCCCTGCACCGTTTCGCTCTCCGAACCGAACTCGCCGAAATAGAACGACTCGAGATCCGAGATCGCAAAGTTGTCCTGATGCGAGGCGAGGATGACGAAGTTTTGACTATTGACGTTCTCTCCCGGAACGTCGGTCTGTTCACCGGACCTGGTGACCCTGGTGCGGAAGAAGCCCTCTGCATTCGTCCTGCCGCTGGCAACCGTAGTCTTTGCTTTGACGATGTCAACGCGCGCATCCGCTTGCGGTTCACCACTCTTGCGATCGACTGCATAGACCAGCAGATCACCATTAGGCGAGGCTTTTTCAACCATCGCGAGATCGGTTACGACCACGACCGTATAAGCCCGTAGCTCACCACTGACAGCTTCCACCAGATAGACGCCACGTTCACGCTTTCCGAGCGGAATCACGCGGCGATCGTATTCGGTTTCGAGTGTGGGTAACGGCTCGCGCCAGGTCGTCACTAGCTGACTCTTATTCAACAGCGGCACACGTGCGTAATCAGCCACATTGAGCGGCACGCGCTTATTTGTTTCGGTCGCGCGGAACTTCTGATTAAACGTCCAGCGCGTGTCTCGTTTTAGCTGCGTGCGGAAATAGTTTCTGATTCCGGCGTAGGCCCAGACTTTAACCGCGCGAACTCTCTCAAGCAGGGAAGGGCGGCGCGAAAGATTGTTGGCGATCTGTTCCTGTTCGTCCTCGCCCATCTGATGCGGATCGTTCAGTTGAGAAAAGAACCGCTGCGGGTCGTTTACACGATAGACGCGGAAGTCGAGACTATTAACGCCGCGGTGGTCCAACCAGAGCACCGGTTTCTCCGAGGCGCCGAACGTGCGCGTAGTCGAGAGCGCGAAGAACGGCTTGCCATCGACTGCCGCCTCGTTCGTTGGTGGGAACATTGGCGTTTCGGTCGTTTCCGAACTGACTCGTGAATCCGCGATCAGGACGGTCACGCCGATGATCGCAACATAAACCAAAGCGGCGAGCAGACGAGTCGATTGTGGAAATGGTGGGCGGTACACTTCATCCCTCCGGTGTGACTGGTTGGCTAAGAATCTTCGGACGATAGAAGCCAAGAAAGTTTGGGTTGGTTGAAACGGGACGCCAGCGTTTGTCCGGGTGCTGGTCCAGCACTGCGAGTCGCACTTTCTTCACTGTTCCCTCATCCTCAGGCGACGCACCGGTGTGATAAACCACCCAGTCGCGCGCGTCTTCGCTCGCCACGCGCGGTTCGCCGATAAAGATCATGACGTGAAAGGAGAACTTCTGGACCCACGGTTGATGAAAGAAGAGCAGATCGCCGGGCCTGGCTTGTTGTCGATCGCGGCTCACGAAATCGACGTTGAACATCTTGAGCGTCTGGGCGTCGGCAAACTCTGAGAACGTACCGTCAGTGATGTCCTGGCCCGTGTAAGAGCCGGAAGTAGTGCGAAAGAGTTTTCCACGGAGTGGCGCGGTGATGTTGGGCGATAGATCAGGTCCGACTGGATCGTAGTTCTCACCCATTCGCTGAAACCACGGGCGGTCGTGCGGGCGCAGTGCTTCGCGCCAGGCGAAGCGAACCAGACCAGCGCAGTCACGTTGTTCGGCGTTCCATTCGTCGCTGAGTTTGTAAAACTGTAGCTCGGCGATCCAGGTAAACCAGCGGCGAAAGTTCTCGCGATCGTTGAAAGTTCTGAGTTCGGTTGAGTCTGGGAGTCCGTCGTGGTCCAGGTCGGATAGTGTTTCCGAGTCAGGCCGTTTCGCAGCAGCTTCCGGATTGGGCGCCGCCGATCTCGTTGGTCTAGTGGAACGGGCCAACGAGAAGTAAGAGAGGACAAGAAGCGCTGGAAACAGGAATAGAAGGGCCAACCGGCGCATTGGTTTTTGCGGGACTCGAAACATGTGAGGATTATTCGGCGGCGCGAGGCTTCTGCATACGCGATTGGTATCGGTGCAGCGTCCGGTTAGCCCTTGAGTTAAATGTGGGAATCCACAGATTACACAGATTGATCCGGATTAAATCTGTGTAATCTGTGGAGCGAATTAGTATTGTTACATTTTCGTAACTTGGCCCAACAAACTCTCACAAAAAGAGTATTGCAAATTCCAGCGCTCGCGGTTAGATTGACTTGGTTGCATACAAGGTAGTGGGTGCTCTCCCCGGAGGGGTGTAACCCTGCCTTCACCTAACGCGTGGGAGGAAGAAACTGTGCCGACCGGAACTTGCCCGGAATGTGATGCTGATGTCCACGTTGATTTGGACACGGACAAGGGCGAAATAGTGTCTTGTGAAGAGTGCGGAACCGAACTCGAGGTCGTGGGACTAGATCCCGTTGAGTTGGATATTGTCGAAGAAGAGAGCTACGACGAAGACGAGGACGAAGACGAGTATTGAGATTGCCAATTTCCGATTGCTAATTGGCAATTCGTTATTTGCTCGCCGCTTTATACTCCGAGCGGCTCTGTCGTAATGTTAGGCCACGCGGTCCCTCCACCCGGATCGTGTGCACTTGCCCATCTCGTCGCTTTTCCTCGGGCGGATAAAAAGCCAACACGTACGCCGAACTCACCTCCTCCGCGAGGGCGCGGAACAGTGGAGCGTAGTCTTTTTCGTTTGCATAAACATTTCTGCCGCCGGTTAATTCCGCCAGGCCGCTCACGTCCAAAGGTGTCGGCAACGGCGTTTGCGTCGTTGAAGCCGTCACGCGCGAGTACGAAGGAAGTGTCACTACAAAGACGCTGACGTCGGCAGCGTTAGCACGTTCGATGACAGTCTGCGGCGTCACTGTATCGCCGACGGGAAAACCATCCGTCACGACCAGCACCGCGCGCTTCATTAAACGCTTCTCACGCGTGCGCGGCGCACTTCGTACGAGCATTCGGATCGCGTCGTCAACTGCGTCATACGTATGAGTGGACAGACCACTCGGAGCATCTCGCGAGATCCGCTCGAGCGATTCATCGAGCTTGCCTGGATTGTTGGTGAACTTCTGAATCGTCTTCACTCGCATGCCGAACGTCACCACCGCATAAGACACCGGATGGCTCGCGAGATGTTCTGAAAACGACTTCAGTGCGCCGCGCAGCCGGACGATCTCTTCAGCCGTCATGCTCCCCGAAACATCGAGCGCGAAAACAATCGCGAGTGGACGAGCTTCGCCTTGCCGTTTCTCGATCTGGAAGAAGGAGATCGATTGCTCGAGTCCGTCGGAAAAGAGTTTGAAGTCTTCCTGGCGCAGGGTGCGGATCGGACGGCCTTCGGCATCCATCGCCGTTACGTCAACTGAGACGAGATCCGTGTCTACTCGGATTACGTCTTCGGCTTCCTGTTCCTTTGGATAGACCTTGCGCGGCCTCTGAGTTTGAGCGGCAGGGTTCGGCGCCTGCTCCTGCGGCACGCCCGGCGTAGCGAGGGCGATTAGCAGGAAGAGAGGAAGGGAAAGTTGCGCTAGAGAAGCCGCGAATTTTCTTGGCATTGGAATGTCTTTCCTGGGAGCGCCGCTCAGGATTATACGGGCGCGACCTTAGGAAGCAAACGGTGATATCATCCACAGCGTCAAACCGTCGAATCTGAAGACCTATTACGTGAAGGATTGCCCATGAGGTTCAACAAAAGTCTTTTACTTGCGATAACACTCCTCGCCGCCGGTATCGCAGCCGGTCAGGACAAGTCGCTCGGCTCCATCAAAGGCAAAGTGCGCGTAGAAACCGGCACACCGAACGGTGTCACCGTCCTCGTAAGACGCGGTGAAACCGAGGTTGCGCGGACGACCACAAGCAAGAACGGAGACTTCGTTGTCTCTCAACTCCAGCCGGGAAAGTACGGACTGACTTTTCGCAAGCCGGGGTTGAGTATCGGCACGATGGAGGACATCGAGGTCAAGGCAGGGAAGACCCGCTCGCTCGGAGATCGGCTGGTACTGACGATTGACGAGGGGTCGATTGCGTTTGTGAGTGGCTCTGTGTTCAATGCTGATGGACGCAGCGTCCCGAATGCGAAGGTCGAGTTGTTCCGAATCCTCGAAGACGGATCTGCGAAGAAGATCGACGGACGCATTACAACCGAGACTGGTTCGTTCAAATTTCGGCTTTCACCGGATGTGGGGAAGTACCGCGTGAGTGTTAAGTCCGATGGCGCGGAGCCGATCAGTAAGGACGTCGAGATCGATGGCGCTGCAGTTTACCGCGTGGCGTTGTCGATACCTCCCAGACAGAAATGAACCACAAAGACACGAAGACACAAAAGTAAAATTTGTGTCTTTGTGTCTTTGTGGTTAACTAACTTGCCCGCTATGGAAGAGCGTGAGGAATTCCTAACCGCCAAACAGTTAGCTGCTCACCTTCAGGTAAGCGAATCAACTGTCCGGCGTCTCGCCGCCAAACGTCGCATACCGTCCGTCAGACTCACACCGCGCATCATTCGCTTCCATCTCGACGCAGTCCGCGAGGCCCTCGATGTTCCTCGGTACCGTATTCGTCACGGCGAGTACACCGAGCAAGTCGATGATGCGCAGTTGTCGTTCGATGATTTCTTTCTGAGCTAGCGTCTGCCCGGACTGAACTCAACCCACTTCTCGTTCTGCTTGATATAGATCCTTGGCTGACGAATCCTGAACCCCTTAAAACCCGGATTCGAAGCAATGAACTTCTTCAATGACGATTGATCGCCCGTCGCCACGCGCCACTTTCCATCTTCGCGCAGCAGATACTGTTGGGCCACGATCTTTCCTTCCGCCTGAATCGGAGCCGTTACCCGTCCATAGAGCACTGTATCGACGACGGCGAGGTTGCCCGAAACCTTGATCGCGCCGACGTCCATGCGATCGAGTTGATAAAAATCCTGTGCTCGCTGGAGCGCGCTTACAAATCGATCGCGCGACATGCGAGTCCGTGAAGAAGTCGGCAGCAGGTCATAAAGCGCGCTGTAGTTTTGCGACTTCAATTGTTCAAAGACATTCTGAACTGTGGAACGGACGTCGGCCTGATCCGACGCCATCACCAACGTCTGCGAAGCGATAAGCAAACCCACTATCGCAAAACTAAGAACGCACTTCTTCATCAGACTCCTCTTCATCCTCCAAATCCTCTTCACCTTCGACGTCTTTCGGCATCTTCTCCTTGAGTTGCTGCCGGTAATTGAGAAACCAACAAACAGCGCCGCCAGCAGCGGCTACGAAAGCCTTCTCGTAGTCGTCGCGAAATACAAAGAATACGGCGGTTGCGCCACACAACGCCGCCATGATCAGCCAAAACACTTTCACTTTACGTTCACCGGCACGATCAGGTTCTCCTCGCCCGGAGCATAACAAACCTTGTCGTCACATGCCTGGACGCGCAATTTCGCGGAAAGGTTGTGTTGACCGGGCGTGGCCGACTTGTCTGCTTTCAGCCTGACCTTGACGGTGGTGTCGCCTTCGTAAACTGCGAGCGGCTTTTCGGCGAAGGCAAACTTCTTAGTGAGAGGGTCAGGATAGGTGATGAACTCTACGGAGACGCCTGTGGCCGGCTGCACTTGCAGCTCCAGCGGTTTCAAGTACGGGTAGCTCGGGGGATTGGCGTTCACGTGATAGCCGTGCGTGATCTTGATCGGGACGAGTGCGTCGGTTGATTCGCCGCGGGTGAGCGTGGTGGTCGCGGGTGTTGCTTCGACGACGTCTACCGAGGCGATCTGCGGTGGTTCGTTCGTGTTTGAGTTCGTAACGGGTGCTCGTGAACACGAAATTGTTAGAGAGCACAAGAAAACAAGCACAAGGGTTTTATGCAACATAGGAAGAGATTTTCTCGCGCAAAGGCGCAAAGACGCAAAGGCAGACCTGCGG
>JBIOVO010000038.1:0-14708 GCA_044867735.1 Pyrinomonadaceae bacterium | reverse complement strand
CCGGCAGCCTGGAGGGTCTGACCTTTGCGTCTTTGCGCCTTTGCGCGAGTAATTCTTCCTCAGAGAATCACGGCGGCAGCGCGTTTTACATTAATTTCGACGCTCTTGGATCCAAGTGTCGGGTGTTTCGCGACCAGTCGAATCGTGCCGGCCGCCTGCCTGGTCCTTATCCAAACAGCCCCCACGCCTCCAAACAACGAAAACGGATTATCGCCGATAATCTCTCCCGGTCCTGAAATGCTCAGCTCGATCGCCCCGGTTGCAAACGGGCGAGCGCCGCCGTACTCGTCAGTCACGCGCATAACCACGCGTGTGGCATCAATGCCGTCGCCGACGAGTTCGCGATCGTCAGCTTCAAGATGAAATTGTTGATCCGCACCTTTCCCGGACAGTGTTTTTGAGATCACCTTCTTGCCGCCTATGTACCCATCAATTCGCAAGTCACCCCACGGTCCGTTGAACGAGCTGCGAATGTTTGCGACAAAAGGCGGATACTTCAGATGCGGAAACTCTTTCCGATCCGGATCGAGTTCAGCCACCAGGCGGTCTGCCATATAGATCTTCACGTGCTCACAATTCGAACAGACCATCGCAATCGTGAAAGTCTCATTTCGATCGCCGCGCGCCCAGTCAAAAGCAGGTTCGAGAACGATCTCCTCATTCGGATCGCACTGCGACTTGTAGAACCCCGCCGCCGGTTTCGGAATGCGAAAGATGTCGCTGACGCCGTGATAGCAAACACGGTCGCCCGAACAGAAATTCGAATGCGTGTTGTAGTCGAAGGCACACCAGCCGAGGCCGCCTGCGTATTTCCTATCCGAAGCCAACTGATTGTGGACACGAGCGTGGCGCATCGCATGTTCGGTGATTCGCTCCACGTTGTCGTTTCGCTTGGTCGGATACATGTGCCCGATGAACTCGGTATTCAGGTAAAGCGGACGATTCGGCGGTCGCAGCGGAATCTGAAAATCGTTCATCGTGAAGACGTCTTCCAGCATCTCCGAGTCATAGCGGTAACGCACACCACCCGTCTGCCGGGAATCGTCGAGCGAACGCGCCAACTCATTCGTCCGTTTGTAAAAGTCGTGAACGTCGCGCGATTCGTTAACCCGCACGCCCCACAAAACGATCGACGGATGATTCCAGTCGCGCCGGATCATCGCGTCCACGTAGTGAACTGAAAGATCCTTCCATTGCTGGTCGCCGATGTGTTGCCAGCCCGGTATTTCCTCGAACACCAGCAGGCCGATCTCGTCGCAGGCATTCAGGAAGTGTGGCGACTGCGGGTAATGCGACGTGCGCACCATGTTGCACTTCAACTCGCGCTTCAGAATCTCAGCGTCGCGTCGTTGCACGCGCGCCGGCATCGCCTGGCCCACATAGGGGAAAGTCTGATGACGATTGAGGCCTCGCAACTTGAGGTGACGCCCGTTTAGAAAGAAACCATCCTCTTTGAAAACAGCCTCGCGAAAACCGATCGTCGTTTGATACTCATCCAGCAGCCCGCTTGCGGATTGCATCTTCACGTGCACCTGGTAGAGTTTCGGGCGATCGAGTTCCCACAACTGGATCGCACGCAAATTCGTAAGCCGAAAGTCGTAATGAGGCGCGCCAACGGATGGAAGTTCGTCACTCGTCGTAGCTACCACTTGATTGCCGTCACGCAATTCAACGGTGACCTTCAAGGCACCAGACGAAGGTCCCTGACTATTCAAGAACACACGTACATCAACGCGACGATCATCCTTTAACACGTTCACCGGTTTCGCAAAAACATTTTCGATGAACGTGTTGGGGACGACACGGAGACTAACGTCGCGGTAGATTCCGCCGAAGGTCAGATAGTCGATCTCGCCGCCGAACGGCGGGATGTCTTTGCGTTCGGTAGAGTCGACTTCAACGGCCAGCACGTTGTCGCCGCGCCAGTTGATATGGGAAGTGAGTTCAAACGAGAACGGCGTGTAGCCGCCACGATACTCGCCCAAACGCTGTCCGTTGATACTCACGGTTGCGGCAGTCATCACGCCATCGAAATCGACGAAGATTCTTTTTCCCCGCATCGCAACCGGCAGTTTGAAATGACGGCGGTAAAGGGAAATGAATTGGTAGGACATATCGTCGAAACCATGCCAGGGAAGCAGCTTATTGGTGTGCGGAATCGTCACACGCTCGAAGCGGCCATCGTCGAGTTTGGGGCTCGCCGCGTTTGGTAAGACTTTGTCGCTGAACAGCCAATTATGATTGAGCGGCAAGACGCGCCGCCCAAACGATTCGGCAGACTGAGCGTGTCCGGTGGTTGAGAACGCCGGCAGCAGGCCAAGGCCCGCCAAGCCGGCGCTGGTAGTTTTCAAAAACTCACGTCGGTGGACTTGATCGGTTGCTTGTTTTTTCATTTGTCAGGCTTGTCCACAGATTACACAGATTGATCCACTTCATCTGTGTAATCTGTGGATATTGAATTTCCTTTTGAGTTAACCGATTAAACGCGCTTATTATAGACCACAATTTGACCTTTCGGTTCAAACATCTTGCGTTGCTTGGTCTGCTCCTTGTCGGCGCTTTGACGCCTGCGGTCGGTGGACAAAGTCGTCGTCAGATTCAATTCGATTCTGATTGGCGGTTTAGCTTGGCCGATCCTGCGGGCGCCGAGAAGACTACTTTCGACGACGGCGACTGGCGCAAGCTCGATGTACCTCACGATTGGAGTATCGAGGGATCCTTCGATCAAAAGAACCCAACCGGACCAGCGGGCGCTTTCTTGCCGGCTGGCGTGGGCTGGTATCGGAAGCATTTCACTCTTCGCGCAAGCGACGCTGGCCGTCGCGTGTTCATTGAGTTTGACGGCGTGATGGCCAACAGCGACGTTTGGATCAATGGCGTTCATCTGGGCCACCGACCATTTGGCTACGTTAGTTTTCGCTATGAACTCACCGGCTATCTTAACTTCGACCAGACGCCGAATGTAATTGCTGTCAGAGCTGACAACAGTGGTCAACCAGCTTCGCGTTGGTATGCGGGCGCCGGCATCTACCGTCACGTACGGCTGACCATCACTGATCCCGTTCACATAGATCATTGGGGCACGTTCGTGACGACGCCGGAAGTCTCTGCGGCGAGTGCTACGGTCGCGGTGCAGAGCACGGTTGTGAACCAGTCGGAAGCGGCGCGCGAGGTTTTGATGGAAGTCAGTGTGCTGGGACCGAATGGTCGTAAGTTGCAATCAGTTACCACTAAGCGACAGAGCATCTCAGCAAACACCTCGACTGTCTTCACTCATAATCTAACTGTCAGAAACCCACAACGATGGGATCTCGATCATCCGGCGATCTATCAGGTAGAGGTGAAGGTGATCGCAGGCGGGTCGGTCGTCGACGAGGAAACAGTTCCGTTCGGCATTCGCGATTTTCGTTTTGACGCTGCGACCGGTTTCTGGCTCAACGGCCGCAACTTCAAGATCAAAGGAGTCTGCCTCCACCACGATGGCGGCGCGTTTGGAGCAGCCGTTCCGTTGCGCGTTTGGGAGCGTCGCCTCGAGATCTTGAGGCGAATCGGAGTGAATGCGATTCGCACCGCGCATAATCCTCCGGCGCCGGAGTTTCTCGACCTAACCGATCGCATGGGATTTCTGGTGATGGACGAGACGTTCGACAATTGGACTGTTGCAAAAGTTCCGTACGACTATCATCGTTATTTCAACGAGTGGTCTAAGATCGATACGCGCGACATCGTGCGTCGAGATCGCAACCATCCCAGCATCGTTGTTTACAGTACCGGCAATGAGATTCGGGACACGCCGAAAGCTGAACTCGCCAGGACGATTCTGAAAGGACTCGTCGAGGTCTTTCACGAGAATGATCCGACGCGTCCCGTGTCGCAGGGACTATTTCGTCCAAACGTCAGTCGCGATTATGACAACGGACTCGCCGATATGCTCGACGTCGTTGGTCAGAACTATCGTGAGAACGAGATCCTCGCCGCTCACCGTCAGAAACCCACGCGCAAGATTCTCGGCACCGAGAACACTCACGACCGCGCTGCATGGCTTGCCTTGAGGGACAATGCGCCTTACGCGGGACAGTTTTTGTGGAGCGGCATCGACTATCTCGGTGAAGCGCGGGCGTGGCCGGGCATCGGTTTTCCGTTTGGTCTGCTCGATCGTACCGGCACTCCGCGTCCCAGAGCGTTTGAACGGCAGAGTTGGTGGAGCGATGAACCGATGGTTCACATTACGCGTCGCGTTGCGCCGCCGCCGCTTACGCCGACCGATCCCGGTTACGAGCCCGATCCACGGCGCATACAAGTCTTGTTTTCTGATTGGACCCCCAAAAACCTTGACGCTCATGAAGAGACGGTCGAGGTTTACAGCAACTGCGAGGAAGTGGAACTCTTTCTCAACGGCAAATCGCTCGGCGCCAAATCGCTTCCGCCTGATGCTTCACCACGCACATGGATGGTTCGTTTTGAATCCGGAACGTTGCAGGCTGTAGCGAAAAACCGCGGCAGGATTGTGGCGCGAGACGAATTGAGAACGGCAGGCGCGCCAGCGAAGATCTTACTTACGGCAGATCGCACGCGACTCGCGCCTGCGTGGGACGACGTCACTCACGTCACTGCGAAGATAGTCGATAAGGATGGAGTGCTGGTTCCGACAGCCAACAACCTGGTTTCTTTTGTCGTCAACGGGCCGGGCGTTGTGGCAGCGGTCGATAATGGTGACAACTCGAGCCACGAAAAGTTTCAGGCGTCGCAGCGTCGCGCGTATCAGGGTTTGACGTTCGCAATGATCAGGGCGAAGCCCGCGCGCGGACAGATCAACGTAACTGCTTCAGCCGTTGGACTCAGGAACTCCTCAGTCACTATCACCGTCATTTATCGGTAGTATTAACAGGGTTGGCTGGCAGTTGATTAAAGAGACGCTTCATTCGTGTGACCGTTTTAGCATAAGTGGGATCACCGGCGAGATTCTTCAGCTCGAGTGGATCGACTCGGTGGTCCAACAGCATCTCGCCGGCATGGCCATCGTCCCACAAAACATAATGCCAGTGATCGGTGCGAACCGACTTACCAAGTTTGTTCTGGTACATCACGACGCTGAACGCCGGATAATCCCATTTCGCCTGTGGTCTGCGCAGCAGCGCCGTTAAGCTGTGGCCCTCGAGTTTTGCGGGAGACTGGTACGGCTGAGGCAAGTCGCAGAGTTCAACCAGTGTGGGATAGATATCCAGGAGTTGAACTGTGCGCGGGCTGACGCCCGGCTTCGAACCGGGCACCGAAATGATGAAAGGAACCCGCGTCGCAACTTCAAAGAGTGAGTAAGCCTTAGACCACCGGCCTTTCTCTCCCAGGTGGTAACCATGGTCGCCCCAGAAAACGACAATTGTTTTCTCGCGGAGCTGCAAACGTTCGAGCGCGTCGAGTACGCGTCCGACCTGGGCGTCCATGAAGCTAACCGACGCGTAGTAAGCGCGAATCATCTCCCGGGCATCGGCGGCTGAAGCCTCGCGGCCGATAAAGAGATCGGTGTTTCGTTTTGCGACGGAGATCTCGGGAAAGCCAGGCGGCGCCGTTGGTCGAGTAGCGAAGTCAGGAGGCAGGTCAATCTTGTTGATGTGGTACAGATCAAAGAACTTTTTTGGCGCCTCGGGTGGACTGTGTGGCTTGGCCGAACCCACCGCGAGAAAGAATGGCTGGTCTTTGTATTTCTCGAGTAACTCAATCGCGCGCGTTGCCATCCGGTAGTCGCCGTTAGTTTCGCCGTCGCCTTCGAGCACTACGATACGATCGGAGTGCGCTGTTCGCGCGGGACCTTCGGCGTTTACGGGAGGACGCCGAGCGCCGGTGAAGTTACGAGGCTCTCCACCTTCGGTCCAGGCGTCTGTGTCGTCGATACCGCCGTGAAAGATTTTGCCGGCCCGAAGCGTTGCGTAACCGTTGGCTTTGAAGTGCTGTGGTAGAGACACGAACTCAGGGTGTATCGCACGGAAGTAGATCTCATTGTCCATCACGCCGGTCTGGGTTGGGTAACGGCCTGTTAACAGTGACGTGCGAGAAGGGTTGCAGAGTGGATACTGTGTGTACGCGCGATCGAACCTGACACCTCGAGCGGCGAGTTTGTCGATGTTCGGAGTCTTGACGATTTTATTACCGTAGCAACCGAGCGTGGGGCGCAGATCGTCCGAAGCGATTAGTAAAACGTTGTATTTGGTTTTGGCTTGCGCGGGTTGTACGGGAATGCCAGTGCTCGTTTGTAGGGGCGGCAATCCGTGGCCGCCCGTTGCTCCAAATAGACTCCCGCACAAAGTAGTCAGAACTAACCAATACCTCAGCCACAGACGCTGCGACATCGCTTATCTCCAGATCAGACGGATTGGTCCCAGCAGGCCGGAAGGAACTGGTTGTACTTTTTCCATCTCCTGCGGCCGGAAGCGCTCTCCATAACGCAGGTTGAGCAATCGATAATCCGGCAGACTTCGTCCGGACATGTAGTTGATCGCTGTATTGCTGACCTCAATGCGCAACTTGTTCGCGCCAGCTTTTAGCAAACTCGTGACGTCGAGTGCGTAAGGCGGACACCAAATCGAACCGGCACGTTGACCGTTGATATAAACGATGGCGGCCTCGCGAATCGGAGGATCAAACAACGTCTGCATTCCGGCCTGACTCGGCTGCGATTGATTTGGCTGGCCCTCTCCAAAATCGAGGATGATCTTTCGTCCCTTTTTGAACTCCGTAAGCGTCACTTCCTTTTCATAAGTCGCCACTCCCGAGAAGTAACGTGTCTCTTCGTCGTCCGTCCACGAGCGAAGAGTGTTCATCCGCATAGCCGGTCCATTCGATCCGAATGAAACACGCCAGTCAGTGCCGATTTCAATCTGCTCGGATGCGTTCGACGGTATCGGCTGTGGGGAAGGGGACTGGCGGCGGGTAAAGACCAAAACACGTGAAGCATACGGTTCGAGATCGAGCGCGACGTTCGTGCCTTTTTCTGTGGAATCGATCTTCGCCGCTGCGACACTGCCGCTAAATGGATCCCACCATTCACCGTGCAAGCCTTGTTGTCTGAATGTTGCTTTTACACTTTTGCGGACGTTTGACGTATTCGCGAGAAAGTAGATCTCGGCATCAGACGTTCTGCGATGCACGAAACCGATCTCGGGTTCAGCCGGCATAAATGAAATATCAGGACGCAGCGCGGTGGTGAGTGTGTTTGTAAGTTGATTGACTTCTTCGGCGACGAAGTGGCCTCGTGCACCTGTGTCTTTGAACAGACGGCGGGAAAGGTCCGTCACTTCATTAGTTTGCGCCTCGGTTGCCTTGAGACCGGGCGCGAGGTGCGGTGTCCGGCGCGTCGCGATCAGAATCCCGCCGCCACGCACAAACGCCTCGAGCTTCCGATAAGTATCGACCGGAATACGTTCGACGCCGGGAAGGACCACGATCCGGTATCTGTTTCCGCCAAATACGAGTGTGTCTTTTTCCACTCGACCCGCCTGCTTAAGCGAGTCGTCATCAAAAAAGTCCAGGTTGTAACCTGACTCTAAAATCTTCGGAATGATTTGAGGGCCAACTATCTCACGCAGGATCTCGATCATGTGAATGTTGCCATTAGTGAATTGAGACCACGCGTCATCGTTGGGCATATACAACGCCACATCGTTAGCGGGTTGCCCTTGTCGTAACAGAAAGCTGAGCCGTTGCAAGTACAAAGAAACATCGGGCATGACCGGCCACCACGGATTCTTCTCGTTGTAGACACCGGCCGCGTAGAAACGCCAGCCTGGATATTCAACTCCGGGGGCCGTGTAGGGCCATCCATGTCCGATCAGTTGATTGATGCCTTGTAGAAAGTGTCGATCGGCCTCAGCTTTTAGATTGAGCGGCGTCGCCCTGAACACAGGTGAGTGAAGCCAGGTCCAGGTCTCGGAGGATGTAACTGGACGGCCGTACAAGTGATTTGCCGATGCGGCCCAACGAGAAGCGCGCAGAGTTTTCCACTGTGAGCCTTCACCTTCACTCAAATCGTTATAAGCATTGCTCGAGATTGTCGCTGCGGGTACGCCGTAATTCTGAATGCGGAACAGCGTGCGATTTTGCTTGGACCATGAATGCAAGGGAGTGAGGAAACGTTCGTTGAGCAGTTCGGTTAAGGTCAGTCCCCAGTCGCGCCGGATCTTTGTCGTGTCGGGACCGACGTCCATGACCAAAGCCGGTAGATAAGACTTCAGATCATAGCCGCGACGCCTTTTGAATTCGTCGAGTAGATCCGGTGTCCAGTCCTGACCATATACTTCGAGACTGTCGCAGAAGATGGCGTAAGGACGGTTTGCCGCATTGGTCGAGAATGCCTGCATGAGACGGTCGCCGACATTCTTCAAATAGTTTTCAGTGGCGGTGCGGTCGAGATGATTAAGGACATAGCCTTCCGAGCCGATCGCGGGGCGTTTGACCTGCATGCCCGTGCGGCTGGAAATAAAGAAGAGCACTTCATGTGTGCCGGAGAGTCCGGCAGGAACCCAGGCAGCGCCGTCTTTGATCTCCGTGATCTCTCGTAGGCTTTGTGGCGCGATGTTCTCGTTTTGACTACTGGCCATAAAGACAGCCAATAGTTTTTCGCCGATACCGATATCAGGAACTTTCACGCGCCTGGAGTTCGCACTCACTTTCACGCGTTCGTAACGCAGTTTTCCCGCGGCGTCGCCGAGCGGAACAAATGGTCCGCCAAACGGCCAACCGCTCCCGAGTGTCAAATCAAATCGTAAGCCTAACTCGCGCGCTTTGTTGGAGGTGAAACGAAGAGCGTCGAGAAACTCGTCTGAAAGAAACGGAAGCGTCTTGATGCCGGCGGTTTCATCGTCCAGCGCCACTGGATAGACTGGCTGCACCTCGAAGCCACCGATCCCGCCCTCTTTCATCAGACGCATCTCGCGTTCGAGTTGCGGCTTGGTCACGGCTGGACCAAACCACCACCAACGCATCATGATGCGCGCATCGTCAGGCGGGCGCGCGAAGCCGCGCTGGAGATCGTCGATGTTCTGCTGCGCGCAAACAGAGCGCGGGAGAAGGCACAGCGACAGGAGTGCCAGCGGCACAAGCCTGCGAAGCAGGCGAAAGGGTAAAGCCTGGGGCGTGAGTCCCAGGATCGATAGGATAGATACGGTATGAGCCCGTGAAACGGGCGATAGCTCAATGACCACGGTCATCTTTCGCCCACTTCGTGGGCTCCAACCTCGCAATAGATTTTTTCCTGGGGCTTACGCCCCAGGCGTTATGCTTCCGCCTGCTTCGCAGGCTGACTTTGCCGCAAGCAATTTAGAAGAACACTCGCACGCCAAACTGTATATAACGCGGCGCGTTGTTCGCGAACAGAGTACCAAAGTTCGTATCGTACACCTGTCGTGCGCGGTAGAGTTTCAAGCCTTCGAGGGTCCTGATGTCAAAGGAGTTTGCCGTTCTGCTCGCAAAACCCTCAGGTATACGAGCACTGAAGAAATCGAGTGGCAACGCGCCGACCGTTTGACCAGGCGCAACTGGCAATCGAATGCTGTTCAGAATGCCATTGACCTGAGCCAGCGTGGCCGTTTGACCTGGATTGGCAGCGTTCCAGGCATTGATATCAGCCTGCGTAAGAGGTTGATCGCTCGGCAGGTTGCCAAACCCGAAAGGAGTGTTCCCGGTGTTGTTGTGTCTGAAGGTCGGATGATTGAACGCATTGATCAGATCTACCCGGAAGTTTATCTGGCGTCTTCCTTCGTCTCCGATAAAAGGCAGGTTAAAGCTCTTCTGGATCGAGACGTCGAAAAACTGCTGCATCGGCGACCTTATATCCAGCGTGCGTGGTGAGTTGCCGAGCGAACCCTTCGGCGGACGCATGAAAGCTGCCGGATTGATGTAGGGTTCGCAGCCTGCTCCGATCGAGCAGTTGTTCGAGTACAGCGGATTCTTGAGCGGCACGCCCTCGACGATGTTCATTCGCACTGAGCGATTGACGCCGCCGAGCCTATTGGTGTCGGTGATAAACGGCGTGAAAGGTTGTCCTCCCTGAAAGCGCACCACGCCCGACATGGTCCATCCACCAATTATTCCGTCAACCACTCTTGGCGCGTTACTGAACAACCACCGCTTTCTTCCAAACGGCAGGTCCCACAAGAAGGTCGAGCTGAGGTTGTGCTTGATATCGAACGACGAGATCGCTCGGTCACCGCTACGCGGCGCGCCATAGTACACCTGTCCAAGGGTGCTGCCAGTTGTAAGCACACGTACGTCGGGACTAGAGTCCGACGCATCGTCGATCGATTTTCCGTAGGTATAGTTAAACGTGAAAGCGAGTCCCTGCGCGAATCGGCGCTCGACTTGAACGTATCCCGCGTGGCGAATGCTGTTTGCTGAAGGGTCAAAAAACCTGTTGAGATTGCCGAAGCCGAAGAATGGCGACACGATGCTGGCGCGCGAAATCTGTACCGTGGCCCCGACCAGGGAGACGCGGCCTAACGGATCCGCAAATGTGCCCTCAGCCGAGAGGTTGTTTACTTCCAACTGATCCACAAATTCCGGATCTCTCGGATTCACGTTTACCAGCGGCATATAAAGATGCGTTCCCTTGTTACCCACGTAGGCCACTTCGACCACCGTGTTTTTCATTAGCTGGAAAGCGATTGAAAGGTTCCAGTTCTGACTGTATGGGATCTGGCCCGCCTCATCACCCGGATAGACGAATCCGGACATTGCAATACTGTTAGCAAAGTTCAGACCGTCAGGAGAAATGTTTAGTCTGTCGATGAAACTTCCGGTAGTGGCGAGCGGCGGATTATGCGAGAGCGATACGGGTTGAGTCGGGTCGGCGGTAAACCCGTTAGTCGAACCGTTAACTAGTGTGGACGCCGGCTGAAAACTAAAGAAGTCCGGGCTGGGAGCACGATTGTTTCCAGTGATTGCGGCGTGGGAGAGTCCATAGCCGCCACGAATGACGAGATCCCGGTCTTCGGCCCATTTCCACAATTTAGGACTCCATGCAAAACCAAACCGAGGTTCAAAGCCAAGCTTGTCTACCGGCACGAGATAGCGGGAGTTTCCTCCACGTCCGGCAAAAGCAAATGCCGGGATCGTTGCGCTCGTCGGTACCACGCTTGGAATCGGAGCGTTAGGCGGAAGACCGAGACCGCCAGCGCTACTGGCGATGGTCCGCCGTTGTGCTTCAGTCAACGGAACAGTCGTCGTTTTGTCTAATCGGAATACTCCCTGCAAGTCGTTCTTCTCGGTGCGAGGAAGTTGCAGCGAATATCGAAGCCCGAGGTTTAACGTCAGATTCGGACGGGCGCGCCAATCGTTTTGGACAAACCCGGCGGCGGCTTTCCAACGGTAATCATAGTTGACAAGAAGTGGTCTCACCTGGACCACGTTAGGCACGCCAATCAAGAGGCTCGCCAGGTTATTCCCACCGGCCGCTACCTGGTTCGCGCGCGAGCGATCTGTGTTTAGAGTTCTGAACTCCCATCGTCCGCCTGACGCGCCAAAGAAGGGAACTACGTTTAATCGTGAATAGCTCAGGTCAACACCGAACTTCCACGTCATGCTCCCGGGCGTCCAGTACACAACGTCGTTGATGTTGAAACGCTCTTCGACGTTGAAGTTGTTAGTCGAACCCGACGAGCCAACATCGGCAAAGGCGTTGAAGCCTCCATCACCACTAATCTGGAACAATGGAATGCCGCCGCTGGTGACACTTGGAAGTCCCAACTCGACCGCGAGGTTACGCCCACCATTGATCGAAAACTCCGGAGCGAAATCTTCACTGAAAACTCCGCGTGTGTAGTTGAGCTTCAAGCTGTTGACAACCGTCGGGGAGAAGGTGTGATCGTTGCCGAGTAAGATCTGTTTAGCATCGCTGAAGACTCCCGTGCTGCCGTTTACATCGCTGCCGAAATTTCGCACCCCAATCGCCGGTGTCACTGTGTAGCGAAAGTTCCATCTGTTTGACTCGGTGAGTTGGTGATCGATACGAATGGTGTAGCGCGTTTCATCCTCGGTGACCTGCCGGTTGATGATCGCGTTTCTCAAAAACCCGTTGTCCATAAAGTATCCGGTGCCGGTTGGTTGAAACTCCAGCAACCTGGTTGCGATCGGATCAATGAACTGTTGTGGGATCACGTTCAAGCTATCGACGATCGGCGTGTTTGCGGGACACTGTGGCTGACCATTAATCAACACCCTGCCCTGGGCCGCAGTAGCGCCAAACTGGCAGAACCAGCGACCGCCCGCCAGGACGATCGGGACCAGCCTGCCGTTACTGATGGTGTACTGCTGATAGATTGCTGATGGTCCATTCGAGGCGAGGCCGAATTGAGCCGCTATGTTGGTTGGCACCCATCCGCTGGTAGTGCGAACGAGATTTCTAAAATCACCCGCCAACTCAGCGGCTGTCGGAAACAGCGTCGTAGTCGTAACGAAATCCTGCCGCCAGCGCGGCTCGTAAGCGAAGAAAAAGAAGCTACGGTTATGTCCGTCGTATACCTTGAAACCGCCTTTGTCCAGGTAGGGTAAATAGATTGGTCCACCGGCGGTAACTGAAACCTGGTTGTACCGGAGGTTATTTGCAACTCGCGGCGAAGTACCGATGCGATATGGCTGTGCGTTGGTATTTGGATTACGGTGATACCAAAGTGCGGTGCCGTTAAATTGGTTAGTGCCTGATTTAGTCGTGACGTTGATGACGCCGCCGCTTGTTTGACCGTACTCGGCTGAATACGCTGATGTTTGCACCGTGAACTCCTGCACAGTTTCTGGTGTGAAACTCACCACTGCGCGTGCGAGACCGACGCCGGTGTTGTTTACACCATCCGCTAGAATCGAAGTGCTGCCTGAACGACCTCCATTCAAGTTCAAGTTGAATCCGGGAACAGGTTGGCCCGACGTAACCTCGGGATCTTCGCTGCCGGCATCGCCGGTAACGTTCGGAGCGGTCACTGCCAGATCGAGCACGCTACGATTGTTCAATGGCAGATCGCGAAGCTGGCGCTCAGCGATGGTTTGTGCCGTCGCGCCCGATCCACTGGGGATCAGAGCCGCTTCACTGCCGACAGTTACCGTCTCGGCTACCGCTCCAGTCTCGAGTGAGAAGTTTGCGGTCGAGATTAGGGCGGTGTCTACTTTGAGTTTCTCCAGGATGGCTTTCTTGAATCCCGGTGCTTCGACGACGATCTGATAGTTGACTGGTTCAAGGGCGCTGAAGGAGAAAGTGCCTGAGCTGGAGGTCGTTAGAGTTATGGATTTGTTGGTGCCCAGATTGGTAACGGTCACCGTTGCGTTAGGAATGGCAGCGCCGTTTTGATCGTTGACCGTACCACTAATTCCGCCTTTGTTTGTCTGTGCGATTACGAGGGCTGAACAAAACAGAGCCACCATTAGCGTTGAAATGAATCTCATCACATTTCTCCTTCATTTAACGAAATGAATGGTTGCGGATGGTAGTGCCGAAAGAGAGCACAGCAACGCAGCCAGGTTGTCAAAAGGCGCGCTTGCAGGAAGACCGGCAAGCGCCAGGAAAGCGGTTAACTGCGAAAGCGAATATCCCGAAACCTAAACCTGTTTAAGCGGTTAACTTTTGCGTTACTACTGGAGACGTGATGAACCTCTGGCGACAGAAGTTAACGCAATCCCACTTTTTCGGGGGTATCGAGAACCGGCATCTTACCACCGAGCATTCGCCGCGTATAGATCAAAAAAGGAATAGGAAGCACAAAAAATGATTTGTCAGGGAGTTTTCTCTTGCGGCCCTCCGCGTATCTCGGCGAACTCTGCGCTAGACAAGCCCCCTTCATCGCAGAGAACGCGGAGATACGCAGAGGGCCGCAGAGAAAACTCAAATTCAGACATCTATGAAGCGTCGTTCGAAGTCACTATAGTTTTTAGTCGAGGCTTGCTTTGCCGACACTCCTGGCCTTTGGTGAGAAATAACGCTCAAGTGGGTTTTTCTTCAGCGCTTTCAGGCCGACAACGACTGATGCAGCATTCAGTTCTGCGCCAGCCAGACTCGTGTGCGTATTGTCGCCCCAGAATAACGCCTCAACTTTTTCCGGCCCCAACGTTTCATACCTGCGCGAGACGATCGCGTTCAGCGGTATGAACCTGACTCCGGTTGACTCGGCAACTTGCGCGGCCCACTTACCGTAGTCTTCCGCGTTACTCGCAATCTTTCCGTCGCGCCAGACTTTTCGCGGCACTGGAGAGCAGACAATCGGTGTCGCACCTTTGGCTATTGTGTCGGCGATAAACTTCCGCAAGTACCAGCCATAACTATGAACCACTTCGTGTTTGCCGGTGAGGATGTTGTCGATCTCTTCGGTCTCTTCACCAATGCCCCTTATCGTTCCACGTGCGCGAACGTTGTCATTGATCGGACCCGCATCGTTGTGTCCGAACTGCAAGATGACAAAGTCGCCCGGCTTCAGCATGGCGGTAAGACGATCCCAGTATTCAAAGGTCAGGTAAGTGCGGCTGCTTAGACCTCCGAGCGCACGGTTCACCACATTGATCTTCTTTGGATTGAAGTAGACGGCGATTGGGCCACCCCAGCCCCACTGTCCATTGGCTCCATCGCTCTCACCGTTGCGCACGGTTGAATCGCCGGGTGGGCAGGGAGGCGGGGCGCATGGGGCAGATCCTCGGGCTGGGGGTCTCGGGCTCAATGGCCCGTGACGCTAGCCGTCGTCCGC
>JBIOVO010000037.1:0-10128 GCA_044867735.1 Pyrinomonadaceae bacterium | reverse complement strand
CGGCTCCATCCGGAGTTCCCGAGCCACTTTGCATTGCGGATGCGAGCATGGCGTAAACGTTACTCCAGGCGGTTTCAACGTCGGGGGTGAAGGCCTCGCCCAATCCTTTCCGCAGCGTCCACAGAAGCGCCTGTCCCACTGTGTCGTAGTCTTTGTCTCGAACGCCATAAGTGACGTGTCGTGCGCCGAGCGATTGCACGACTGGCAGAAGTTGGTCCATCCGATCAAGACTGTTGACCGCAAGCCCGAGCATTTGCATAAGTTTGCGGCCTTGCTCGCTAAGATTTCCCTTGAAGAGCAATTCTAGATCCGGGTCGAGTTCGAAGAGTCGTGCGTAGAAGAGTTGGGCGGCAGTCTCAGCGATCGGGGCGACCTGCCTGAAGCTCTCTTGCACTAGTTTGTTCTGTTCATTGGTCATGCTGACTGTTCTCCTGATTCAGTGCGCCGGACAACGGCTCGTTTATTAAGGCGCAAAACCTTCGCGATTTGGCTCATCACCGCGCTTTAAAAAGCAAAATGCCACCCATGGCAGCTGGGTGGAGGTTTACGACGACGTGTGCGGAGGGTGGGGGATTATGCACAGAGCGCGCCTTTGGCGCTCTGTGCTGTGGCGCCAGGCGGCGAGAAAATCTTAGGCAAACGCCGCTGCTCTTGAAAGGAGCTCATGCGGAATGTTGGAGCCGGTAACCAGCATTACGACGGTCCGGCCAGCATAAACCGTTGGGTTCTGGAGATACGCGGCGAGCGCAGCGGCGCCTGCCGCTTCTGCAACTACATGCTCTTCGAATAAAAGCGTGCGGATACCCTGAAGCAGTTCGTCTTCCGACACCAAACATACCTCGTCAACCAACTCCCGTATCGCACGAACATTGGGCGCGAGTGGAACACACGTCGCCAACCCATCCGCGATCGTGTCGCATGTCTCTGTCGTGACCACACGATCCTCGTGCCATGATCGGAAGTACGACGGTGCTTGCGCAGCCTGCACACCGACGATCCTGACAGCAGGATGACGACGCTTCGCTTCCGCCGCCACGCCTCGGATTAAGGCGGTGTCGCCCATCGGAACGATCATCACGTCCGGCGTGGGCAGTTCATCCAGGATTTCCGCGGCAATCGTCGCGGTTCCCATTGGAACAAACTCACTGCTGGCGTCATCCAGAAAGAAGCAATCGTGTTCTGCGGCGAAGGCCGCCGCCGCATTCGCGAGCGACTGACCTTTTGATTCAACTTCTCTAACAGTCGCACCGAGTGAAACGATTCGGGCGCGCTTGATCGGGTTCGGCGATTCCGGCAGAAAGATCGTTGCGGGAACTTTTGCGATAGTCGCGGCATAAGCGACTGCTGCACCGTGATTGCCCGTGCTGGCAGCAACTACACCTTTCGCAGATCGCCGGTGAGGACTCTTCATCAGCGCGTACAGCGCCCCGCGCGGCTTGAACGATCCGGTCGGCAGCTCAGTCTCGAGTTTCAGATAGATTTGCGTACTCGTTTCTCGCCCTAACCGCTCCGCTCGCACCAACCGAGTAGGTCGAAGAAACCGCCTCAACAACTCACGCGCATCGTTGACTTGTTCCTCTATTATGATCACAGCAGTGGAATCTAATCTGTGTAGTCTGCAAAACTGTGGCTGCTCAAATACTAGCGAGTCTTTGGACAGTGTCAGGGTAGTGCTTGACTAGATTAATCAATAGAGCAGCTTGTGCGTTAGGCTTCGCGCGGCCCTGCTCCCAGTTTTCCAGAGTGCGTACGTTTGTCCGCAGATAGATGGCGAAGAGTGCACGCGAAAGCTTCAGGTTCTTGCGAACGCGGATTACTTCTTTCGGGGTGATGGTGGGCGCTGGCTTAAACTCAATGGAGTGAGTTCGCAGCGTTCGCTTGCCGGTTCTCGCATCAGCGAGAGCATTCATTCCCTCAGTTAGTTCCGCGAAAAGGTCACGCTTACGTGTGGGTTTGACCGATTTCATTCTTCCTCCTTGCCTCAAGTTCATTCTTGATCATTTGCTTCAGCGTTTCGCGCTGGGCCTTGGTCAGATCAGACTTCTCATCTTTGTCGTAAATTGTAAATAACCAAAACTGCAAGCCCGAATCCCACCAATAATAAATCACTCGCAAACCGCCGCGCTTTCCTTTTCCTCGCCTTTCGTCAGGAAAGCGCAACTTCCGCAATCCGCCGGTTCCTGGAATCAAAGGACCAGCTTCGGGGTCAAGCATCAGTAACTGCTGGAGTCGCCTGAAAGCGTCTTCGTCAAGATAATCAGCCCGATAGCGCTCGAACGGAGGTAGCTCGACGAAAACAGCCTTCACGCTCACATACTACTCGCATTAGTATGTATACGCAAATCGCGTATAGATAGCAGGTCGTCGATACTGACTTTAACAAAGTTAGCGGGAGACTAAACGCTCCTTATGTAATAATTGACATTGCTAGCGAGACCACTCCAGTGGAATTAGGCACTTGATCATGACAAGTGAAGCGGACACCAACGACAATCTCATCTTAGAGTTCTTGACAGCGGCCGAGAGGCTTGCCAGAGACCTTCCAGGCGACACGCATTCTGAAGTCGTCTCGATCGTTGCCGCACGGTACGCCAAACTCGAACTCTTTGACCATGCCATTGAGCTAGCCGACACCATCTCGGATCCTTTCACGCGAGACAACACGTTGGCCGAAATCGCTGCTACTTCGGTTACGACCGGCGCGACAGAGTATACCGACGCGCTACTCGAAATGATCGAAGACCTCGGCGCGCGCAGCGTCGCGATCGAAGCGATCGCGGTGAAGTATGCGGAACGCGGCGACCTCGATAAATCTCTCGAATTCACTAACGAACTGGACGATCCTGATCCAACTCTGAGCCGCATAGCCCTGACTAACGGAACGTTTTCACCTCGTTCGGTCGAACTCGCTTCTTCAATAACAGCTTCTGAACTTCGCTCGACGACTTTAGGACAACTAGCAGCGTTGGCCCACCGCGCCAATCTCAAACCCGAAGCCGAAGACTTGCTGGCTGAGTCGCTGCAAGCCGCGGACGAAGTGGAGTTTTCGCAGAATCGGATCTACGCGCTCGTCGGCGTCGCTTCTTTCTACACGGAATTCGGTGAGATGGATCAAGCGCGCGAAACTCTTTCTCGCGCTGTCGAAGAGTGTGAAACCTTCGAGGGTCAACCGGCGTGGGGACTACCTGCCAGCTTTCCGCGTGACGCAGCGCTGGCGCAGATCGTCGAGGGCTTCGCACGTCTGGGCCACTTCGATCAAGCCGATGTCGCCGCCGAACAGATCGAGGATCCGTTTCAGTTTGCGAACGCCTCGACGAAGGAGGCGCTTGAGTATTTTCGAGCGGGACAGGTCGATCAAGCTCATACCTTGTTATCCGAAGCATTTGAACTCGTTCTCGAGGAGCCGGTTTATGGCGAGCAAGGGATGTTGGTGAAGGACAGTGTGCTGGTTGAGTTGGCGATGGGTTTTGCGATCACCGGGCAACTGGAAAAGGGCTTGCAAGTCACCGCAAAAATTGGTTCCGAGAACCAGCGCTACACCACACTCGAGCAACTCGGAAAGCAGTGCGCTCGCGCCGGCAATTCTCACGGAATCTTTCAGGTGGCCCAATCAATCACAAACAGCTACTCAACCACGTCTTACCGGCTTGCGATTTCCGACTTCCTCAGAGAATTAAGCGCGGCGGAGTTAGTTCAACAAGCCTTATTTGAAGCCGCCACCAGCGCCGCCTTGATTCCGGACCAATATGAAAAGGCGGTGTCACTAATCGACGTAGGTTACCGCGTGGAGCTGACAAACGACTCCGCCAAAGCATCCGAGCTTTTCAACCTGGCTCTCAAAACCATTAATCAACTCGAGGAAGACTACAAGAAAGCCCTCGCGCTTCTTAGAATTGATGAACGGTTCAAAGAACTGAAGCGCAGTCCGAATGAAGAAGAACGATACTTACTAGGTCAATAGCGTGGAGCACGTAGATGTAGTTGTAGTGGGCGCCGGCTTGTCGGGTGTTGGCGGGGCATGTCATCTGAAGATGGAGTGCCCGGGAAAGAGTTTCGTCATCCTCGAAGGCCGAGAGGCGATGGGTGGGACGTGGGACCTCTTTCGCTATCCGGGTGTCCGTTCCGACTCCGACATGTACACGCTCGGCTATCGCTTTCGTCCCTGGCGTGAAAACAAGTCGATGGCCGATGCTCCGGCCATTCTCAAATACATCCGTGAGACCGCCGCAGAGTACGGCGTGGACAAGGCGATCCGCTACAACCACCGCGTGCGGCGGGCCTCATGGTCGTCGGACCACGCGCGCTGGACGGTCGAGGCCGAAACAGAGAACGCCGTGGTCCAGTTCACCTGCAAATTTCTCTACCTCTGCACCGGTTACTACGACTACGAGAGCGGTTACACACCGGAGTGGGCCGGCGTCGAGCGGTTCCGAGGAAGGATCGTGCACCCACAGAAGTGGCCCGAAGATCTCGACTACTCGGGCAAGCGCATCGTGGTAATCGGAAGTGGCGCAACTGCTGTCACACTCGTTCCGGCGATGGCAGAGCGAGCGGCGCACGTCACGATGCTCCAGCGCTCTCCGACTTACATCGTCTCGCGTCCCGGAGAAGACCGCATCGCAAACTGGTTCCGACGGCTGCTGCCGGATCGGGCTGCCTACATGCTTTCGCGCTGGAAGAACGTGCTGAACCAGACGTTCTTCTATCAACTCGCCCGGAGCAAGCCCGATTTCTTTAAGTGGATGGTAGCGCGCGGCGTCCGCAATCATCTCGCTGACACGTATGACGCAAAGCATTTCACGCCGCGATACAACCCATGGGACCAGCGCCTTTGCTTCGTTCCGGACGCGGATCTTTTCCTCGCGATGCGTGAGGGTCGTGTGTCGTTAGTGACCGACGAGATCGATACCTTCACCGAAGAGGGTCTCTTGCTGAAGTCAGGCGAACGCCTCGATGCCGACATCATCGTGACGGCCACAGGACTCGTCCTGAAACTCTTTAGCGGTATGCAACTCGTCGTTGACGGCGCATCCGTAGATCTTCCGAAGACGCTCGTCTACAAAGGAATGATGTTCAGCGATGTCCCCAATTTCGCGTTCGCCGTCGGTTACACAAATGCTTCGTGGACTCTGAAGTGTGACCTCACCGCCGAGTACGTATGCCGGCTCTTGAATCATATGGAGCATCATGGTTTCGCCGTCTGCACGCCGCGCGTGAACGATCCGGACGTCGAAGAGGAGCCAGTGATTGACTTCAATTCCGGGTACGTGCTGCGTGCATTGGCTGCGCTTCCGCGGCAGGGATCGAAGACGCCCTGGCGGCTGCATCAGAATTACGTGAAGGATCTTTCGATGATGCGCTACGGGCGGCTGGACGATCGCGCCATGGAGTTCCAGGAATCAAGAAGGAAGGTTACGGACGCATCGGTTTAGGATCGGGATCCAAAGGATCGAGCGGGCGATTTCGTCCCGGCTTATCAAGCGGATCGACGCGCCGGTTTCGTCTCGATCTCAGAAACGAATCATTCTGAGCAAACCTGATGGAGTAAGTGCCGCCATACGGCGAACTGTACTCCCAAAGAGCCGGAACGAAAGTGTATTCGCCCGTCGACTCCAGCAAGTACCACATACCGCCGGACGGTCCAAAGAATCGATTGAAGCCTCGAATTACGCGCAGCTTACTTCGCCGATAGCTCCACACGTCAAAACTATCGCCGCTTAGTTTCTTGAGCGGCATTTCGTCTTGAAGCTGACTGGTTGATCGACTCTTTTTCATTTCGCGATGCGGAACTCTGGTCGTCTCCTCATAGACCAACAGTTCCGGTTTGACTCCGGCCGTCACATTGAGTCGATAGTTACCGCGCTCTGAGATCTTGTGCTCGACCTTGTTCGCCGCGAGCGTAAGCACTGCTAGTTCGGCTGCTTCACGATCCGGCTCGAGGATTGCAATCGCCGAGCCCTTGATCACTTCGACCGCGACCTGACCTTGAATCTCGCGATAAGCAATCTCAGTGTCACCTTCAAGAAAGAGAAAGCAGTTGGCATAGACATGGATCTCAGCGCGGCTTTCAACTGCCGTCCGCACACGATCGCCATTCGTCAGGCGGTCATCACTCTTCAGTTTCCGCCACGCAGAGTCCGCAGTTCCGGACACAACTGCGTTTTCCACGAGCACCACGACTCCCGTGTCTGCCGAAACAGTTAATCGCTCTTTAGCTCGTTCGGCATCCTCGGGATCTTTGATCAAGACGTAAGCTCGATCGGATCGAACTTGCTTGTACCAGTGCGCTTTACTCAGCGATTGGTTTGCCTTGACCAAACCCTTCGCGCGTTGCCGACTCCAACTCTCAAACGGATCTTCGACACTGTCAGGCGCTGAGGTAAGCTCAAGTCTTCCCTCGGAAATCGCGACAGACTTTCCCGTATCGATACGGCTGCCATTAACAAACGCAACCCCCTTAACAACCCTCAATTCCGAGTTTCCACTGGCATCGACTTTGAAACGAAAGCAACCGCCGCTCGCGGCAAGGTACTCCGCACCAGGAGTCAGAAAGGAAACGGGCTCGTAACTCATCGCTCGCCAGTTTTTCACCCGGTCCATCATTGCGGCTATCTCAGAACTGACAACTTCAACGATCGCGGCACCACTCCACAGCTTCAACTTCAGATTGTCTGGTGAAAGGTCGAGAAGACTGATACGAGTATTGTGGTCCAACCTCAAGTAGTAGCCGGGATGCAACAGGATCTCCGCGCGGCCGGAAGCGCCGGACTGGATGATGTCGCCGCTCTCGATCGTCTGGTTCGACTTGACCGCGCTAGTTGCGCCGGAAGGGCTGACACGCTGCACGTCTCCATCGACGAGGTTGAGGCGTCCACCTTCGACGAGGAATCCTTTGAGAAGCAGGCTATCGCCGTCCTGTTTGGATTGACCTGCGGCTTGTCCAAGCACGACCAGCATCAGCACGATCGGGAAAAGAAACGTCGGGCGGTTTCTTGTCATAGATGTTTGTCTGCCAGACTAATTACCCGACATTCGGACCGCGACGTCAACATTTCCAACCCACGCGATACCGTCAGGTTGTTTACCAACCACAAATGTGCGCTCGACCTTTGAACTGCGAAGGTCGATTACCGAAACGCTGTCTGCCCCTGGGTGCGAAACAAATGCGTGCCGGCTGTCGCCGCTGACCGTTACGACCTTGCCTGCGTGTGGCATCTCCAACGTCGACGCGATCGAACGACGCTGAACATCGACGATGATGAACTCCGAGCCACGAACAACCACCACCTGTTTTCCGTTCGGCGTGAACCTCAGGCGAGAGAAACCCGCTCCGCTTCCCAGGCCAACTGACGTGACTACCCTGCCAGTGGATGCGTTGATAATCAAGAGTCTTTTTTCATCGGCGTCTGAGACCCAAACCTCTTTGCCGTTCGGGGACACCGTAACGCCAAAGATGGTGTTCCCTGAAAACAGCGTGCGGACCTCGCTCGTTCTTCGATCAGTCATGGTGAGCGCCTTCGCTTCCATGTGTGGAACAAAGAGTCTCCGCTCGTCGGAGGCGATCTCAACAAACCAGCCACCGGCAAGCTTCGTGTCATAGGTCTTACGAATGGCGCCGGTCGCAGCGTCCAGCTCGACGACCGCCTTTAGCGGTGCGCATGCGACCCACAAAGTACGCGCGTTGCGGCTCGCGCGCGTATCATGCGGGGTGTCGCATGTCTTCAGAGTCGTCTTGACAGATAGAGTTCGTAAATCCAGAACAACGATTGCGTTTCCTGGAGGACTACCGGGACCGCTACCACTATCGGCAATAAAGGCGAGCGACCCGTCCGCTGAGACGGTGATTTCGTGTGGTCCACTCGGGCTTGGAAACCTTGCGACCACTGACTGCGTAGCGGGATCGATCATTGCTACTTGCCGTTCTCCGATTAGTGACACCAGGAGAACGTTCTTCACGTCCGGTGTCTTGCGCGGCGCCTGCTGAAGCGACCCTCTCGCGTTATTAGTCATGCAGCTAGTGCATGCATATGGTCTTAACGGGAAGGTTAAAGCGATGGCAGCAATTAGTAACCAACTCATTACCTACTCCTCCGTTAGTGATGTGGTTCGAAAGTAAAAGCAAAACGCCGAAGGCGTTCGCCAATTTAAGCCCAGGGTTGGAACGAAGTGACAACCCTGGGGAAACAAACAGAAGTCTGTTCAACCCTGAAGGGGTTAAAGCCCCTTGGGTGAATCGCAAACGGAAGAAACCCTTTCAGGGTTAAGCGATCCTATTATCCGGATACCCAGGGTAGTCGCTGCGCTCCAACCCTGGGCTGAAATTGGCCAACGCCTTCGGCGTTTATGTTTTTACGACTTGGCTGATTCGGCATGGATTGCGTCATCTTAACCTCGGAAGATTAGTCGCAACCCTGGGCTGAAATTGGCTAACGCCTTCGGCGTTTATGTTCTTACGACTTGGCTCCTCGGAAGACTAGCCGCTGCGCTAAGATGCTAATACTCTACGTTTCGTTTGAAAGCATGAATAGAAGATGACCGAACTCAGTCTCGCTGAAACTGCCGGCTTGCTGCGTCGCAAACAGATCTCACCCGTGGATCTTACAACGTCTTGTCTGGCTCGGATCGAGCAACTTAATCCGACGATCAACGCCTTCATTACCGTCATGCACGATAGCGCCCTGGTCCAGGCGCGCGAAGCCGAAGATGAAATCCAGGCTGGCAATTGGCGTGGACCACTGCATGGTATTCCGATCGGTTTGAAAGACTTGATCGACACGGCCGGGGTAAAGACAACCTGCGGCAGTGCTCTGTTCCGCGATCGAGTTCCGACGGAAGATGCGGAAGTCGTGCGACGCTTGAAGAACGCCGGTGCGGTGCTGATCGGTAAACAGAATATGCAGGAGTTTGCTTACGGCGGCACCTCTACTTCGAGCTACTTTGGCCCGGTGCACAATCCTTTCGACCTCGATCGGATCGCCGGTGGTTCGTCGGGCGGCTCCGCCGCGGCTGTCGCGACCGGAATGTGTTTCGGCGCGATTGGAACCGATACCGGCGGTTCCATCCGCGAGCCTGCGGCGTTCTGCGGTATTGTCGGACTCAAGGCGACGTATGGACGCGTGAGCGCACGCGGAGTGTTTCCACTTTCGCAGTCGCTCGATCACGTCGGACCGCTTTGTCGCAACGTCACAGATACTGCCCTGCTGCTCCAGGTCATCGCCGGTTATGACCGGTTTGATACGACGAGCGTCGATTTCCCGATTGACTCCTACACCGAGGCACTCAACGTGAAGACCAAACCGCGCATCGGCATCGTGCGTCGCCCGTTCTTCGACGACCTCGATCCCGAGATCGAGAACGCAATGAACGAAGCGTTGAAACAGATCGAGCTCCTGTCCGCGGATGTTCTGGAGATCGATTTACCCCCGGCGCCGGCTGCGGTTCAGGCGCCGGAAGCGTACGCCGTACATTCGCAGCACTTCACCGCATCTCCGGAGCTGTATGGACCATGGATACAAGAACGGCTAAGACAGGCGGCAAAGGTTGACACAGTTGCTTACATTCAAGCTCGGCAAGAACTTGATCGATTGCGACGTTGTATCGGAGACGTGTTTTCAAAAGTAGATCTGTTGCTAACGCCAACCACTCCGGTGCCGCCGATCACCATAAGCGAAGCGTTGACGATGTCGCCTGATCCGGCGGGTGAGCTGTGGCTGAGGAACACTCGGCCTTTCAATGCCTACGGCGTACCGACAATCTCAATCCCCTGCGCTTTCACTCAAGCAGGTCTGCCAATCGGATTGCAGATCGCTGCTCCGCACTTCAGCGAAGGCAGCCTGCTATCTTTTGCTCAGTCCTTCGAACAAGGCACGCGATTTTAGTTGCCAACGCTTACCGACTCAGCGAGAATAGTCGCAAAAAGGCACATAGGGCACAGAAAGGATCGCTCAGAATCCCTGAGCCCACTCACTCGTTCTTGTGCTTCCTGTGCTTCTTATGGCCCGGAACTAACGATCTTTGAGGTTCAAAATGAAAGTCAAAACTTTACTCCCACTCCTAATGATCGCGGTGGCGTTGTTCGCCTCCGCCGGCTCGTCAACCTACGGACAGCAAACTGAGAAGAATCCACCA
>JBIOVO010000036.1:0-68392 GCA_044867735.1 Pyrinomonadaceae bacterium | reverse complement strand
TTGAAATTGTATTCAAGCTGCATCCACATCGAGACGTACTTTCCATCCTTCATCGCGGGGATGAATTTGATCTTTCGTGCAGCATCGATAGCCCTTTCGGTCAGGCCCTCAGGTAAACCCGCAACGGTTCTAATATTGGTAACCATTCCGTTGGAACTAAAAACGCATTTGAGAACTACCGTCCCGGTAACCTGTCCTATTCTCGCTGACTCCGTATAAAACGGTTCAGGTTTCATCGCCAGCCGAGCCTTTTGAGTCACGTCTCTTCCGGTGAAAATCCTTGACGAAGCGTCATCAACGGCAGGTTGAGATTGAACGGGCGGCTCGTAAGCTTCTCCTGGTCCGTCAACCAATGCAATACCGCCCTTCTTGTTCTTCAGCGATATGGAAGAAAAGAACTTCACACTTCGCGGATCATCGGGCGACGCGTTGAGTACTCCAAATGAATAGAAGCGATCCTCGGTGGCGAAGAGCTGCACTTTGCTCAAAGGCAGCGATCGCTCCTTGCCCATCACACCGTCACGCGTCACATTGCTCTCGGAGACTTGCCCCGGGCCGGAGCCTCGTTCGGTAATAAAGTCTTCCAGCGATTGTCGAGGTTTGGGGTTCTCCTGAACGTAAATCACGTAAACAACCCCGTCAGCATAGCATCCCAACTCCCATTGCTTTCTGTTCTTTCGAATACGATCCACAAATGGCTTCGAAGTGTGCAAGGCGGGCATGGTGGGCAAGGCAACGGAAAACTGTTCATCCGCCACGGTATACGCCTTCCAGGGAAGTTGCTCAGATTTGGTGGTTGTTTTGACCTGAGCACTGGTGACGAGCAACAGGCACGCAAGTATGAGGATTGTTTTCATGATTAAAGTCCTAACAGGGTCGGCAATTCGTCAATAGAGGTTGAAATTATATTCCAGCGTCATCCACTGCGAGACAAACTTGCCATCCTTCATCGCCGGAATGAACTTGATTTGCCTGGCAGCGGCAATGGCTCTTTCCGTTAGTCCCCTGGGAAGGCCGCGCTCCGTCCTGATATTAGTGATGGTTCCATCAGCAGCAAAGACGCACTTTAGAATCACCTGGCCTTCGACCTGATTCCGCCTTGCTTCCTCCGTGTAACGCGGTTCCAACTTGAACCCGAGAAAAACCTTCTTATCGACCTCTTTTGATGAACCATAAGTTTTTTGATTTGGGTCGGGAGCTTGAGGCGCCTGGTCGCTGCCGGGAGTTGACTCCCACACGAAAGTCCGCACCGAATCATTGGAAATGTCGAGGCTGCCTTTTTTTCTCGTCAGCGTTATCGACGAAAAGAACTGTGTCATGCGCGGATCTTCGAGCGGTGCACCGTACGCCAGGAATTGATAGAAACGATCGTCCTTTTCGAAAAACCGCACCAGTCCCTGGTTCTTATCGACGGAGCCAAACGCCTTCCCTTTAACTCCTTCGAGTGTCACCTGACTCTCGTTATCGAGGTCCCAGCTTCTCTTGTGGATCTGTTTCTTGATAAAGGAATCGAGGTCCTGCCGTCCAACCTTCTCGTAAACATAAACTGTGTAAACGACGCCGTCTGCGTAGGCCCCAAAAGATATCCTGAGTTCCTCGACCTTGTGAAGAAACTCATAGCTGATAGTGACCCTTTCATAGCTCAACGCCGGAAGGGCCGGCATGTCGACAGCAAACTTCTCGTTCTTGACCGTGTACGTCCGCCAGATGTGACCAGTGTTTTGAGCCGCGGTCTGTGCGTTAACCCCAGTCGCGATCAGGAGGAACGCAACCATGAGGATAGGTTTGGTTTTCATAATCAGAGTCCTAACTTATTCATCCGGGCGTTTTCATACTGGGCGTCCTCGGCCGGATAGCGCAAAGACTTGTCGATCCTTCCCTGCTCTTTTGCCAGGGACCAGATGATGCTTTCGCCCGCGGGTACGACTTTCGGCTTAGACGCAAAAACCGGGTCGGTGAATGCCTCATCAGCGTCGATTAATTGCCAACCCTTTGCCTTGTACATGTCGAGCAGGTCACCGAGGAACAGACCGTTCAAGAGATTGAAGTGCACCAGCACTGTGTGCTTCACGGGACGGTTGAGCACGCGCTTTGCGAGTGAATCATAATACTCCGAACGGGCCCACATGTGTTCGAGATAAAAATCGCGATACGGTTTGACGCCGGCGTTCGGGTCCAGCTTGAGTCGCGCGGTGAGCCGCTGATCGATGGCCCAATCCGACGCATCGATCGTGACGTGACCGTTTTGGTAGCCATGCTTCACGAAGAAGGCCCTCATCGCATCGCGCTTCGCAGCAGTGTCGCCTTCTTTCAGGAACGGAAAACGAAAGTATTTGCGAAAGCGGGGAAGGTCTTTCAATAGGGCTTCGGCTTTGAGGATGTCTTCCTGATACTCCTCGACGTTGGTCGTGGGTGCGTTGAAGCTTCGATGCGAGTAGGAGTGGTTGCCGATCATGTGCCCGGCCTTGTCCCAATGGGTCAGCAGTTCCTTGCCTTCCACGGAATCAATGTTGCGGCCGATGACGAAGAGCGCGGCTTTGTGGGAGCGGGAGGCGAGGGTGCTGAGGATTGCTTCGTTGCGTGCGGTGGCGGTGAGCTTAATGGCGTTGTTCCACTGGAAGTCGTCCATGGTGATGGAGAACTGTGGGGACGATTTGCGGGCGAGCGCAGGTACGCCGTTGAGGGCAAGCGCCGTAAGGCTAAGGCCGAGAGTTTTGCTGAAGGTTCTTCTATTCATGGGTTCTCCGATAAGATTTTCCCGCGCAAAGGCGCAAAGGCGCTAAGTTATGACCTGCGGCCGCCCGGAGGGTCAGAACTTTGCGCCTTTGCGCCTTTGCGCGAGTAATCCTTTTCATACGGTCGACGTCTCTCGATACTCTCCCCAGACGCGTCGCAAAGTATTACTGATCTCACCAACAGTCGCGTACGACTCAACGCACTCCAATATTCGCGGCAGTAGGTTTTCATTCGTCCCTGCTGCTTGTCCTAACTTATTAAGGCTTTCCGTCACCTTGTTCGCATCGCGACGCGCACGCAATGCCCGCAGCCGCTCCACCTGTCCCTCCTCAAGCCCCGGATCCATCCGCAGCACCTGCACTGGCGGCTCGGCCTCGAGCTGAAACCGGTTCACACCAACCACGATCTGCTCCTGCGCCTCGATCGCTTTCTGATACCGGTACGCCGACTCCTGAATCTCGCGTTGCACGTACCCGCTCTCGATTGCACGCAACATCCCGCCCATCGCGTCAATTTTTTTGAGATACTCCGTCGCCCGTGCTTCGATTTCGTCAGTCAACTGCTCGATCGCATACGAACCCGCCAACGGATCCGCAGTGTCGGCAACACCCGACTCGTGCGCAATCACCTGCTGAGTTCGTAACGCAACTCGCGCTGCCGCTTCGGTCGGTAAAGCGAGCGCTTCGTCCATCGAGTTTGTATGCAACGACTGCGTCCCACCAAGAACTGCTGCCAGCGCCTGGATCGTGGTCCGTACGACGTTCACTTCCGGCTGTTGCGCGGTCAGTGACGAACCGGCGGTCTGCGTGTGAAACCGCAACATGAGTGAGCGCGGATCGCTCGCCTTGAAACGCTCGCGCATGATGTGCGCCCACAAGCGTCGCGCCGCGCGAAACTTCGCGATCTCTTCGAGCAGGTTGTTGTGTGAGTTGAAGAAGAACGAAATGCGGGGCGCAAAGTCATCAACCTCGAGACCTGCTTTCAGCGCCGCTTCGACATAGGTGATTCCATCGGCAAGCGTGAAAGCAACCTCCTGCACGGCGGTCGATCCGGCTTCGCGAATGTGATAACCGCTGATCGAGATCGTGTTCCAGTTGGGCACTTCTCGAGCGCAGTAAGCAAACGTATCCGTCACGAGTCGCAGCGACGGAGCAGGAGGATAAATGTACGTGCCGCGCGCGATGTATTCCTTGAGAATATCGTTTTGGAGCGTGCCTCTGACTTTACTAAACGCCACGCCCTGCTTTTTCGCGACCGCCAGGTAAAGCGACAGCAGTATCGCAGCCGTGGCGTTGATCGTCATCGAGGTCGAGACCTGGTCGAGCGGAATGTCCGCAAAAAGCCGCTCCATGTCGTCGAGCGAGTCGATTGCCACGCCTACTTTTCCGACCTCGCCCTGCGCCAAAGGATCGTCGGAGTCCAAACCGATCTGCGTCGGGAGATCAAAGGCTACCGAAAGACCGGTCGTACCGTGGGCCAGCAGGTACTTGTAACGAGCGTTTGATTCCTCAGCGGTCGCGTAACCGGCGTACTGGCGCATGGTCCACAGACGGCCGCGATACATGTTTGGATAGATGCCGCGCGTATAAGGAAACGCGCCGGGCGCTGCCAGATCCTCTTCGTAGTTGACCGGACGTGTGTTGTTTGGATTGAAGTCGAGCGGCAGTTCGATACCGGACGGCGTCTCCTTCATTGACATGAGTACATGATTTACATGATAGATAATGACCAAATCAAGTGATGACCGAAGTCAGAGTAAACAAGCGTGGAGCGGATCGCGTCAGGCATGGCCACCTGTGGATCTATCGCAGCGATATTGTCGCCGTAGACGCAGAGGGCGGTTCTGTCGTTTCAGTTAAAGACGAGGGCGGGAACTTCATTGGGCAGGCGCTTTACAGCGACCTTTCGCAGATCGCGCTCCGTTTCCTGACGCAAAGCCCCGAAGAGATAGATCGCGAATGGTGGCGAAGGAGAATCCGCGAAGCGGCGGACCGGCGGCAAGTTCCACCGGAAACCAATGCCTACCGCCTGGTTTACTCAGAAGGCGATCTGTTGCCTTCGCTGATTGTCGATCGTTACCACGACGTGCTGGTATTGCAAACGCTCTCGCAAGGCACTGACGCACTGAAACCGCTGCTGGCCGAGGTCCTGATCGACGAGTTCAAACCTCGCGTGATCGTGGAACGAAACGACGTACGCGTTCGCGAGTTGGAAGGTCTGCCGCTTGTCGCCGGTGCGCTCCATGGAAACGCTCCGGGAGAACTGGAAATTCTCCAGCATGGTCTCCGCTTTTACGTCGAACCCCTGGGTGGCCAGAAGACCGGATCTTTTCTTGACCAGCGCGAGAACCGTTTGGCGGCGCGCGCCGCTGCACAAACCACTCGCCAGCAACGCGCGCTCGACTGCTTCACGTTCAACGGCGCTTTTGCACTCCACCTCGCCTCGGTTTGTGAAAACGTAATCGGGATCGATATCTCGAGTGAAGCCGTTGACGCCTCACAACGAAACGCCAAACTGAACGGACTGCAGAACGTCGAGTTTCGTGAAGCAAACGTTTTCGACGTGTTGCGCGAACTGGAATCGAGTGGTGAACGTTTCGACGTGATCGTGCTGGATCCGCCGGCTTTCGCAAAGAATCGCGCGAGCTTGAAGTCCGCGCTGCGCGGCTACAAGGAGATAAACCTGCGCGCCTTGAAGTTACTCAATCCCGGCGGCGCGTTAATCACGTGTACCTGCTCGTATCACGTTTCCGAAGATCTCTTTCTGGAGATCGTGGCCGACGCGGCGATCGATGCACACCGTCGTTTGCAGATCGTGGAGAAACGAATGCAGTGCTCGGATCATCCGGTGCTGGTGGGTATGCCGGAGACTTATTACTTGAAGTGCGTGATTGCGAGGGTGATTTGAACCACAAAGACACAAAGACACTAATTTGTGCCTTTGTGTCTTTGTGGTGAAAAACTTCTCTAGTTAATGCCTGGATCGTTTTCGACGACGACCCTGGTAGCCGGTAATTCTTTACCACCGACCGAAACCTTCACGACGTAGGTGCCGGCCTCCAGCGGTACGCCTTGAGCGAAGCCGCCGAACCCTCCACCGCCGCCACCACCACCGCCGCCTCCTCCTCCGCCACCACCTGGGCCACCACCAGTTGGACGTGGAGGCGTTTCGCCACGGAGGTTCCATTGCACCCTGTTAAGACCCGCCTCATTCGTACCCGCGAGCGTGCGAACAACCTTGCCCGTGTAATCTGAAATCGTGATTTTCACTTCGCCCGAAGATGCCGACTTCAGGTAGTAACTGATCGCCGTGCCCGGCGTTGGATTCTGACCACGGAAGAGCTTGTTGGCGCCCCAGTAACGCGCGAGTTTAATGTCGTTCCCCCAGATCGTTCCTGGTCTCACTTCAAACAGGTGCGCATCCGACTCCATCACTTTCTGCGACAATTGTTGCAGCGGAGTGATGTCGTCGAGAATGAAAATGCCACGACCGTGAGTGCCAACAATGAGATCGTTGTCACGTGGATGGACCAGGATGTCGTCGATACGCATGGTCGGCAAGCCCGACATGAAAGGCTTCCACTCGGCGCCGCCATTCAGCGAGACGAAAAGGCCAAACTCCGTACCGACGTACAAGAGATCTTTGCTCTTCGGATCTTCATGAATGACGTTGACGTTCCCCCATTTCGGCAGGTTGTTGACGATCGAAGTCCACGTTGCGCCGTAATCCCTGGTCACAAAGAGATAAGGCTTCATGTCGTTGAGGCGATGTCCATCAACCGCGAGATAGCAGGTCGCAGCGTCGTAATGAGACGGCTCGACGCGCGAGATGTGGTAAGTCTCACCGATGCCCGGAACGTTCTTGGAGACGTTGGTCCATGTAGCACCGCCATCCTTGCTTACTTGAACGTTCCCATCGTCAGTTCCGGCCCAAAGGATACCAGGCACCTTTGGCGACTCCGCAACCGCTACGACATAACCGTAACCGGTGTAACCGTCGTGCTTCGAAGCCATCGGATCCTTACCCGGCACACCCATGATCGGCAGCGTGCTGCGATCGATCTGTTTGGAAAGATCGATCGTCGCCGTCCACGTGTCGCCACGGTCCATAGATCTGAACAACCTGTTACCGCCCATGTAGACCACGCGCGGATTGTGCGGCGAAAGATGAATGGGCGAACTCCAGTAGAAGCGGTAAGTCTCATTCGGCCCAGGGGTGGGCACCACATTCGACTGGAGTTGGTTGGCGCCAAAACCGCCAAATCCCTGTTGCGCCGCAAACGCTGCAAGTTGCGTGGCAGTGTCAGGAGTCGGCGAGGCCGACGGTGAAGCAGTTGCTGCCGGTCCACCACCACCGCCGCCGCCTTGTCTCCCAGTACCTCGTGCCCGTGGTACGCCTCGCGGGCGAATATTCACGCTTCGGCCGGTGCGCATATCCAGGCGCTGGATGTTGCCGCCCTGCGACTCAGCGTAGACGATGTTGTGATCCGTCGGATCGATCTGGGTGTAGAAGCCATCGCCACCCGCGACGCGATACCAGTCAGCGTTTGTAATCCCGGCTTGCTGGTTTCGCGTTTGACTTGGACCACCCCAGGATCCGTTGTCCTGCAAACCACCGTAAACGTAATACGGCTTTCGCATGTCTACGCCGATGGCATAAAACTGCGCTGCCGGAATCGTATTAATGAACTCAAAGGCGGCGCCCTGATCGTAACTCACGTTCAGGCCACCATCGTTTCCAACCAGCAGATGATCGCTGTTGGCTGGATTGATCCAGATCGCATGGTTATCGACGTGCGCGATGTTGGCTTGCAGCGATCTAAACGTCTTGCCGCCGTCCGTCGACTTGCTGAAGTTTAATCCACCGACATAAACAGTCTCCGCGTTCCTTGGATCGACTCGGATCTGGCTGTAGTACATCGGCCGGTTATTTTCGTTACTGACGATGCGCCAGGTCTTGCCTTTGTCATCCGAACGCCATACTCCCGGCTTCTTCGGATCCGGCGGCGCGGGCGTTGGCGAAGCAGCAGGACTCGCCGCAGCAGCCGGTGTCGGTGATGCCGAAGGTGACGGAGTCGGCGATGGCGATGCAGCGCCACCAGGCGTCGGTTCCTCACCACCTGTTCCGGTACTCGCTCCGACTTCCATTTGCGCATACAGGATGTTTGGGTTCGATCTCGAAACGTCTAATCCGATGCGGCCGAGCAAGCCTTCCGGCAAGCCGCCGCCTTCCAGCTTCTTCCACGTTTTGCCGGCGTCGACAGTTTTCCAGATGCCGCTGCCCGGTCCACCACCGTTGAAACCGAAGTTGGTTCTGCGGCGCTGATACGAAGCCGCGTAGAGAATCTTGCTATCTGAAGCGTCCATCGCGATGTCGGTGAAGCCGGTGTCTTCGTCGATGAACTTGGCGTTGGTCCAAGTCTTACCGCCATCCGTAGTTTTATAGACGCCGCGTTCCTTGTTTGGACCAAAGAGATGGCCCAGCACGGCGGCGTAAACGATGTTCGGATCCTTCGGATCGATCACGATGCGAGCGATCGTCTGCGAGTCTTCGAGACCCATTTTGGTAAACGTCTTGCCGGCGTCGGTAGATTTGTAAATGCCGTCTCCGTAGCTGGAGCTCTGGCGATTGTTTGGTTCGCCGGTGCCGACCCAGACGATGTTCGGATCCGAAGGCGCGATCGCGATGTCGCCGATTGAATGGGTTGTGTAGGTGTCGAAGATCGGTTGAAAGGTCGTTCCGTTATTCGTCGACTTCCAGACGCCGTTGGTCGCGAATGCCACGTAGATGGTGTAGGGATTCTGCTCCGGCACGGCAATGTCGTCGATGCGGCCGCCCATGCTTGCTGGTCCGATGCTCCGCCAGACGAAGCGCCTCAACATCGGGTCGGTTGACCAGTTGATCGGCGTTGGCGTGGGACTCGGAGTCGTCCGCGGACTTTGCGCGGGCGCTGCGCTTTGCGCCGGAGTTTGATTAGCGGCCTGGTTCTGCGAGTGAACGGTTACGGTAGCAAGCGCGACCGCAAAGACGATGACAAGCAGCAGGCCAAGATCGTGAATAGAGCGCGACCGGTCTTTCATCTGAAAGGTGTCCTTTCAACTAATTGTTTTTCCTAAAACTGCGTGGGATAGAACGATTGCCGTTAGAAACCGGCTAGTAGAACGGATGAATTGCGGAATATAAATAAAGTCGCGCGGTTAATGCAACTAAAAGTGCTCCAGGCGGATCAGTTTTTAACCACAAAGACACGAAGACACCAGGGACATAAATAAAAAACTTAGTGTCTTTGTGTCTTTGTGTCTTTGTGGTTAAAAGGTCCTACAAGCGCGCGAGCCAGGCCTGATAGCGTGTGCGGCGCTCTTCGAGCCACGACTTGAAATTCACTGGCGGCGAGGGACGCGTACTGATGATGCGATCGAGATCGCGAAGCATTTGAAGTTTGAGAGTTTGCGGGGCGATGGACGCTCGTTGCGAAGGTTGCCCGCATTTGGGTGAAACAACCGAAGCCTGATTTCGCTCACGCTCTGTGAGGTCATAACCCAACGCCGAAAACTTTTCTTTGAACTGCTTAGCCGCTTCTATGTGATCGGCACTTAACGTGGGGAGCTCGCGATCGATGAGCGATACGACATTACGCAGCCAGAGGCGTCGCCCCATGACAAACGTCTCAAGACTACATGCAGTTTCCATCGCGCCTTCAAAACTCAAATCACTGAACACCACACTGCGAATGTTGATAATGTTTGATGCTGATGGTTGGGTGATGCGGCCGTGCGGCATTACCGTGATGTATTGCTCAGAAGTTCCGCCCGGCTCTATCAAAGCGCGACCTTCTTCGCCCTGAAACATACTCGAGACACCCTGACGCCCGTCAGTCGTTAGTTCGACTTGCAGCGCTGACACGCTCTTTTCCGACAAGTTGCGAAAAGTGATCAAGTAGGCCGGGCGCGGCATGTTGTGACTATCTACCTTCACGATCTGAATAGCCGCCGTCGGGTTATTAAAGCTCGGCGGTGGTGGGACCGGAGGAACAGCCGCGAGTAGTTTGATGGTGAATGGCTCAATCCCCAACGAAGTCAACTCATCTAACATCTTCTCCTCATCCACGCCAACTTGATAGGTCGCCACCAAATCTTCTTTCTGGATGTCTTTCGCACGGCGAAGAACGGTCAATCTAACGTCGGCAGTTTCACCGTTGTAAACGGCTTCAAGCTTTACGGCCCAGATCGGCATTTCACGGTGCTGAAGCTGGTGATTCGGAATTCGCTCGAACCGCGTGACCCAGATCCAATTCGGTTTCTCGTCAGGACCATCCACCGTGCAATACCCTGGAGTCAGGTTGCGGTTGTAGATGATTTCCAGGAGCAGATCTTTGCGCGTGTCAGTGCGCGGAGAAACCGTCGGCTTGAGTTTTGGTTCCTGTTCTTGCGCTGGAACGACGGAGGAACAGGCAATCACAGCGATTGCCGCGAAGATGAGGAATCGTTTCATGGCGGTTTTTTTTGACTCAGCCTCGCCAAACAGTGCCGCGTGTACTATCGGCCAGGCGCTTGGCATCGGGTAAGGCTTCGAGCGCGCGCAGCACTTGCGCGTCGCTATCAAGCAACACGCGCGCGCCGGCGTCGTTCGAAAACGCAGCAGTCACGATCTCCTGCCGCAATCTCAGCTTCGTGAATTCGAGTTCTTCGTCAATCTGTGCCGGCTGCACCTGGAAATCCGTTTGCGTACGAACAAAATTGCGAAACGCTTCAACCACGCGATCGGTTATCGGAAAGTCTGTCGCTCGCGCGTTCTTGCCATACTGAACCTTATCAACTCGATATGATTCCAAACCGGGAAGTACGCCTGACGCCAACTGCCTGGTGAAGTGAAACGCTGCTTCCGCGATTCGCAGGCGTGCGGGTGTGTTGGCTGCTTCCTTCACCTCGATATCCGGCGTGATGCCACCGCCGCCGTAGAACACGCGCCCGACCGCAGTTTGAACGGCGGGTCCGGCGTGTGGATGCGGCGTCGGGGATGCGAGCGCAAGTGGCGACTCGAGATTACGCTGCACGTTGGGAGTCGCGGGTTGATCGTCGTTCGAATCGTGGCGCGTGTAGTAGTCGTAAAGCGAACCACTCGAATAATCGCGCTGCAACGAACGGCCGTAGGGAGTGTAGTAACGTGCGGTTGTGAGCGTCAGTCCGGTGTTGAAAGGCAACTGGAATATGCGCTGCACGAGTCCTTTGCCGAAACTGGTTTCACCGACGATTAGCCCGCGCCCGTGATCCTGGATCGCGCCCGCGACAATTTCCGAAGCCGACGCACTATTGCGATTGATCAGAATCACCAGAGGCACCGTCGCCGGATCGGAGCCGGTTGATTTGTAAACGATCGGCTCGCTGTATTCAGTCCGGCCTTTAACCGACACCACTACCTGGCCGCGCGGCAAGAATTCACTCGCGACGTCAATCGCCTGATCGAGAAGTCCTCCGGGGTTGCCGCGCAGGTCGAGAATGAGCTGGCGCATTCCCTGCTCTTCGAGACGCTTCATCGCCTTCGACAACTCATCGTCGCTCGAGCGCTGAAAGCCGCCGGTAAGTCCGATGTAGCCGGTGCCGGGTCGAATCATGTAAGAGTTGCGAATCGTCGGCAGCGGAACCGAGTCGCGAACGATGGTGAAAAACATCGGCGCTGGAGAACCCGCGCGCTCGACTTTGAGCGTTACCGGTTCGCCGAGTGCGCCGCGAACGTTCTTTGAGACCTGTTCGCTGGTCCAATCGCGGGCGCTCCTGCCGTCAACTTCGAGAATCCGATCGCCATACTTCAAACCGACTTTTGCCGCCGGTGTTCCTTCGACCGCGGTTTGGATGTACACACCGTCGCGATGCTGCACGATGGTTACGCCGATGCCGTAGAAGCGCGAATCCTGATCCTCTTTTAGTTTTCTGAACTCGCTGTACGGAAAGTACGCCGAATGTGGATCGAGGGTCGAAAGCATGCCCTGAATCGCGGCCTGGGTCGCACGCTCGTGATCGATGTCGCCTGAATAATTGCTGGTGATGGTGGAGATTGCTTCGTTGTAGTCTTTTTCGATCTCGTCTGCGACGCGGAAAGAGTTCTTGGGGTTGTTGGAAGTGAAAGTGGCCAATCTCCTGCCGGTGCCGACAGTTCCACCAAAGATCGCCGCGACTAAGATGACTGCGGCGGCGGTTACCGCAAACGGCTTGTTTATCCAGCCACGGTGATAATCAGACGATGGAGATTCCGGTAATTGGCGGGCAACTTCCATTGCCAGAATATAACACAGAGGAGGAACTCCTTGGAGTGCGGCGGCCCGACGCCGCTTTAGTCTCGATCGAGCCTTATCGATAACAAAGCGCGTCAGGCCGCCGCACTCCAAAGGAGGCGTGTTATATTGCCATCGAAGCGATGGCCGTAGCTGTTTCCGTCATCATTCCTGCCTACAACGAATCAGCTCGGCTGGGGAACACCCTGCGGGCCGTCGTGGATTATTTGCGCAATAATTCACCGGAGTCCGAAGTCATCGTCGTTGACGACGGCTCATCAGACCAAACGGCCGAACTGGCGCGCGAGACTCTCAAGGAAGCACCGGATCTTCGCACCTCGGTTATCAGTTACAAGTCGAACCTCGGAAAGGGCCGGGCCGTCAGGCTGGGACTGTTAGCAGCGCGCTCTGACGTCGCACTATTTTCCGATGCCGATCTATCCACTCCGATCACCGAAGCGCCGAAACTGGTCGATCCGCTGGCAAGCGGACAGTGCGATGTCGCTTTTGGCTCGCGCGCGCTGGACCGAAAGCTGATCGGCGTGCACCAGTCGTGGCGGCGTGAACAAGGTGGACGGATCTTCAATCTCGCCGTTCGACTCGCGACTGGACTGCCGTTCTGGGACACGCAATGTGGCTTCAAGGCTTTTCGAATGAGCGTCTGCCGACCGCTTGTCGAGGCGGCGACGATAGATCGATTTGGATTTGACGTGGAGTTGCTGTATCTGACGTTTCGCGCGGGTTTGAAATTGAAAGAGATTCCTGTTCGCTGGGACCACAACGAGGGAAGCAAGATTAGTTTGGCCAGCGATAGTTTCAAGATGCTTGGCGAAGTCGGACTGATTCGACGGCAGGCGCGACGCGGCGTTTACGACGCGGCCATCAGGGCGGTTCACGATCTTAAGCGTTCTGAATAGGTCCTGTAGGCCCTATTGGACTTATAATGGTTTCCCGAACATGACCGCTCGTCTCAACGTCAATATCGATCACGTCGCCACGGTGCGGCAGGCGCGTCGCGCCCCGGAGCCAAGTCTGATCGCGGCCGCGATGGTGTGTGAACAGGCGGGGGCAGATGGCATCACCATACACCTGCGCGGCGACCGCCGGCATATTCAGGATCTCGACGTTCCACTGCTGCGCAAATCAGTAACGACTTATATGAATCTCGAGATGGCCGCGACAGAAGAGATGTTGCAGATCGCGCTTGACGCGAAACCGGATGCAGTCACGCTCGTGGCGGAAAAGCCAAACGAAGTCACGACCGAAGGTGGTCTCGACGTCCGGACAAATATCTCGATTGTTGGCGCCACGGTGTCGAGTTTGAAGGAAGCGAAAATTCTCGCGAGCCTGTTTATCGATCCGAACCCGGATCAAATCGAAGCGGCGCGTGAGGTTGGCGCCCAGCAGGTGGAGTTGTGTACTGCGGCTTACTCCGAAGCAACACTCGGCGCGCGCGGGATTCACGGCGAAGGCGCGGCACACGCGGCAAAGGAGCTGCGCAGATTGAGAGAAGCGGCTGAACTCGCGGCAGGCAAAGGGCTCATCGTCGCCGCCGGTCATGGGCTGACCTACAGGAACGTCGGAGCAGTTGCGGCGATTGAAAAGATCGTGGAATTCAACATCGGGCACAACATCGTGTCACACGCGATCTTCGTTGGTCTCGAAAACGCCGTAAAAGAAATGATCCACAGACTACACAGATGAAATCCGGATCGATCTGTGTAATCTGTGGATAGTAATTAGCGGGCTGAAGCGAGCTGGAGCCGGACTACGGAACGCTCGAGCTTGGCTCTCGCAACCTCGAAATCCTCTTCCGTTCCACTCCACGAATTCAATTGTTTCTCGAGCCGTTCGCGCTGAAGCCGTGCGCGTGCCGCATCGATCTCGTCCGGGCGTTCCGCAACTTCAGCCAGCACCGAAACGTGATCGTCTCTGACCTCGACGAATCCGCCAGAGACGTGCAACGGATAACTCTTCCCGTCCTGCACGTAAGTGAGAACGCCGGTTTGCAGTTGCGAGATGAGCGGCGTGTGACCCGGGAGAACTCCCAACTCACCACCGAAGCCCGGCACCGTCACCATATCAACCTGTTCCGCCAGAACACGCCGCTCAGGTGTGACCACTTCGAGTTGAATCTTGTCCGCCATAGTCTCTACTGAGTAAACGACTTCGCTTTTTCAATCGCTTCTTCGATCGTTCCGACCATGTAGAACGCCTGCTCCGGCAGATCGTCGTGCTTACCGTCAACGAGTTCGCGGAAACCTCGGACCGTGTCTTCGAGTTTCACGTACTTGCCTTCGAGTCCGGTGAACTGCGCGGCCACGAAGAACGGCTGCGAGAAGAACCTCTGAATCTTGCGCGCGCGCGAAACCGTCAGTTTGTCTTCGTCTGACAGTTCGTCGAGACCAAGGATCGCGATGATGTCCTGGAGGTCTTTGTAACGCTGAAGCACGCGCTTCACGTCCTGCGCGGTGTCGTAGTGCTCCTGGCCGATGACGCGCGGATCGAGAATGCGTGACGAAGAAGCCAAAGGATCGACCGCCGGATAGATACCCAACTCGACGATCTGTCGCGAGAGTGCGGTGACCGCGTCGAGGTGCGCGAACGTCGTCGCCGGCGCCGGGTCGGTGTAGTCGTCCGCAGGCACGTAAACCGCCTGAATCGAAGTGACCGAACCGGTCTTCGTTGACGTGATGCGCTCCTGCATCTCGCCCATTTCCGTGGCGAGGTTTGGTTGATAACCCACGGCGGAAGGCATGCGGCCCAGCAACGCCGACACTTCCGAACCCGCCTGCGTGAATCTGAAAATGTTGTCGATAAAGAGCAGCACGTCAAGGCCTTGATCGCGGAAGTACTCGGCGACCGTAAGACCCGAAAGCGCAACGCGGAGACGCGCGCCGGGAGGTTCAGTCATCTGGCCGTAGATCAGGGCCACTTTCGACTGCCCGATCGTGCTCATATCGACCTTGGTAAGGTCAAAAGCTCCGGTGTCGTGGAAGTTCTTATTGAACTGCTCGCCAAACTGGATAACCTGCGACTCCACCATTTCGCGCAAGAGGTCGTTTCCTTCACGCGTGCGCTCGCCGACGCCGGCGAACACCGAAAAACCTGAGCGTGCCTTCGCGATGTTGTTGATCAACTCCATCACGATAACCGTCTTGCCGACGCCCGCGCCGCCAAACAATCCGATCTTGCCGCCGCGCAGGAAGGGTTGAATCAGGTCGATGACCTTGATGCCCGTTTCAAACATTTGGAGTTCGGTCGATTGCTCTTCGAAACTCGGTGCATGACGGTGAATCGGATAGCGCTTGTCGTGCTTCACCGGACCGAGCGTGTCTACCGGTTCGCCGATGACGTTGAGCACGCGGCCGAGCGTACCTTCGCCGACAGGCATCGTGATCGGGCCACCAGTATCGGTGGCTTTCATGCCACGCACCATCCCGTCAGTCGGCGTCATTGAAACCGTGCGCACGCGGCCTTCGCCGAGGTGCTGCTGCACTTCCGCGATCACGTCGATTGGTGTCGGTACGTCAAATCCTTCAGACGTCACTCGCAGCGCCTGGTAAATTGGCGGTAGATAGCTTCCATCAAACTCCACGTCGAGAACGGGGCCGATGATCTGCACAACCTTACCGACATGATTCGCATTTGACATACAGTCGTTAAACTCCTCTTTGATTAAAAGCCGGATAAAATAACACACGCCCCAAGATCAAACAAACTAACCACAGATTTACACAGATGAACACAGATCTATAATCCGTACTCATCTGTGTAAATCCGTGCTTAAAACTATTTCTCAGGATCGATGCGGATCTTCATTCGCTGAAGCACCTGAAGATCCTCTTCGGTAAGATCGAGATCCGCTCCCTCACTCGAGCGCTCTTCATCTCCGGCGTGAGGCCTCAAACCAATCTCGAGCCGGAGCGTCAGTTCCATCTCATATCCCGCTTCACGCAGGCGTTCAATTGCTTCTGCAACCTTCGTCGAGTTTTCGACTGACTCGTTAATCGCAGTCCCAATCTCGCGAACTATCTCTTTTGCGTCGTCATCGATTTCCATTTTGCTGTTATGCTACTTGACTCGGGAAAATATTTCCAATGCAATTCGCAATCGGCATTTGGCATTCGGCAATGGTAGACTTGGCCCTATGTTTGGCACGATTGGGATCCTGACTGGCGGCGGTGACGCTCCCGGGCTGAACGCGGTGATTCGCGCCGTGGTAAAGACTGCCACTTGCGAGCACGGCATGCGCGTGATCGGCATCGAAGACGGCTTCGAAGGTCTGCTCGGCGCCACTCGCACGCGACTGCTTGCACCAAGCGACGTGCGAGGTCTACTGCCGCGCGGCGGCACGATCCTGGGGACACGAAACCGCGGAAACTATGTCGAACGTTCCCGCGACGGCGTGAAGCAGGACGTCGAAAGCGTCTATCAGGAAGCGATCGCCAACATGAAGATCCTCGGGATCGACGCGCTGGTGGTCCTCGGCGGTGAAGGCACGCTCACGATCGCGGCTGAATTCGATAAACGGGGCGTCAAAGTTTGCGGAGTGCCGAAAACGATCGACAACGATCTGGCGTGTACTGAACTGACGTTCGGTTTCGTAACTGCGCTGGATATCGCCACCGAAGCGTTGGACCGCTTACACACGACCGCCGAGTCGCACGATCGGGTGATGATTCTCGAAGTGATGGGCCGTCATACCGGTTGGATTGCGCTTCATTCGGGTATCGCCGGCGGAGCGGACGTGATCCTGATTCCGGAGATTCCATTCTCGCTCGAAGTCGTAGCCGAGAAGATTCGCGCGCGTGACCTGAGCGGATCGAATTTTAGTATCATCGTGGTCGCCGAAGGTGCTTTGGAGATCGGGCACGAGTTGATTTATCAAGACAAGGGTGATGGACTTCGTGCACCCCGGCTCGGTGGCATAGGCCAGCACCTGCAACAGGATCTGGAGAAAGTAACTGGCCGCGAGACTCGTTGCGTGGTGCTCGGTCACCTTCAGCGAGGCGGTCGTCCGAACGCGTTCGACAGGATGCTCGCGACTAACTATGGCTCGAGCGCTGTTCGTGCACTAGCGAATGGCCAGTCGGGTGTGATGGTTGCTTTACAAGCGGGAGATGTGGTGACTGTACCACTTACGGAGGCGATAAAGTGTATTAAGACAGTGCCGCCAAACGGGCAGCTAGTGAGAACTGCCCGTGATACCGGTATTTCTTTTGGAGCTCTGGACGAGGCCAGTTATCATAAACATCAATAATTGCTGAAGGTGGATTGTGTCACAGGTCATTAAAGAAAAACTCCAGGGCGAACTCGACGAGTTGGAATCAGAACTGCGCATACATTTGCCGAAAGAGATCAAACGCGCCCTGGAATTCGGCGATTTGCGTGAGAACTCCGAGTATCGGGCCGCGCTCGACCGGCAGAACGTCGTGAAAGCGCGGATCGTCGAATTGCGACAAAGAATCAGCGAGATCGCCTCAATCGACCCGAACAAAGTGCCGCGGGACAAGGCGTCGTACGGTTCGACGCTGGTTTTGTACGACGGTGAGAAGGATGAAGAAGTCACCTACCGTCTGGTGACCCCGGAAGAGAGCGATCCGGCACAGGGATTGATATCAACCACGTCGCCGGTAGGCCGAAGTTTGATGGGCAAAGAGGAAGGCGACGAAATAGTCGTACGAACCCCGGCCGGCGCTCGCAACTTCGAGATCAGGCAGCTTCGTACGCTACACGACGAACTGGAAGCCAACGGCTGACTTATCCACAGATTACACAGATTTCTGTTCTCAATCTGTGTAATCTGTGGATCTATGATGCGCGAGGAGAAACGACCTAACACATGTTTGGGGCTAGTATCGGGCGTGGAGCCCAGCGAATCATCGATGCGATAGTTCGCTGGCTGGCCATGGGCCACATCAATCCTAATATCTTGACCGTGATCGGCGTTTCTTTAAACGTCGGCTGCGGTCTTCTTTTTGGAGTGGGCTGGTTCTTCTGGGCCGGAATCACCCTGATCGTCGCCAATCTCTTCGACATGCTCGACGGCCAGGTGGCCCGACTTTCAGGCCGGGTGACCAGATTTGGCGGTTTCCTCGATTCTTCGCTGGACCGCCTGTCAGACATGGTGGTTTTTGTTGGCCTAATGGTCTTTTACGCCCGCGACACGGAGGCCCATTCAACTCTTAATGTTTTTCTTGCGGGTGCCGGACTAATGGGCTCGGTTATGGTAAGCTACGCGAGCGCTCGGGCGGAGAGCCTGATTCCCAAGTGTGACGTGGGCTTTCTGCGACGCCCGGAACGGGTTGTACTTTTTATTATCGGGGCGCTCAGTACTCATCCAACGTCGACTAATTTCTTTGCCAATCGGATGCCGGCGGTTCTCTGGGTGCTGGCGATTGGCTCTTATTGGACGTTCGCGCACCGGATGTATCACACGTGGCGCGAGTTAACGAAGACTGAGCAGGCTAAAACCCAGAACGTTGAGCCCGGAGCTTCGTATGCTAAAGCCGGTGAGCGGCGAACGGAACCCCGGCTTGTTCATAAACCGAGCTAACATAGGCTCCATTAGTCCTGGTGGACCTATTTTCTTTGAGGTAAACGCTTGACGATTTGTCCGTGTTGCGGCTTCAAATTCCACGGCGCACTGAGCAGTGGTTGCAAACAATGTGGTGCACGCGCCGTTGGTGAACCGCTCCCGAAACCCGACCACGAACTCCCTTCATATGGCCGCGCCCTCGTTTTGGCGGTTAGCGGCTCGCTCATGGTCCTCGTCCTGATCGTCCAGACCATCGTCGCTTTTGTTCAACGTGGCACGGGTCAGTTTGGTTTATGGGAGTGGGTCGCGTCGGCAGAAACTGCTGCCTGGCGCCTGAAGTGGATTTCGATCCCGGTGATGTTCGTCACCCTGTGGTTGGGTCGCAAGCTCTATCGCTCGATCCGTCTCCAACCGGAAAAATTCTGCGGACTCAAGCATGCTCGCCGCGGACTGCTCGCTTCGTCGGTCGTCGCTTTGCTGATTGCCCTGTTAATCGGAGTGACCGTGCCGGCTCGTTTGCGTCAACGAGAGATGGCAAAGGAAGCCGCCATCCGCGCTGACTTTTATACCTTCGAGCGAGCAATGCTCGAATACCAGCAAAAATACAAAACATTCCCGGCAGACTTTAAAGATCTCCTGGCACGCATTCCGGACCCGGATGGCACGCTCGCCTCGCTCGATCCGAGCGGCTACAACCCCAGAAGCGCTGACGTAGCGGCAGTCACGACTGAAAAGTCGCGGTCGCTTCGTGGTGCAGTCATTCGCAGGGCTTCTCTCACATCCGCTTCTGACGACTCACCTGCAGGCGGACTGTTGATCAGCGGTTACGCCATGCGCTTTGCCGGTGAAGACAAGATCCTGGGAAATGAAGACGACTGGATCGGACGCGACGGCATCATTATGAAACTCTCCGATGCAGCCAAAGGAGGAGTCGGACGCTCCATGTCAGCCGGAGCCCTCCAACCTTAGCGACGAATGTCGTTTCTCGATCGTTTCCGCAAACGAACAGAAGACGAACCCTCACGCATCGCACGTCTCTCGAAAACAGGTCGCATGACCGACGGAGAGATCATCGACGCCGTCTCCGACAACAACGGACAGATCACCCAGGTTACTTACACTTACATGCTGGCCGGAGTTCAATACGAATCCTCCCAGGCACTCAGCGCCCTCCAGCAACAGCGCTCCGGCGACTACGCTCCCGGCAGACAGATCGTCGTGAGGTATGATCCGCGCAGTCCCGCGAATTCCATCGTGGTTTGAACCACAGATTCTCACGGATGAATACGGATCTCCGTAGGATAAGGCATAATCCGTTCTCACCCGTGAAATCTGTGTTTAATGATTTATGTTCAAAAAGATCATAATCGCCAATCGAGGCGAGATCGCCATTCGCATCATTCGCACTTGCCGCGAGTTGGGGATCAGGCCGGTTGCGATCTATTCAGAGGCTGACGCTGAGAGTTTGCATGTGCGGATGGCTGATGAAGCTGTGTGCGTTGGCCCAGCCGCGTCGAGTCAGAGTTACCTGAAGATCGACGCCATCGTGGCGGCGGCAAAGAAGGTCAAAGCGGAAGCGATCCATCCGGGTTACGGTTTTCTCGCCGAGAGCGCTGAGTTTGCGCGTGCGGTGACGGCCGCTGGATTGACGTTTATCGGTCCGACTCCGGAAGCGATGGAGATCATGGGATCGAAGACGAGCGCGCGCCGCGCAGCGGTGGAAGCTGGTGTTCCGATCGTTCCCGGGACAGTTGAACCGTTGGAGTCGTTCGAAGAAGCGATCGCGACGGCTGCGAAGTTTGGTTATCCGGTGATGTTGAAAGCCGCTGCCGGCGGTGGCGGCAAAGGCATGCGTCTCGTTACGGACGACAACGAGCTGCGTTCTGCCTTCGAAACTGCGCAGGCCGAAGCTGCGGCTGCCTTTGGTGATTCTTCGCTCTATCTCGAAAAAGCAGTCGAGCGGCCGAGACATATCGAGATACAGATCTTTGCCGACACACACGGCAACGCAGTCCATCTCGGCGAACGCGAATGCTCGATTCAACGTCGCCATCAGAAAGTGATCGAGGAGTGCCCTTCACCGATAAACGATCCTGATCTGCGCCGGCGAATGGGCGAAGCGGCGGTGAAACTCGGCCGCGCAGTGAATTACACGGGCGCGGGAACCGTCGAGTTTCTCTTCTCCGACGCCACACGCGAGTTCTATTTTCTCGAGATGAATACGCGGCTTCAGGTCGAACACCCGGTCACTGAACTCGTAACCGGACGCGACCTCGTGCGCGAGCAGTTTCTGGTTGCGAATGGCGCAGCGTTGTCGTTCAGCCAGGAAGACGTCGAGTGGGAAGGCCACGCTATCGAATGCCGCCTCTACGCCGAAGATCCGGCCAACAATTTCTTCCCGAGCCCGGGCGTGATAACTCACTTGCGCGAACCTGCCGGTCCCGGAATAAGGATCGACAGCGGCGTCACGCGGCTTTCCGAAGTTTCAATTTACTACGATCCGATGATCGCAAAGCTCGCGGTTTGGGGTCGTACACGTGAACAGGCGATCGATCGATTGCGACGCGCGCTTGATGAATACGACGTCGCCGGGATCACGACCACGTTGTCGTTCTTTCGCGAAGTCGTCAGAGACGAAGAGTTTATTGCGGCGCGGCTCGACACCGGTTTCATAAGTCGCTTCAACGAGCGGCGCGCGGGAATCGAAACCTCCGAAGTCGAAGCCGATCTGGTGGCAATCGCGGCCGCGCTCAGTTACGCGCACCGCCAACAGCGAACCTCGTTACAGACGGCAAATCAGGGTTCCCGGAGCCGCTGGAAAATGGCTGGCCGGAATGCGCTGCGGAAGCAGGCGCAAACTTCCTCGAAGTGGAGGAAGTCGTGAAACTAAAAGCATTGATCGGAGACCGTGAGGTAGAGCTCGTCATTAAAGTTAAAGGTGGACGACTATCCGCGGAGATCGATGGTCGTGTTTACGAGCTTCAGTTTCGCGAGCCGGAGCCGGACAGCTACTTGTTCTTTCTGGGGACAGAGATTCACGAGTGTCGTGTCAATGAAAAGACAAAGGACACGTTTGAAGTTAACACTCATGGGCGCAGTCATGCGGTGACGATTGTCGATCCGAAGCGTTTGCGCAGCGGTCAGAATTCCGATCGGCATCATCACGGCGTGGCAGAGATTCTGGCGCCGATGCCGGGCAAGGTTGTGCGTGTGCAACTTGAACCGGGCGCGGAGGTTGAAAAGGGCACGGGCGTGGTGGTGGTCGAGGCGATGAAGATGCAGAACGAGATGAAGTCGCCACGCGCGGGTGTGATTGTTTCGATTAAGGTGAAACCCGGCGACACGGTGAATGCGGGAGACGTTTTGGCGGTGGTTGAGTAGAACATGCGGATACTTCTTTGGGACATCGATGGCACGTTGATTCGATCGGTAAAAGCCGGCGCGTACAAGGACTACACCGTTCCTGTGCTCGAAGAGATCTTCGGCACGGCCGGACGACTGGCGGAGATGCAGGTGTCGGGAATGACCGACCTGCAAATCGTTTACGAAGCTTTGAGCGTCGACGGTTTTACGCAGGATGATGTTTTGGCGCGAGCGGAGGTGCTCGCAACGCGACTGACCGAGGAAGCAAGAAGAGTAACGAGTAACGGCACGAAGTTTTTCGAACTGCTGCCGGGGGTTCGTGAGACGCTGGAGGCGCTGGCGGCGCATCCGCGGTACGAGTCGGCGCTCGTGACGGGCAATATCAAGTCGATGGCGACTCTGAAGATGGAGCTTGTAGGGCTGGATCAGTATTTCACGTTACCGGGTGCGTTTGGAGATGAGTCGCACAACCGGCGCGACTTGCCGGCGCGGGCCGCAGAGCGGATTCGAAAGCATCTCCAGATGGACCTCACGCCGGAGCAGTTCATCGTTATCGGGGACACTCCGAACGACATCGACTGCGCGCGACACTTCGGGGCACGGGCTGTTGCCGTGGGAACGGGACGGACTTATTTGCGGGAAGAGATCATCGCGTGCAATCCCGATGCGCTTCTGCCGGATCTATCCGATGTCTCGTTAGTTCTCGAAACACTGGAAAAAATTTAACCACAAAGACACGAAGACACAAAGAATGCCTTTATCATTATCAACTTTGTGCCTTTGTGTCTTTGTGGTGAAAACCTAGATGCGGTGAAAGCCCTTCAGAATATCTCGTGTCTTTAGCCGCAAGATCACAGGCCTACCATGCGGACATGTCGTTGGCGACGACGTTTGCAGCAGTCGATCGATCAGCCATCTCATCTTCTCCGGCGCGAGCGGCATGTTCACCTTGATCGCGGCATGACACGCCAGCGACGCTGCGATCTCATCGCGAAGCGTCTCACGCGCCGTGCTCTTCTTCTCCGCATCAACCGTATCAAGCAACTCGGAGAGCATGTTTCGCGCTTCGCCCGCCGGCAGGTCCGCCGGTGTGGCTTTGATCGCCACCGTTCGCCCCGATAACCGCATCAACTCAAACCCATACTTCTCCAGTTCCGGCGCCAGATCATCGAAGACCGCCGCTTGCGCAGGCGTGAGGTCAAAAGTCTCCGGCACCAGCAACTGCTGCGATTCGCTGCGCCGTTCAGCTTCCAACGCGCGATACTTGTCAAACAAGATCCGCTCGTGCGCAACGTGCTGATCGATCAGCAACAGTCCTTCATCGTCAGTCGCGATGATGAAACTCTCTTCGAGTTGACCGAGCGGGCGGATGTTTGCTGAGAGCGAATCGTTGGTGACTGGACGTGCGATCTTCTCGGCCGAGTTCAACGGAGGAAGAACCACGGATTGAACTGATGACACACGGATCATTTCGTCGATGTCACGAGCGATCTCGTCGCCCGAGACTTCTTTAACCAGCGGACGTTCCTCGACCACGATTGGCGGCGGCGGTGGCACATACTCGATTCTTGGTTGTGGGTTGATCGGAACCTGGGCCAAATTGAAATCCGGGGCCGGAGTCGCGGTCGCAGCAACGCTCGCCGACACGATTCGTTCCTCGTAACCGGAACGCGCCAGCGCATTCTTGACGGCTTCTCGCACGGCGTCCGCAACTGCCGCCGATCTGCGAAAACGCACTTCCGTCTTGGCCGGATGAACATTTACATCAACCTCTTCGAGCGGCGTATCGATGAACAGCAACGCCGCCGGATACACGCCGTGCGGCAGGATCGAGCGATAGCCCTCCGACAACGAACGCCCAATCATCCGATCGCGCACGAACCTTCGATTCACAAACAGGTACTGCGAATCGCGCGAAGTGCGCCGGTCTCTTGGCGCGGAAACAAAACCCGTGACGCGCGCAACACCGCGATCACCGCCGTTCACCTCGAGCAGGTTTTCGAGAAACTCAGCGCCGAAAATCTGATAAGCACGTTCGCGCAGGTCCTTCGCAGCCGCGGCGCGAATAGTCTCGCGGCCGTTGTTTATGAAAGTGAAAGCGATTTCCGGATGCGCGAGCGCGTAGTGTGTGACCAGGTTGGTAAGGTGAAAAGTCTCGGTCGCTTCGGATCGTAGAAACTTGCGCCGCGCGGGAATGTTGAAGAACAAGTCTCGTACGGCGATCGTCGTGCCACGCGGATGCGCTGCGTCTTTGACGTCGCGCATTCGCCCGCCGTCGATGGTCACACGTGTCGCAACCTTCGCGCCTTCCGTGAAAGTCGTCAACTCAACTCTGGCCACGGATGCGATCGAAGCGAGCGCTTCGCCGCGGAAACCAAGCGTGCCGATCGCCGCCAGGTCATCTGTTTCACGGATCTTCGAAGTGGCGTGTCGTTCGAAAGCGAGCACGGCGTCGTCACGCACCATTCCCTCGCCATCGTCAGACACCTTAAGCAAGCGCCGGCCACCCGCTTCGATCTCGATCGTGATACGCGTAGCGCCGGCATCGATCGAATTCTCGACCAGCTCTTTGGCTACTGACGCGGGGCGCTCAACGACCTCGCCCGCGGCGATTTGATTAGCGACGTGATCTGCGAGGACACGGATTTTTGACATTCGAAAAAGAATAGGTCCGATAGGACCTATCGGACCTATAACCTCTCAAGAACTATAAATAGACCACATGATGCTCGGTCGATCCCAAATTAATCGCATTATAGATCCACTCGATCACGTACGTGCCGTGGCGGGCCAGCAACGAGGTGATATTGATATGACGCTCCTGGAGATCCTTGTTGGGATAAAGCTGATCGAAGGCACGCTGTAACTGCCGGTGAGCGGCTTCGTCGCGATTCATTTGCGCCCGCACAAAACGCGTGCGCAGTCCTTCGAGCTGATAGTTGATCTTCTTTCGACCGGTATCGAGCGCAGAAGCGAGCGTCGGATCGATCGCTTCGAGCTCCCCTCGCAAGCGATCGAGTTCGTGATTGACCTTCTCCTCAGCGTTCGAAAACAGCCTCGCCGTATTTGCGCCGAGATGTTCTTCAACGACGCGCTTGATAACCGGCTCGAGACCCTCGAAGAAGTCCGCCAGCGAGAGCCCGTATCTTTCGAGCACGCGGCCCGAGTGGCGCTCGATCATCGTCAAACTCGAACGCGGCAGAATCGGCGTCGCCGGACGTTCAAGCACGCGATACACCTCGGCGGTCTGTGCAAAGTAAGCAATCTCGGCAGCACCGCCGTGATACGCAATCGTCGGTAAGAGATAATCCTGAACCACGGCACGCAGAGTTACATTCGGACTAAAACGCTCGGGCGTCTCCAGCGCCATCTTTGCGAGCCCTTCAGCCGAATACTCCGTCTCGTCGTCCTTAGTCCGGTACTTTCCGTTCTCAACACGCGCGACTGCATGCCGCCTGCCTTGTTCATCGTGCAGGAACAGCGGGAATGAATTTGCAGTTGCGAGCACCTGCGCGTGATAACCGTTGCTCTCCAACTCGCTGCTGCGCTTTTCGATCGCACTCGCAATCTCCGGCGCACGTTGCGCGGCTTCGGAGTAGAGCGGCGCTGCAAGTCGCTTCAACTCCGGATCGAGTGGATCGAGAAAGATCAAACCATGACGTCCAAGCAACGAAGTCATCATGGTCGCAAAGCTGTCAACGTATCCGCGGCCGGGCTGCCAGGCGTTCTTCACCAGCGCCTTCATGTCAGCCGCGAACTCCGAATTCGGCAACAAGTCGAAAAGCTCATCGATTACCGTATCGATCGACTCATTCAAACGTACGCGACCGACCGGTTGCCCCTCCTGATGCAGCGCGGTTGAGACTTCGACGCTCTTCAGTTGACAGTCGCGGCCAATAAACTCAGCTTTAGCGACTTCGGCAAAATCGTGATCCTCGGCAGCGATCCAGAACACCGGCACCGCTTTCGTGTTTCGTTGACTCAGACACCCGGCCAATTTCACCGCCGAGAGCGCTTTATAGACCGTGTAGAGTGGGCCAGTAAACAATCCCGCCTGTTGACCTGAAACCACCGCGATGCAGTCCGCTTCACGCAGCAGCCGAATGTTCTCGACCGTCGCTTCGCCCGCGCCCCAACGCCGGTTCATCGCTTCAAGCGCGTCGCAGACCTTTTGTCGATCGACTTTATAAGCGGAGAGGACTTCGGGCACACGTTGCGCGAGTTCATGATGAAACTGGACAGCGGAAGGATAGAACCTTCGCAGTGCGACTGGATCTTTCAGGTATTCGAGAAAGAGGCGCGACTGATGGGGGACTTTGTCGAACGTGAGCGTCTCAACGCGCAGTCCTGACTCTTCGGGGGTGCTGTAACAAGCGGGTTCGGCGGTACTCAAGGTGATTCGGGCTCCTGCGGGTCATTCTATGCAAGAGTAGGTTGCCCCCGCAAAGGCGCATCCACAGATTACGCAGATTCTGCGTAATCTGTGGATACTTGGTTAATTAGACTTGCAATCTCTTCTCTGGCCTGCGCGTTCGGTCCAGCCAATGGCGCCCTCACGCTTCCTCCACGATATCCAGCGAGGTCGAGCGCTGCCTTCAGTCCACCGATTCCAAACCGCGTCGTGACCGCTGCCGCCAGCGGCGTGAGTTTCGACTGAAGCCGTTCCGCGTGCTCGAGTTCACCGGTCCGAAACGCCCGCAAGATCCGAACGCAGACTTCCGGCACAACACAACCCACCGCGAGAATCCCGCCAGTCGCGCCCGCCTTCAACGCATCGAGGAGGACAGTTCCGTTCCCGGTCAACACCGCGAAGTCATCCGGACAAAGGCTCACCGTCTCACTAAAACCGGCAATGTCGTTGGAACTGTCCTTCACCCCGATTATGTTCGGATGTTCACTTAGCCGCGCGATCGTCTCGGGCTCGATTTTAATACCCGTGAGCGCCGGCATACTGTAAAGCAGCACGGGAACCCGAGCCGCGTCGGCAACCGCGCGATAAAAGCTGATCAGCGTTTCCTGCGTAATCGCGGAGCGATAGAAATAAGGCGTGATGACCAGCACCGCGTCAGCGCCGGCCTGGGCCGCTTTTCTGACTTCACTGATCGTGCCCGCGGTGCTCTGCTGACCGGCGCCGACGATGAACGCGAGGTCAGAAGACGTCGCCGCCCGCGAGGTCTCGATCACCTGCAAATACTCCATCTCATCAAGATGCACACGCTCTCCGGTCGACCCCACCATCACATAACCAGTCACTCCCTTGTCTTTCCAGCGCGACAGGTTCTCCACCATCGCCTCGTGGTCCAACTTCATTTGCTCGTCAAATGGTGTGACGACCGGAAGCAGTATGCCTCGTAACTTTGCCGCAAGACTGTTCATGGCGTGTATCTTACTCTTTCGGCTGCCCCGCGCCGCTTTGTGTTTCGATGTTTTGCGTTGCGGTCTTCTGTTGCAGGAGGTTTTTGACGCCAAAGAGCGATTCGAGAGTGTCCTGCCAGAACGGCGCACCGACACTCAAAAGCATCACCATGATCGCCCAACCGATGAGCGTGATGATGTTGTTCTTGCGGCTGTCCCACCATTCGCGTGCGTCTAGCTTACGCCACACCGGCTGCGGCTGGGTGGTGACCAGCATCATTCCCCAGGGGCTACGCTGACCAAACGAGTCGTGGGTGACGGCCGTCCAGCCACCCAGGCTCCAGAGAAACTGTCGTACCTGTAACGTGCTGAGCGGTGTAAAACCAAAGCCCTGATACGTGCTGGAGAGAGTGGCGATCTCCTCCCGCGACTGTTGCAGTTCGGCTTTGACGTCGACCTTCGCGGTCGGCGGTGAGGGCGATGCAGCCGCTCGCGCCTGTCTCGTCTTTTCGAGCAGTGCCGGGCCACTCTCCACGATGAGATTGCGTTGCACTTCATTCGTGGAAAGACTCTTGTAAACATTGAAGAAGTTTGCGTTGAGCACGATCACCACCACGATGCTGATGATGATCGCAACGCTCCTCATGTTCCGCGCATAACGCTCGTCGAAACTCTGCGTGACCGTATCGAACCAGATTTCGACCTGCTCGAGCTTGTTGCGCAGCGGCGAAACGGCATCAACAAACTTTTGACTCAAGTCGCCGATCAATTTCGCGACTTGCGCCAGCTCGTCGGACAGCTTCTGAAGCGCTGTCACTTCGCCGGTATTGGCGGCGTCGAAAGCGATCTTACTTTGCTCGGCAATTGCTTTCTGAGCTTCGTCGAGCAGATCCAAGACACCGCTGACATCCAGTTGCCCAAGCCGCAGCAGATCGGCGAACAGAACTTTGGGCTTGACCTGCGTGCCGTCGAGAATCGCACTCACGTTGTTGAAGATCGGCGCCAGAATCGATCGGATCTCAGCGAGTTTCGTACTCGCACTGCCGCGCAACGAGGGATTCGCCGTAACGTCGTCGATTGCTTTGCGCAGATTGTTGATCTGATCGCACAGCACCTGAAACTTTGTGACGTAGTCAGGGAAGAAATCTTCCGACTCGAGCTTTCCGATCACCTTGAAGAGATCTTCTTTCGAGAGCGAGTCGAGCACTGCGCTGCCAAACATCGTCTTCCGGCCGATGTTCTTAAACTGATTGAGAACTTTCTGTTTGAACAGTTCTGCGGGAGCGTCGGGGACAACCGGCTTCTGTTTGATCAGACTGCTGAGCTTGCTAAAAACGCCCGGCGCGCTCGGACTGGAGGAAGTTGCTGGAGTTGCGCTGCCGATTGCCTGATCGTAGAGATCCATTAACGACCCTTCGATCTGGTGCGACTTCAACTTCAACAACTTCTTGATCAGCGTTTGGATCGCCTGCACGAGCAGACTCAAAACTAAAAGAATGATCACGAGGGCAATCACTGTGTTGAGGATTCCGAGATCCATGGGGAACTCCTTTGAGGGAAGATGCAGCGAGCGGGCGCATTATACTCGCCACAAATAAACACCAATAACGAAGATCTAATCTGTATAATCCGTCTTCATCTGGCTTCCTGATCTTCACCTTTTTGCTAAACGGAGGACGTTATGACTGCTGCTTCCCCCCAGACTCAGTACAAGCAGGAGGTTCGTTTTGCCATCGTCATGTACGGCGGCGTGTCGCTCGCGATCTACATCAACGGCATCGCGCAGGAGCAGCTCCGTCTCGTTCGTTCCACGGCGCGCAAGCAACAATCCGCTTTCAACGGCACCGAACGGATCTACCGGAAGGTTAGCTATCTGCTCGCTAATGAAAGCATGACGATGGACGAACTCAACAAGGCAGTCGCCGATAACTCCGCGCTCCCGCCGACGCGATTCCTGGTCGATATTCTCTCCGGCACGTCAGCAGGCGGCATCAACGGGATCTTCCTCGCCAAAGCCCTCGCCAACGGTCAGGACATGGAAGAACTCAAAAACCTCTGGGTAACCGAAGGCGACATCGAAACGCTCCTCAACGACAAGCGCTCGATCGAGAAGCCTTTAGCACTTCAGGATCCTCCTACTTCGTTGCTCAACAGCGAACGCATGTACCTGAAACTGTTGCGCGCCTTCGAAGGAATGGATGAAACAGGTGGAGCACAAAGTGAGACTGACGAATCACCTTTTGTCGATGAACTCGATCTGTTTGTCACCTCGACAGATCTTCAGGGAGTCGTGTTGCCCATCCGTCTGTCTGACGAACTCGTCTACGAGCGCCGTCATCGCAACGTGATGCGCTTCGTCTATTCGGAAAAGAGCGTCAGCGGCGAGGAAACACGCAACGATTTCTACTCGAAATACAACCCGTTTCTGGCATACGCGGCGCGCTGTACGTCGTCGTTTCCGTTTGCATTCGAACCGATGTGCTTGAGCGACATCGACTCGCTGCTAAAGCGACTGAGGAATTACAACACCAACGGTGAGTCGTTCTCTTCGAGCAACATCTGGCAGCGCTTCTATCGCGACTATCTCGATCCGCGCGGCGTTTCCACCGTTCCCTTCCCGAAGCGAGCCTTCGGCGACGGTGGTTATCTCGACAACAAACCATTCTCCTATGCCACGGAAACGCTCATGCACCGGAACGCGGATGTTCCCGTCGATCGCAAACTGATCTATATCGAGCCGTCGCCCGAGCATCCGGAGGACGAAGTCGAACTTGACCAGAAGCCTGACGCAATTCAAAACACGCTCTCGGCGCTACTGACGCTGCCACGCTATGAAACGATTCGCGAAGATCTCGAACGCGTTAAGGAACGCAATCGACTGATCGATCGCGTTAACTCAATCACCGCCGGCGTCGAGCGCGATCAGTATGTGGTGACAAAGGAAATGGGCGCATCGGCGCCCGCTGACGAGGTCCAATCGTGGCGAGCGTTTGGCGCGCTCGCGCCGCTTCCATCCGGCACCCGCTGGGGCAGAGAGGATCTAAGAGACGTACACTTCGGCGAGATGGACCTGGCGGACATGATCAAGCGCAAGGGTCGCGTTTACGCCGGCTACCATCGTCTACGGATCTCCGCTGTGACGGATGGTTTGGCGAAACTCATCGCTCGCGTCGCCGGCTTCGACGAAAACTCTGACTACTTCATCATCGTTCGCGCGATGGTGCGAGCCTGGCGCGTGCAAACATACATCGAACATCGCCTCACGGAAGCGGACGCCGAAAAGCCCACGGCCAATATGTTTCTGTATGAGTTTGATCTTTCCTATCCCGTCAGGCGGATCAACTATCTGAGAAACAAGGCCGACGCGATCTACCGGCAGGAGCGGGATGCGATGACCCTCATCAAGATCCTGGCCCGGAACTATCAGATCGATCTCGATCAGCAACCATTCACCAAGGCGCAGGAAACTGCCTTCCAGAATGAACTCCTGAGCTTTAAGCGGACCTTCAACGACCTCTTCACTGACATGAGGCGCGCAAGTCGCTCGCTTCGATCTCGTCATACTGCGCATGAGAAAACTGACGCACAACCAGCGGTGAGTGCGAGTCCGATCAAGGATCACGTGCTCGAGCTTATGCGGCAGATTGAAGAAGGTGTCAGGAACCTCTCAGTCAATTCAAATTCTCCATCACTCGTGCTTGATTATTTCCTGGGAAAGCGCGAATTGGTCAGCGAGAGCCGTTCGTACAAGGGCGACTCACCGGAGCAGGAGTGCATCACCCGAGTGCAGGACTTTCTAAACATGGAGCAGCACAAGGGCATTCTGAAACAGTTTCAAATAACGGCTGATGCGCTGAAACACAACATCCTTGACGCGAAGCAGGAAGCGGAGGACGCGAGTATCGCACTGTTCTCGGCCAAGACGACTAACGAAAAGGTTTCGGGCAACCTTCAGATCGACATCGCGATCTGGATCGCACGCAATGCGATGGCCCACTACTATGAGAATTATGAGGATTACGATCTGCTTACTTATCCGATCATGTACGACACCGAGGTCGGCGAAGCAGATACGATCGACATCATTCGCATCAGTCCGGAAGACGCGAAACAACTCATTAACGAACGCACAACCGGTTGCAACAAACTCGCTGGTTCAGCCCTGGGCCACTTTGGCGCGTTCCTCGCGAGACAGTGGCGCCAGAACGATATTTTGTGGGGACGTCTTGATGGCGCGGAACGAATGATCAGCGCGTTACTTCCTAATCACCCGTTGCGCAAACAACTCATCGGCGAAGCTCACGCGCAGATCATTGTCGAAACGATCGAACCGATGGGTGAAACCGAGCGGCACGCGTTGATGGCGGAGGCGCTGATGCGAACCAAGACTCGCAAAGCGGAACCAAACCAGCTCGACGACTACATAAAGCGTCTCGTCGATAACAGCGCCAGTGATCCAAACCTCAACAAGAAGCTAAAGGAGTTAATCAATCCGAACGAACTGAGACAGTTTTACGAAGACAACTTCCGCACGCGCAGCAAGTTGGAGCCCGAGAGCGCCCTGCGTTCGGCGGCACGTGCGACGACCGTCGTCGGCAAGATTCTCGACTCACTGTCGAAAAGCAGAGGAGTAAACAGTAGAGGCACGATGTGGGTGGTGCGGTTGGGCCAGATCTTCTGGGCACTCGTGGAAGTTGCAGTGCCGAGAAGTTTTCCTGACCTGCTGTTTCGACACTGGCTCAAGCTCATTTACTTTTTGGAAGTGCTTCTCATCGCCGGCAGCACGCTCTTACTCGCAAAAGAAGTACAACAGTTTGCACTGACGGCTTTTGGCATTACTGCCGCAGTACATCTGGCAGTGCTGGTTCTGCGCGACCTGATTCAAAGTAAGAACCGCTGGTTCAATCTGGCAAAGGCGATACTCGCTGTCGCTGTGGTTTGCCTGATCGTCATCGGTGGGATTTCCCTCGCTGCGATGCTGGGTTGGGAGTTTGGGTGGAACGTAGTTTGGTCCGTGAGGACGTGGGTTTTGACCGAGGACGACTTCGGATTAAACTTGAAAACCTTTTCGAAGTTGTTCTTTATCCTGTTGGCCCTTACGTTCTTCCTGTTGTCGATTCGTAAGGACCTCAGGGCGATTTTCAGAAGGGGCGTCTGATTGAGAAAGTAGCATGCCGGCTTATCGCTTCGTACAAATGGATGTATTCACTGAAAAGGCCTTCACCGGGAATTCACTTGCCGTGTTTCCGGAAGCTGAAGGCCTGAGCAGTGAAGTGATGATGCAGATCGCGCGTGAGATGAATTTGTCTGAGACTGTCTTCGTGCTCAAAGCCGACAACGACTCGGTCCTGCGCCGCTTGCGCATCTTCACACCGATCCGCGAGATTCCGTTTGCGGGTCATCCAGTTGTCGGCACATGGAACGCACTCGCGCGTGAAGGCGTGGTGCCGCTTCCGTCCGACGGCAACACGTGGCAACGGATCCTTCACGAAGTCGGGATCGGCGTGCTGCCGGTCGATATCGAGTTTAATGACGGACACCCGGTCCAGGTAGTAATGACGCAGGGAAAGTTTGAGATCATCGCAGAGATCGACGATGCACACGAGCAAGCAGAAGTGGCGCGTGCGTTGGGATTGGCGCGCGAAGATCTCGATGAAGCGTTGCCGATCCAAGTGATCACCACTGGCTTGCCGTGTTTGGTTGTGCCGATACGTTCGCTCGCTGATTTGCGTGATTGTCGTGTAAACGCTGCTCTGCTGGCAGACATTTACACGCGTCACGGCGGATCGGGATGCCATGCGTTCACGCGCGAGACGCTCGAGGTTGGCGCTTCACGAGCACACGCGCGTTTCTTTGCGCCCGCGGACAACATTCCCGAAGATCCGGCCACAGGCAGCGCGTGCGGAGCGTTGGGCGGTTACCTGATTCATCACGGCGGCCTGACGTTGCAACCGGAAGACGGCCGATACAAGTTCGTGATCGAACAAGGCGACTTCATTCATCGTCCCAGCCGGATCAATCTGGACGTCAAGGGCCAGCGCGGTAGTGTTGAAGAAGTGAAAGTGGGTGGACCGTCGGTGCTGGTTGCAACAGGGGAAGTTGTTTTTTAGCGCATGCTCGATCTCATCATCATCGGCGCCGGTCCAGCCGGTCTTTCGGCTGCTGAAGCGGCGCAAAACGCGGGCCTCAGTTATCTAGTTATCGAAAAGGGAACGATCGCCAACACAATCCGACAGTACCCGGTGGGACGCACGATGTTCTCCACTCCGAATGAAGTGGAGATGCATGAAGGCGAACTCAAGCCTGTACATGAGAAACCGACGCGCGAAGAGATGCTCTCTCACTATATCCACTTCGTTCTGAAACTCGATCTGCGCATCAACACAGGCGAAAAAGTTTTGAATGTCACCGGGAACATTGAAGAGGGTTTTGTTGTCAAAACAGATCTAGCTGAATACAAAGCTGCACGTGTGTTGTTTGCGATCGGAGCGATGGAACATCCGCGCCGGTTGCACGTGCCTGGTGAAGACCTGCCGAAGGTACATCATCTGTTTGTCGAGCCGTATGCTTACGTCCGCAAGGACGCCCTCGTCGTCGGCGGCGGCAACAGCGCCGCCGAAGCGGCTCTTTTTCTGTCGGAAGAGGGAGCACGCACCACGATGGCGATCTGGCGTGAAGATTGGGAGAACCGCGATCCCAAGGCAGGCGCAATGAAACACTGGGTGCGCACTCCGCTCGAAGCGGAAGTCACTGCCGGGCGTTTGAGAGTCGTACTTTACAAACACGTCGATGAGATTACGGATGCCGATGTGACGTTAACGACGGAGGATGGCGAGTCGATGACGTTCCCGAACGATGTGGTGTTCGTGCTTGTCGGCAGTGACGCCGATCTCACCATGTTGAAGAAACTCGGAGTAAAGACCGAACCTGGAAAACTCGCGGAAGTGCCCGTTTACGATCCGGAAACGTTCGAGACGAACGTGCGTGGGATATACGTCGCCGGGCACTTCACGCACGCACGTCACATCAAGGCCGCGATCGACGTGCCGCGCCGAATCGTTCCACTCATTGCGAGAGAGTTGTAGGGGCGGCACTCCGTGGCCGCCCCATCCGGCAGAGAGTCACAAATGAAAGATGGGGTGGCCACGGAGGGCCACCCCTACGAAGGAGAGCCGCATGAAACGTGTTGCGTTGCTGGTTGCCTTGTTAGCGTGTGGCCCTGCGAGCGCCCAAACGAAACCCATCGCACCAACTTCGTCGCTATGCACGCGCGACAACGCAGTCGAAACCACCAAACAACAGATCCTCATCACCAGAACCTTCGACGCCGGCGCTCAACGCATCGCAATCTTGATTCGCGCCGGGGATCTCCTCTGGCCTTACGAGCAGGACAAAGCGCTGGCCGCATTCCTTGAAGCGTTCGATCTCGCCCTCCAGCACCACAAACAATTCGGCGACGGCGTCAGACGCACTTCGGAGAGTCAATTTGCGGCGCGCTACACACTTCCCGATCAACGATTCAAAGTAATTACCGCGCTTGCACGCCGCGATCCCGAACGTGCACGAAGACTGTCGGAACAGATGCTTCAGGACGACGCCAAAGAAGCTACGGACAAGCAAGCTAACAGGCAGCCAGGACAAACAAACGGCGAGAAAATGCTGCAAACGGCGATGAGCCTGGTTGAAACAGATCCGGCAGCGGCAGCGCTCTTCGCTCGCACTAGTTTCCGCTATCCAGCGGGCCTTCAATTAACGGTGTTCATGTACGCACTCGCAAAGACCAATCAGGCGATTGCGGATCAATTCTACGGCGACGCACTCACCGCATATGGCGCTAAGCCGATGGACCAGTTTCTCTATTTGTCGGCCTATCCCTTCGGCAATACACGCGATGCGGGCGAGATGCCGAGTTACACAAATTATCGCGTTCCTCCCGGGTTCACTCCGAATGTGGCGTTGCAACGACGCTTCCTCCGGGCGCTCTTAACCAGAGTCGAAATCGCGCTCGCCGAACTGGCAATCGAAGCAACACCGAATTATCGTTACACGGACCACGCGCAAATGTGGTTTGCGCTCGTACGACTGGAAAGGCAGATCGAGGCAAATCACCCGAATCTTCTCGATCAGGCAGGGCGATACAAAGACAGGCTGTATGCCTTACTGAATGCCTCTACCCAAACCCGTGTAACGGGCGTGCTTGACCGCGAAAACGCGCCGAAAAAGTCATTTGACGAGCAGGTTGAAGAGGCTGAAAAGCTTACCGATGTTGGGCGGCGAGAGCAGGGTTTAGCGTTTGCCGTGACAGGAGCATCCAAGGACCAGACTGTCGAACGAGTGCTCAGTGTAATCGATAAGATCTCCGACTCGAACGTTCGCGGCCCACTCACCAACTGGTTCTACTACACTCGCTCCCAAGCTTTGATGTCCGAGAAGAATTTCAGTGAAGCAAGAAGGCTCGCGAGCAAGGTTGAAGAGCTGGACATGCGGGCGTACTTGTTCACAAGGATCGCTGAAGAGTCGCTCAAGGAAGGTGAAGATCAAACTGAATCGCGCCAGATGTTGAACGAGACTTCAGACGCGATCGGCAAGGCGCCGAAGACGATCAACTCGGCGCGCGCCCTGCTGGCGCTGGCCTATCTTTACACGAAGCTCGACGTGAATCGCGGTGTGGAAGAGTTGGGGAATGCCGTCAAGACGATCAACGCGCTTGAGAATCCTGATTTCACACTTCAGTACACGATGATCAAGATCGAAGGCAAGACGTTCGGGTTCTTTACGTCTTACGCGACTCCGGGCTTCAACCCTGAGAATGCGTTCCGTGAGATGGGTAAGGTTGACTTTGACGGCACGCTCGCTCAGGCCGCGCAGTTCAGTGACAAATCTCTTCGCGGACTCACGACGCTCTCCGTGATCGAACCCTGTTTCGCTGCCACGAGTCGCAAAACCAAAAAGCATTAACCACAAAGACACCCAGACACAAAGTTGTTTATTAATCTTAGTGTCTTTGTGTCTTTGTGGTTAACTCACTTACGAAGGGTCTATCCTTCGCCGCGCCACACCCGTGGCATATGCGGCGGTCTCAACTTCGCGTGCCACGGCTTCCGCAACTCGCTTATCAAAAACTGACGGCACGATGTATTCCGGATGCAACTCGGCGTCCGTGATGATCCCGGCGATGGCATTCGCGGCTGCGAGTTTCATCTCCTCGTTGATGCGCGCGGCCCGGCAGGCGAGTGCCCCCTTGAAAATTCCGGGGAAGCTCAGAACGTTGTTGATCTGGTTCGGATAGTCGGACCGGCCGGTCGCCATCACCGCCACATACGGCGCCGCCTGTTCCGGCATGATCTCCGGCGTCGGATTGGCCATCGCAAACACGATCGGCTTCGCAGCCATGCGCTTCATGTCTTCCTCATCGATCACGCCCGGCACAGACAATCCCAGGAACACGTCCGCACCTTTGATCACCTCGTGAACAGTTCCCTTCTCGTCGTTCGGGTTGGTGTTCTGCGCGTACCAGTCCTTGACCCAATTCATATTCTCACGACGACCACGATAGATCGCGCCACTTTGATCGCAACCGATGATATTTCGCACACCCGCCGCCATCACGATCTTCGAGCACGCCACCCCGGCAGCCCCCACTCCGTTTACGACCACTTTGAGCTCGCTCATCTCCTTGCCGACCAACTTCAACGCATTGATCAGCGCCGCCAGTACTACCACTGCCGTACCGTGCTGGTCGTCGTGAAAGACAGGAATGTCGAGTTCTTCTTTGAGCCGTTCCTCGATTTGGAAGCACCGCGGTGCAGAGATGTCTTCGAGATTGATACCGCCGAAGGCAGTTGAGATTGCTTTGACCGTTCGCACAATTTCATCCGGATCTTTCGTGTTCAAGCAGATCGGAAACGCATCTACGCCGGCGAACTCCTTGAACAGCATCGCCTTCCCTTCCATCACCGGCATCGCCGCTGCCGGACCGATATCGCCCAGCCCAAGCACGGCGGTGCCGTCGCTCACCACGGCGACGGTGTTTTTCTTGATCGTGAGCGTGAAAGCCTTGTCCGGATCTTTGTGGATCGCCTCGCAGATACGCGCGACGCCGGGAGTGTAGGCCATCGAAAGATCGGCCCGTGTTTTCAAAGGCACCTTCGAGACCACTTCGATCTTGCCGCCCAGGTGCATGAGAAAAGTCGGGTCCGACACGTGCAGCAATTCGATGCCGTCTATGTCTTTGACTGCGTCGACGATCTGTTCGCCGTGTTTGCTGGAGACTGAGCTGACCGTGAGGTCGCGAATGATGTAGTCATTTCCGACCGTGACGATGTCGATTGCGCCGATATCACCGCCGGCACGACCGATCGCCATGGTTAGTTCACCGAGCGATCCGGCCCGCGAAGAAAGTTTGATCCGCAGGGTCAAACTGTAACTCGCGCTTGGTGTAGGTTGCATTTTGTTAGCCATCCACAGATTTCGCCGATTATACCTTTTCGAGAATCTCTGTAATCTGTGGATACTTCCCTGTTAGTTTGAGAGATCTTTTTCCGAGCAGGCGATACAACTCAAGCGCATCGGTGAGTTCGCTACTCTTGAGCGCCGCGAGATGACGTTTCACCGTCTCGACGTCACCGCGCGAGAATGTTCCCGTCAGGACCTTAGCCGGATCTTTATCATTCAGATTTTGCACGGCTGTTAACAGTAGCGGCGACAAGATCCTTTGCGCTTCTTTCCTCTTCAAACCGCATTGGCCCAGCATCTCCAACGCCACATCGAAAAGCGCTACGACGTTGCCCGCGGTCATTACCGCCGCGGCGTGATAAAGCGGCTTGAAATCGGAAGCGATTGAAAAGCTTTTTCCCTCCAGGTCGCGCACAAGATTCTTTGCGACTCGCACCGCCGCAGCGTCACCCTCCACGCACCAGTAAGCCCCGCGCAACGCGAGTGCTCCCGTGCGTGGTTCGCTCACGGAAGCGAGCGGATGTACGGATCCGGCGGTCCAGCCTTTCTTACTGAGCGGCGCGAGGATCTTTGCCGACAAAGCGCCGCTGGTGTGCAGTACGACAGGTTTGCGCGACACCTCGCTCTTCAGGCCGAGTAAAAGCTCAACCACAGCCGGAATTTGATCGTCAGGCGTGGCGATTAGCACCAAATCAGCGGCCGGCAGCACACCCAGATCTTTGGCGGCCAGCGCGGGCACGGGCGCGTCTAAGAGGTCAGCGGCCTTGCGCGCACTGGTCCGCCGCCGGCTTATCAGCGCGTCGATTGAGTAGCCTTTCTGCTCGAGCGCGATGGCGAGTGCGGTTCCGAGGCGGCCAGAACCGATAATGGCCACTGAGGGTTTTTGATTTTTCCCGGCGACTGTGCGCCGTTTTTGTTTACTCAGCGTAGTGATTCCCGGTATAGTTAGGGCGTCCAAGCTTAGCCATTTTAGGGCACGAGAGTCGGAATCCTCCTGGCCGGGAAGTTTCATTTGGGCGCACAACCAAGCCGCCGACCCTTTGCATCATAGACTGCGCGCCTGGAATTAGTGAAAAGAACAGGTTACCCCGCCCTTTTGGTCGTACGAAATCTTTGGAGGTTTTGAGATGAATAACTTCTCCCGCGCTACGAGTGCTTTCGTTTTGGCGGCATCGCTATTGGTGAGCTCGGTGGCTGCGGTCGCGCAAACGTCGACTTCGAAGCCGGACGACCAGTCTGCAAAGACTGCCCAAACTCAAGAGGCCGCCAAGCCGGCCGAAGATAAAAAAGCGGACGACAAGAAGGCTGCTAAGGCTACCACGACCACTACCGCGACAACCGCCAAATCAACCAAACCCCTCGCGACCAACGAAGATCCGGCCATGATTGGCAAACGGAATATCAATGGCGGCGGCATCATCTCCAAAATGAGTGGTTCGATTGAAAAGGAAGTGCGGCTCGGACGCGAGGCTGCGGCGGAAGTGGATCGTCAGGCAAAGTTCGTCGATGATCCGGTAATCACCGAGTACGTGAACCGCGTCGGCCAAAACATCGTCCTGCACTCCGATTCGAAAGTTCCGTTCACCATCAAGGTGATCGATTCTGACGAGGTCAACGCATTTGCACTGCCGGGCGGCTTCTTTTACGTCAACAAGGGATTGATTCTTGCTGCCGACAATGAAGCAGAGTTGGCCGGTGTCATGGCCCACGAAATTGCGCACGTCGCGGCCCGGCACGCGGTCGAGAACCAGGCGAAGATGAATTTGCTGGAATACGCCGCCATCGGTGCCTCGATATTTCTCGGTGGTATTCCGGGAATGATTTATCAGAACACCGCCGGCATCGGATTGCTCGGAATCTTCATGAAGTTTAGCCGCGGCGCGGAAGAGGAAGCAGACAAGCTGGGCGTACAGTACATGTACGCTGCCGGTTACGACCCGGGCGCAATGGCGACGATGTTTGAGAAGCTGGAAGCGAAGAACAAGAAGAAACCGGGATTCATCGCTCGTGCTTTCTCGTCTCACCCGGCGCCGCCGGACCGTAGAGCTTCCGCGTTGGCGCTGGCCGCAAGATTCCCCGAAAACGAGGAATATGTGATCAGCAGTTCTGAGTTTCAGCGCGTTAAGGGACGGTTGTTGAAACTTTCAAATGCCCGCGCTTCGACAGCCGGAGCAATCGCAGCCGGCGAAGACGGCAGCGCTCCTGGAAGGCCGACTTTGAAACGGCGTCAACCGACTCCGGACGACACCGGCACACCGACTGCCGACGGCGAGCAGAAGTCAACCGAAGCTCCGCCGAAGCTTAAGAGAGGTGAGGCCGAACCGGCCAAGACACCCGACAAGCCGTAGCTTTCGGAAAACATGCCTGCATGATTGTAGGGGCGGCCCTCCGTGGCCGCCCGTTGTTTTGTAATCCAACTGCCGGGTGGCCACAGGGCCACTCTCCAAATCATTCCGAGTAGCCCACTCGCCTTGACAACATTTTGGGGCCTTCGGTATTCTTGCCGTTCGCGTTTTATTCGCTGAAAACAGAGATAGTTAACTATGTCGACATACTTCCCCAGCGGTAAAGACCTCGCTGGAAGACGAAAATGGTACGTGGTAGATGCGAGCGGTCAAACCGTCGGGCATCTGGCATCTGAGGTTGCTTCAATACTGACAGGCAAGCGTAGTCCGCAGTGGACTCCCTTTCTCGACACCGGCGATCACGTCGTAGTGATCAATGCGCGTAAAGCGGTCCTGAAGGGAAACAAAGTAGAGCAGAAGCTTTACCGGCATCACACTCTTTATCCCGGAGGTCTGAGACAGGTCACCGCAAAGGAGATGATTGCCAAGCGCCCCGAGCGAGTCATTGAGCTCGCCATTAGGGGCATGCTGCCGAAGAATAAGCTCGGCAAAGCGATGGCGAAGAAGCTTAAAGTTTACGCCGATGCCGAGCACCCGCACTCAGCCCAGCGCCCGCAAGCCTTCGACCTAACTCACAAAACCAATTCAAAGTAAGATAAGCAGGAAGATTAGAGGAAGACTACTGTGGCTGAAATTCAGTATTACGGAACTGGGCGACGCAAATCGGCAACCGCCCGAGTTTATTTGCGACCCGGCGCAGGCGAAGTAAAGGTCAACCACAAACCATTTGACCGCTATTTCCCGAATGAAACCCTGCGGATGATTATTCGTCAGCCGCTACAACTGACTGAAACCACAAACAAGTTCGACCTCGTCATCAACGTCACTGGTGGTGGTCCAGCGGGCCAGGCAGGAGCGATCAGACACGGCATCACGCGAGCGTTGCTCGAATACAATGCCGACCTTCGTCCAACTCTCAAACATGCCGGTCTGGTGACGCGCGATCCTCGCATCAAGGAACGCAAGAAGTACGGACAAAAGGGCGCGAGGAAGCGATTCCAGTTTTCGAAACGATAAGAACTATAGGACATATGGGACCTATAAAGTTCAATCCATTGCCGTAGCACGATTGGTTGCTTACGCTAAAAGAAGTCGAGAGGCTGCGGCGAGTACATCAAACCAATTAGCGAGAAGGAGACTCTAGTTTGGTATCGGTTACGATGAAAGAGTTGCTGGAGGCCGGTGTTCACTTCGGTCACCAGGTACGACGCTGGAACCCGAAGATGAAGGAATATATCTTCGGCGAGCGCAACGGCATTTACATTATCGACCTGCAAAAAACTCAGCGCATGTTTCGCGAGGCCATCAGCTTCGTCACCAATCTCATCGCTGAAGACAAAGGCAAGACAGTTCTTTTTGTAGGCACCAAGCGACAGGCACAAGACGCGATTCGCGAAGAATCAGAGAAGTGCGGTCAGTATTACGTTAACCAGAGATGGCTCGGCGGCCTGCTCACCAACTTTCAAACAGTCCAGAAGTCGATCAAACGGCTCAAGGATCTCGAGAGTATGCAGACCGACGGCCGTTACGAAAAACTGACCAAGAAAGAGCGCATCAAACTCGATCGCGAGCGCGAAAGTCTTAACAAAAATCTCGCCGGCATCAAAGCAATGTCTCGTCTTCCTGACGCGATCTTTATCATTGACGTCAAGAAAGAAGAGATTGCCGTCGCCGAAGCTAATCGCCTCGGTATTCCGATCGTGGCAGTCGTCGATACGAATTGTTCACCCGAAGGTATTGATTACGTGATACCCGGAAACGACGATGCCTTGCGTGCCGTCAGGCTCTTCGCCTCGCGAATCGCAGACGCAATCGTCGAAGGCAACCAGATCGCCACTGAAGGCGGAGTTGTTGCTTCGGAACCGGAGGAAGCTGAAGGCGAAGCACCGGCTGCTGAAGGTGCGGCGGGCACAGCGACGGCGGAGCTTTTATCTGATGACGACCACGGCGGCGTCAGTGGCGGGGAGGCGCAATCCGAATCCATGACATCGCAGGGCGCAGATGCCGCGGAAACTGAAGCGGCGCCCGACGAAAGCACTGAATCTGTCGTGGCGGCGAGCTAAGCGATATCCTTACTCATCGGTGAGCGCAGCCTTCAAGCGGACATCCGCCGGGCTGCGTTTTTCATTGATTAATCCAGAACCGAGCGCAGTAGCGCCGGGTAATTTAGTCACTCGGAGAAATTGGGAATCATGGCAGAAATTACAGCAGCAGCGGTTAAGCAACTCCGCGAAAAAACCGGAGCCGGAATGATGGAGTGCAAGAATGCGCTCGTCGAGGCGGCCGGAGATGAACAGAAGGCCATAGACATCCTGCGCGAGCGTGGCCTGGCTTCCGCGAAGAAGCGTGAAGGGCGAATCGCTGCCGAAGGAATTGTCGGCTCTTACATCCACATGGGTGGAAAGGTAGGCGTGTTGGTGGAGTTGAATTGTGAGACTGACTTCGTCGCCCGTGGCGACGAGTTTCAAACGCTCGTGAAAGACATCGCGATGCACATCGCCGCCGCTGAGCCGCGCTACGTTACGCGCGAAGAAGTGCCGGCAGACGTCCTCAATAAAGAGCGCGAGATCGCGAAGGCGCAGGCGATAAACGATCCGAAGAACGCCAACAAACCGCCGCAGGTGATCGATAAGATCGTCGAAGGTCGTTTGAATAAGTTCTATGAAGAGACAGTTCTGGTCGATCAGCCGTTTGTGAAAGCGCCGGAGAAGACTGTCGGCGAGCTGGTGACGGAAAAGGTTTCGAAGACCGGCGAGCGCATCGCAGTCCGCAGGTTCACGCGCTACAAGATGGGCGAAGGCCTTGAACGCCGCCCCGACGATTTCGGTGGCGACGTGGCCGCGATGCTAGGGTAGAAACCATCCACAGATTACGCAGATTACAATCTGTGAATCTGCGTAATCTGCGGACCAAATTGTCCAATGACAAGCGAGATTTCCAATTTGACCTATCGTAGAGTGCTGCTGAAGATCTCCGGCGAGGCACTGATGGGCGAGCAGAGTTACGGCATCGACGTTAACGTCGCTCGCAGTGTGGCCGAAGAATTGAAAGCAGTCCACCAGATGGGTGTGCAGGTGGCTGTGGTCGTCGGCGGCGGCAACATCTTTCGCGGCGTCTCAAAGAGCGCCGGCAACATGGATCGCTCGTCGGCGGATTACATCGGCATGCTCGCGACGGTGATGAACGCCGTCGTCTTGCAGGACGCACTCGAGAAGATCGAAGTCGACACGCGTGTCTTGTCCGCTATCGACATACCGCAGTTGGCTGAATCGTTCATTCGTCGCCGCGCGGTACGGCACCTCGAAAAAGGCCGTGTCGTGATCTTCGCGGCCGGCACCGGCAATCCATACTTCACTACCGACTCAGCCGCAGCCCTGCGCGCCCTGGAGATCAAAGCAGACATCATCCTGAAGGCGACTAAAGTCGACGGCGTCTACTCTGCCGATCCGATGACCGACGAGACCGCCGAACTTTTCAACGAGATCTCCTACCGCCAGGTCCTCGAACGGCGCCTCAGGGTAATGGACGCCTCTGCGATCTCTTTGTGTATGGACAATAACCTTCCTATCATCGTATTCAACATGAAGGAAGCGGGAAACATCAGAAGAGTCGTCACGGGAGTGAGCGGCGTCGGCACCAAAGTTGGTTAACTAATCACTTCACGGAGTTCAGCGACATGACTGAAAAAGACGTAATCAAGGAAACGCGACAACGCATGGACACAGTCATTGACGACTTCAAGCGCAAGCTTGCGGCCGTCCGCACCGGTCGAGCAGCAGTCAGTATTCTGGATACGGTTATCGTTGATTACTACGGTACGCCCACGCCGCTGAACCAATTGGCCTCGGTTCATGCGCCCGAGCCGCAAATGCTGACCGTTCAGCCCTGGGACGTGACGCAACTGGGCGCGGTCGAGAAAGCCATCCGCTCCGCCGATCTCGGTTTGAATCCGTCCAACGACGGTAAGCTCGTGCGCATTCCGATTCCGCCATTGACCGAAGAGCGTCGCCGGCAACTGGCGAAACAGATTCACGATGTGGCTGAAGATCACCGCACGGCCGTGCGCCAACACCGTCGCGATGCTAACGACCGTTTGAAAAAGATGCTCAAGGACAAGCAGATCTCCGAAGACGCTGAACGTGGCTCTCTCGAAGAAATCCAGAAACTAACTGACGGCTATATTCGTAAAATTGACGATCTCTCGAAGGGCAAAGAACAAGAGATCATGAGCGTTTAGTAATCCGGCAGGATTTCAGAATTGACAAGGCCTCAGAGCCTGATAAAGATTCTCCCCTTACTCGTAACCGCCTAACGTTGACTCACGCTTCGAAGGAGGTTCCCATGCCGTTTCTCTCTCTGATCGACTTCATCGTTAAAGCACTCACCAGCCCATCACGTGAAGACGCAAGACGAAACCGCCGATACAGATCGTTGTTCGATCATCACCAGGAAACCGAGCGACCGCCTACGATCTTTTCAAATCTCGCAGACACTACACCGGGCTCCCATCACCATGAAACTCGTGACAACAGCGACAGTTTCGTGAGTCTCAACTTGACTGAAAGGGAGAACAATTGGGAGTCAGACAGTTGGAAAGAAGTACGTGAAATGGGTGGTGGTTGCGTAAACGATGATTATGGTGCCGGGTTTGGGTCGTTCGGCTCTGCTGACTGTGGCTCCAGTGGAGACACGGGTTGCTCGGATAGTGGATCTTCGTCTGATCCGACCAGTTACTAGAAAAACCTACCCACAGATTACGCAGAACAATCTGTGTAATCTGTGGATTCACCTTCGCGAGTATATTTACCGTGGGATCGCGAATGCGTCTTCGGGCAGTGCCTGATTCACCTTCACTTCCTTGACGCTGAACTCCGCGAAGAACGCTCCCATCGTCATTTCAAACTTCTGCGAAAAGCTAAACGGCACGAGCACACCTTCGACTTCCTTGAACTTGCTATGCTCTGTCCCGAGCGTCGCTCCGCCGTAGTACAGGAAGAAACTCATTACTCTTCCCGTTTTTGTATCTATGTAGAAGTCGGTCGTGTAGCCCTCGGGATCGACGAGACGAAATCCACGCTGCTTCTTCTTGTCGGCAATCGCGGTGACCTGATAACCGGGCTGATCGAATCTCGCGAGCGCACCGAGTCCAAACTTCGTCAGCGGCGGCATCTCGACGTTCGGCATCGAGCTGTACCCCTGTTGTCCGTCGTAGATCTGCTTGAAAACGATTGCCGGTCGCGCGTCGATCTCCATGCGCAACTTCGAACCAGCAGTGACGAGTGAAAATGAACCCGGAATCGACTGCACGCTATTTGGTGGATAGAGTTGCACCGATCCGCGCAGGATCATGCTCTGCACTGAGCGAAACTTCTCACCACCTTGAGCGGCAAAGGCCGCCCGTGCGAGATCAAGCGGAGTGGTCTCAGGCGTGATCGTGATCGCCGGAGCAGCAGTGGCGCCATTTGCGGGCCCGTTCTTCGCCGGCTCCTGGGCCATCGCACCGCCAACGAAACAACCAATAACGAATGTCGCTAAAACTAACTTTTTCATTACTCCACCTATCCTAGAAATTCAAACGGACTTGAGCATAGATGCGACGGTTACCTGCACCGGTGCTGCCGCCACCACCAAAACCTCCGAATGCTCCTCCCAGCCCCAGCGACTCGCCGAAGCTTGGAGACGAGAGATTGCCAATCGGCGTTGACAGATTCACGTGATTGAGCAGGTTCTGGAAGTTGATCGAGACGTTGAGAGTGTATCGCTTCTCACTCGGAGCCGCGGGGCCGCCGCCCTGCGGCGCTGCTCCAGCAGGCGCAACTCTCACAGCGCCTCCACCGCCACCGCCGCCCGCGACCATCGGACCACCCGGTCCACCGACTTGACGCTTTTCACCTGCGGGAGGAGCCGCTGCGCTTTGTCCAGCCGGCCTTGCCTGCGCGTTGCCACGATTGATGGTGCCAAACGCAAACGTGCGGCTAATGCGCATGTTGACGACGAACGATCCCGGCGCCTGGCCAAAGTTTCGCGGAATGATCGTCTCGCCCGGCAGCGGTAACAGGTTGAAGTTACCGAAACGAGTGCAACGAATCGTCTCCGATGTGCAGTCTGCGTTTGGTCCAGCAAAGCTCGGCCGTTCATTCACCTGTCGATCGAGGTTTCGATCCTGACCGGTGGTGATATTGAATCCAGGTCCGGTGTTAGCAACGATAAACGGGTTGAGCACCACTTTCCACCACGGCAGGTTGACGGTGCCGAAGATCGTGAAGCGATGGCGAATATCAAAAGAGCTGCGTCCGAATTCACCCGACGTGTCATACGAATTCATCGGAAAGAGCTGGCCACCCTGGCCGTCGGTATCGTTGGTGGTCTTGCTCAGGGAATAGTTTCCGTTGAACTGGAACATGCGACTGAGGCGGCTGTTGAACCCCACGAAGAACTGCCGCTGGTTAAACTGACCGCTTGCTTCGTAACGATAAATCTCGCCCTGGGTCGGATCGGGTCGCACTCCGTTCGGTGTGAGCGACGTGATCGTTGCAGGAAACGGCGCGTTAACGTCGCGCGCGCGAATAACGTGGACGATCCGGATGTTGTAGAAACCCATAAATATCGTGATGTTGCGCGGTAGTTGTCGTTCCACCTGTGTCCCCACAACCCACACGGTTGGAATTTGCAGGTTTGGATCGACTTGCCAGACCGTCTGTTGCGTCGCGGGTATTCCGGCTACGTTGGGAACGCTCGTCGGACTCCACTGATTCAGGATCGAATAGATGCCGGAGACGTTCGGTAACAGTTGCTCAGCGACGCTCGGCGGACCTGTCCGGTTGATCGGCTCAGTAACTGCCGTCTGCAACACGTTGGAACCATTGAAGCGGTGCGTTTGCAAAGTGGAGCTCTCATTGAACCGGTTGTAGAAGAAACCCGTGCCGACTCGAATAACCATCTTCGGCGGCCGCGCACTGTTCGCTGCACCTGGCGACCACGCGGCCGCAATTCGCGGCGCGAAATCGTATTTGCTGTGTGCGTTGGTTTGCGTTTCGTAGCGCAGGCCGTAACTCAAGGTCAGATTTGGTCTGACGCGCCAGTCGTCCTGAAGAAACACACCATAATCGGTTTGCGTGACGTCGGCGAACGGATTGCCGGCATTGATTCTGAATGAGCTCGCGCCACCGCCGGCCTCTCTGATCTGCGCCGGAGTGAAGCCCAGCTCCTGCATCTCGAGTGTGAGCTGATACCGTTGAATGCTCGTTAGTCCGAAGCCGCCGGTAAACGCCCACGAACCGCCAAAGTTTCCTTCGTTCGTATCGTCAACTGAAATGTGTCTGATGCGGCCCCCAAACTTGATCGCATGTGAGCCCATCTGTTTGGCGGTGAAGTTGTTCAACTCCCAACTCTTGCGCACACCAAACGAATTGCCCACTTGCGAACCGCCGGAACTAAACGAACCACTGACGTCCAGTGCTGGAACGTCGTTATTCCCATCCTGCTCGTTGCGACTGTGCGAATACTGAAAACGCGTCTCGTTAATCGTCGTGCTGTTGAGAATCGCGGTCTCAGTCAACTGAATATTCTGATTGGTGTTGACGACATTGAAGCCGCGTTCCGGCAACGTGAAACCGCCGATGCCCTGGTTGTCTGCGCGAAAGCGATTGAAGTTGTAACGAACAACCAGCGTGTGATTGTTGTTTATCGCGTAGTCGAAACGGGGACTGAAGAACATGTTGCGGCGCGGAACCACAAACGACTGACCGAAGTCCACAACGTTGAGATTCGAATCGAGCACCGTCGCTCGGACCAATTCGTTGTCATCAGTTTCGATGCGGCCGAAATTGACGAAGAACGAAGCCTTCTTGGCTACCACTGGACCACTCACGTTCATGTCGTACTGGCGGATCTGAAACGGAGTGCGTTTGCTTGAACTAACGGCAAACGGGTTGCGGGAGTTGAGGCTCTCGTCGTTGAAATTCATCGAGGCGCCTCCACGGAACTTGTCGGTGCCGGGTCGAGTCAAGACGTCGATACGCGCCGATGGCTGATCGTTCTCTGCCGCAAACGGATTCTGATTAATGCGGATCTCGCGGATTGAGTCTTTCGAGGGAAGACTGCCTCCGGTAAATCCGTCGATGAAGATCTGTCCGCCGTTTGGTCCCACTGATGGACCGGCGAGCGCCTGCAACGCGGCCGCCAGTTCGTCAGGATCATCCGGCAGCGCATCGAGATCTTTGCCGGAGATGAGTGTTTGGTTAGCGTTGGCAGTCGCTTCGGTACTGACCGCGGTGTCGGCGACGGTGACTTTCTCTTCGATCGTGACTTTGAGAGTCAGATCCACGGACTGCCTCGCCCCCGTGATGTCCACTTCCTTACCGTCGGTTGGGGCGAAGCCTGTCGCGATCGCCTGAAGCGTGTACTTTCCGGGAGCCAGGCCGCTGAAGGTGTAGATTCCGTCGCCGTTGGTAGTGGTCTTCTTTTGCGCACCAGTGGCGTCGCTCAGGGTCACGCTGGCGCCGACGATAGCGGCGCCGAGTTCGTCAGTTATCAAACCGCGTAAAGTGCCACGCGTCTGCTGGGCTGAGACGAGAGCGGTGGCTAAAAGGAAAGTCAAAGCGACAGTGAAAATCCTGCCCGGGAGAAGTTGCATAGATTTCATTATTAGACCCTTCAGGGAAGTCCGCGCAGCGGACGAATAGAAGTCAAGTAAATAACGCCGAAGGCGTTGGCCAATTTCAAGCCCAGGGTTGGAGCGCAGCGACAACCCTGGGAACAAAGATTAGAGAGCGGTTCAACCCTGAAAAGGGGTTAAACCCTTTGCGGAACCGAAAGAATGGATGAAACCCTTTCAGGGTTCGCAAATCGTTTTGTGATCGAGTCCCAGGGTTGTCGCTGCGCTCCAACCCTGGGCTGTGGTTAGCGAACGCCTTCGGCGTTGCTAAGCCGATGCGCTGGTCTGAGCCACTACGGCAAGCCGATACCGAATGAAATACCGCTACCCAAACCGGCAGCCGGATTTGGAGCCGTTTGTCCGGGCTGTGGCCGAGGCGCGAGCATTGCGAGCAAACCGTCGGCTCCCGAAACCAGAGAAATGGCAGTCAGGCGAGTTGGGTCAACTCCCTGCGTACTGGAAACGATGATGGTGTCGCCAACCTTAACATCCGCGATCGAAATCGTTGGTAGGCGCTCGAGCATCTCGTTGACATTGAAACCAGGACGTCCGCCCGGACCGCCAGGACCACCGGCACCCGGTCCGCCAGGACCGCCTGCGCCAGGTGCACCTTGTCCTCCGCCCGCAGGACGTGCCGCCGGCTGTGCAGCAGCCTGCGCGGGAGGGGCACCGGCACCCGGAGCAGCGCCAGGAGCGCCACCTGGAGCACCGCCCGGACCACCCGGACCGCCAGGGCGCTGGAACTTTCGCAACACCGCATCCTGCTTGATAACGATCGTAAGTGGAGTCTTCTTCTCGAGCTCGTTGATCTTGATCTCGCCTGTTGCAGGATCAACTGCTGTGACCACCCCTCCGACCGTACGGAAACTTCCAGTCACGACCTTCTCAGGCGCGAACCGCAAAGGATCGGCACCGCGATCTCCAAGCGCTCTCAACTGGTCACCGACCTTTAGTTCAGTGAACTTGCTTGGCTTGGCATCGCTGAACTTGATCGAATCCGGCGCGTACCGGCGCAGCTCGGTCTTGTCACTCACCGGGAGCACTACCGTCTGCGTTCCCGCCATCGTGCGGTTTGAGATCGTGATCTCATGCGTATCGGGCTTGAGCGCCGTGATGACACCAAGAATTCCGCGGCGGCGCCATTCGGTTCTTTCAGCCTCCTGCTTCTTCGCAAGGTCGCCCTTGGTCATCACGATCACCATCGCCGCGGGCACCGTCTTCCGATCTTCTGAAACAGTTCCGCGGGCCATGATGCGATCACCTTCGGCCAGATCGGCAACTGTCACGTCAGTGGCGTTGGTCAGCGTTTGCTCACCTGGAGGGAGCTTCTTGTAACTGGTTTTATCGCTCAGCGTCACAGTGACCATCGAACCGGCGTCGGTCTTGATGGTTAACTGTTTCCCTGCTGAATCGACAGACTTGATTTCACCGATTGCATGCTTGGCAGCTATTCCCGGATCCGCGCCTTGAGCGGCGGTCTGTGCTTTTGAAATGGGGCTCGCAGCGAGCAGTGTGGTTAGTGCTATCGCGGCCGCGAAAAAGAACGTCCTCATCGCTTGTCCTTTCTGTCCTGTAAGGTGAACACCGCAAGATGCGGATTTATGACCGGTTAGTACCGATTTTTGGTTACGCATACAAAACCCTGAATGTTCTAGGTTATATTCCCACAAATCTTTTAGACGCTTCAAACGAACCGATTTGTGGTTTTTGTGCCGCTTAGAGGCTCAAACCGCCTGGTCCGAAGAGGCACGCCAGTTCACCCGGTAACGAGCAGTCAGCGCCAGGCCGAAACTGATCGTCAGGATGAGCGTCGCCATAAGCGGCCAAACGTAGGGTAGGGAGGTTAGAAGTACCCAAAAACTCGTCCCCAATAATAACGCCACAGCTTCTGAGTTCTTACCGAAGGGGACATACTTTCTTTGCAGCCAGCGACCTGTAGCGGCGTAAAGAATAACTCTTCCGAATAAACTTGCCACCAGCAACAGCAAGAGCGCCAGCAGACCAATCATGACGCCAACCGGTTCCGGCATCACCCACAGGCCCAGTAGCACTGCGCCGAAGAGAACGATGACGCCGATCAGCCCGATCGCGGCGACGCGCAAACTGGTGGTGTGTAGTCGGGCCACTCCACGACTGATCGTTCCCGGCATTGCAGCAGTGAATCCGAGCGAAACGAGAAACCAAAACAGCACAATGAGCAACCTGGTTCCGAGATAACTCGGCGTCCATTTCGGACTGAACAGACCGGTTGGATTTCGCATCAGGTTGCGAAGCTCCTGCTCGTAGCCCGCATACATCATCGTCATCGCCTCAGGGTTTCGGTTCACTTGCATCCCTTCGGTACGATAACTCCCACCCACCACGATCACGTCACCGCCGATACGCGCGCCGGCCTTTTGAATCACTGATCCACCGATGGTTGCAACGTCACCTTCGACGACGCCTTCGACAATCACGTCGCCGCCGACCGACATCGCTCCCTGTTTCACAGTGCCGGTGATTCTTAACGATTCACCGATTCCGAAGACGGTGCCTTCGTTGGTGCCTTCGACGACCACGATTTCTTCGGGAGCGCTCTGTGCACTGGCCACGCCCACGAGCAGCAACAACCAGACGAGCAGCGCGACGATACGATACTGCTTGAAGGAGATTCTTAATGTTTCGAGTCTGGTCTGTGAGTGACTGATGACCATTGCCAACGCAACCCCCTTACTCGGTTGCGCCCGTGCGATGGTATTTTGAGATCATGCGGGAGAGTATGACGATCGCAACTGCGAGCAGCACGAGCACTGGACCAAGTGAACCGGATTCGATAATCACTTTCCTGCTCACTACTCTGAAAATCACCGCGAGTCCGGCGACGGTGTCGTAAACCGCAGTTGATACAAAGCTCACAACTCCAACGAAGGTCGCAACAAACTTGCCGCCGAGCGTGAAGATCGCGTCACGAGTAGTGGCTCCGGCAAGCGCGAAACCTGCCAGCGCAAGAATCAGGCAAATGCTCAAAGCCTTTCTGTTTTCCGAGCGCGTGCGCACACCACTCATATCGCTGCTCGCGCGCGCTGCCACCATGCGGGAGAAATTGGCGGGAACAGGAATCTCAACACTATCAGTCATCGCTGCGTCGAGTTCACAAACAAAGAGCTGGTGTGCTCTAAGTTCATCACGGCAGGAAGCACAGGATGGCAGATGTTCTTCGAGGAGCAGAGTGACGTCTGCATCCAATTCACCATCGACGTACGCGGCGATCAGATTTCTTTGGCAGATCTTTTGCGCTGTTGATGTCGCGCTCATTAAATCCCGGTGATTCCCTTCTCTACAAACTGGTGACGCATCATCTCGCGGGCGCGAAACAGGCGGTTCTTAACGGTGCCCAGAGGAAGGCCAGTAACTTCGACGATCTCTTCGTAACTAAGGTCCTGCGAGTGACGAAGAATGATCAGCTCGCGATAGTTTGCGGGAAGCGCTCTGACCACTGACTCAATCTCGCCGCGCCTTTCCTTACGCTCACTCTCCTGCTCGGGGCTAAGGCGGCCACACTCAACCGGCAGATCGAATTGATCGCCTTCCGGTCCCATCACGAGCGACTGCTCGCGTGTCGTATTCCGGCGGAGATGATCGACGGCCGCGTTATGCGCGATCTTGTAGATCCAGGTGGAGAATTTGAACTCTGAGCGATAGCGTTCGAGGGAGCTGTAAACCTTAATGAAGATTTCCTGGGTCAGGTCGAGGGCGGATTCGTAGTTGCCGACCATTCGATAAACGTACGCCGAGATGGGGCGCTGGTAGCGGCGCACCAGCTCTTCGAAGCTCCCCTCAACGCCGGCAACGGCGGTCGCGACAAGATCGCGGTCTGTAGTAATGGAGGTTGCGGCGAGACTCATAATACAGGGGTGTTACGTCCGACCTAAACCGATTGTTTCAGTTTGTTTAGCCACAGATTTACGCGGATGAAAACGGATCAGATCCGGCTTTCATCCGCGTAGATCTGTGGTTAAAAGACTCTTACCAGGATAGTGTCGCCAAGCCGGCAGGAGCGGCAATCGAATCGAAACTAAACTCGCGACTCGGTAACTGCAATCCGAGATCTTCGGCCTCGAGCGGCCGCAGGTCTCCTCCCGTCGTCTCGTTGACGATCTCGCCTGCTCTTTGCTTCGTGATGCCCTCGCCGATGACCATGAGCCGCGCCAAGCTGTGTCCGTTTTCCTCGCCTTCGGGTCCACCGCGATCTCTATAAAACAGCAGGAACCGGTAAAACTCGTCTTCAAACTCTTCTTCGGTGCAGAAAACGGTACGCACAATCAGCGGATGCCGGTCGCGGAAGATCACGCCGGTGAACCCCTGGCTTGAACCGCTCACCAACATCGAGTCGCCCGCAGTTCCAGTTCTCGTCAACCACTGTGCTTCGCCAAGGTGACGCGGAAGGACGAGTCCGGCTCGCCATCCCAATGATTCAAGCATTGCCTCATACTCAGCCAGCACGCTCTTTTTTACTGCTATCACCAGATAACGATCCCGGCCGTGCGAGTCCTTCTCCAGGCGCTCTCGCGAAATCGAGAGATCTTCGAGCGCGAGACCGAAACCGCGTTCAATCTTCCACTTCAAAACATCCTGAACTTCGGAAGATGATTGCGACTGGCTCTCCATCGTCAGCACGAGCGTGCGCGTCGTCGGCTCAGGCAAACTCAGCGACCAGCGCTTCTGCTTCAATAGCCCGGCGCTAGCGGCAAGTTCACTCAGAACGGCGGCCAGTTGCGCCGGGTCCTGGATATTCGGTTCGTCGAAGCTGGGACGCAACAACGACTCGGCGATATTGAAAGTCGCGGCACGCCGGAGTTTACACAGCGCGCCTTTGACGCGTTCGAGATGGACGACGGAAGCAATTCCCTTTTCCAAACCGATAGCGGTGGCCGGGTATTGTGGATCGATGAGTCGTGAAAAGAGGTTGGGCATATTGGTCTTTGGACTTGGGCTTTTGGTCTTCGATTTGAAGCTAATGGAGCGCTCAAAGGCCTAAGACCAAAAACCAAAGACCCGGTACTACCATTCGTTATACGGCGTTCCTTCAGTTGATACTTCGGTGGAGGCGCTGTGGACGTCAGTCATGCCGGTCTCGCCTGTTAGTGAATTGGGATCTTCGCCGCTCGTGATGGCCCAGTCTTTTTGCCCCGTGAAAGGATCTACGGGAATTTCGCGCATGTAACCTTCGCTGGCGAGTTCTTCGAGCGACTGTGGCAGGCGCGCCTTGTCGGCCGCAAACTGATCGATCAGCGATCGCATCTTGCGCAGATCGTCTTTCAGCACCGTCTCACGCGTGTGCATGATCGTCTTTTGATACTGCGGCAAGGTGATCGCGGCCAGGATGATGATGACCGAAATGACGATCATCAACTCGAGCAAAGTAAAACCTGCCGCTCGCCAACTGCCCGCCGCCTTGTGCGTTCTACCAGTCACTGTACTTCTCTCCGTTCAATGCTGTTGCTTTCGACTTGGAGCGAACGTCGAAAACGTTCTCACCGCCCCACGAACCCGAATCCGGCGGATCGTACGAGGAGCGAAACTCCCAGTCGGCCTTGCCCGTGATCGGATCGATCGGCAACCCCCGCATATAGACCTTTTGCTTGGTTGACAACTCTCCGCCGACCTCAGTGGCATTCACGCCTGGTTGCCCACGGCCTCCCGCCGAACCTCGCGGCACCACGTTGACGCCGTCAACGAGTGTTTGAATATCGGGTGGATAGTGGTCCGGATTGTCGACGCCGAAGATCGTGCAATCACTGATGACCACCTTACTCCGCGGATCGATGAACACGTTTCCTTGCTGTTGCTGCTGCTGTTGCTGCTGGATCTGCTGCTGGTTGATTCCCGCGCCCAGGCAAACCATGCCCACCGTGTCGCGGTGAAACTCATCGATGGCCATGCGGATTTGACGCAGCGTCTCGCGCAGTTGTTGCTCCTTCTGCCGTCGCACCGCTACCTTCACCAGCGGCAGCACACCCAGCGTCAGGATGCTCAATACGGTGATCGTGATCACCAGCTCGATGAGCGAAAAACCTGACTGGCGCATCGTCCGCAGAGGAACGCGGCGACCAGTCGATTTAACTGCGCTTCTCCAGTCGCCGCGTTTTTGATCCGCGTTCTGTATTGCAAACACGAACATCTATTGCTTAACGGTTGCTGTTCCCTGAATCACCTGCGACGTGACATCGCGCGCGTCAGTAGCGACCAGGTGCAACGTCTCCTTGACGAACACCAGGGCGGCGTCGCCTTCGGCGATCGCCTCCAGTTCAATAAAGAGTAAAGGTCCTGATCCTCTGAACGATGCTTTTCCGTTCAGACTCGAGATTGAAATCATACAAGTGCCTGAAGCATCGATCGAAGGTGTAAACAACGGTGCCGTTGGTCCCGCAGCAATGAGCAGATTACCTGCCTTTAGTCCATGCACCTTCACCACCTTGGGATTGAATCGCAAAGCGAGCAAGGCCATGCTGAGCGGCACTTCCGAGTTCAACTCGATCGCATAACGCCGTCTTTCACCAACCTTCATCACGTCGCCTGCGGGCAGCAGGCTAAGTTGGGCCACACGTGGGCCCAGCTTCGTATCGAGACTTGTCTCGGCAGTCTTCGGTAAATTCGTGAGCACGGCATTCTGAGTTCCGGCCGCACTCGAATTTACAGTGGCAACGTTCGCGGCCGCCTGATCACTAATCAAAGACTTCGGCGCCGGTACGAACGAAGGTAGCTCTTCAACTGGCGCTGATTTGTTTTCGGCGGTTGCTGATTTTGCGGGCGCCGCCGGTTTCGGATCGGGAGTGAATGCGAACGCGCCGGCCGGTGGCGGCAGATTTGCGGGCGTCGATGAGTTCTGCACGGTCTGACCCGGCTTCACGAGCGGCGCGTCAGGCAGTTGCATACTCACGTTGGTGGGCAGCGTACGAGCCGCTGCGATCTGATCTTCACGATCCGCTTCGCGAATCATCTCTGCGAGCGAGCCAGTGGTCGGCGATTGCAACGTTCCGCTGGGTCTCATCTCTTCGTCACGCGGAGTTACGGTTGGCGCTCTCAAAACACGCGGCGTAACCGCAATGACGATATCGATCTGACGGTTGTCTCTGGTCGGCGACGTAAAGAGCCGTCCAACGAACGGCAAGCCGCCGAGGAATGCGATGCCTTTGCGGCCGCGTGTTTCGATATCTGACGAAACGCTGGCCAACATCATCGTGCGGTTGTTCTGCACTCGCGCAGTGCCGGTCATCGTGCGTTCCGTGAACGTCGGAGTAAGCGAATTCACACCCAACACGTCCTTCTGCTCGATATTCATTTTCACCTGAACGTCGAGGTTCGGAAACACTTGCGGGGTGAATTTCAGTGTCAGACCGGTCGGCTCGTAGTTGATCACCGGAAAGCCGCCACTGGGGAATTGGTTCCCCAACCCTGGGTTTGGCGTACCAGTCTGAACACCAAACGGATAGGCCTGTGCGGTCTGCACGGGAACGCGCTGACCGATGCGGGCTGTCGACTCTTCACCGTTGAACGCGTGCACCTGCGTGGATGCAACGAGCTTCGTGTTTTCCTTGCTACGGAAAGCGCGGAAGACGCTGGGCGGGAACACGACCGCTGCTGCCAATGCGGTCGGAACACCACCGACGATGGAGCCGACGTTAACGCCCGTACCAGCAAGCGTGGCCGCATCGCTGAGAATCGAAAAACCGGGCGAACCACCAAGAGTAAAGTCGGTGCCGGTTCCGATCTGGTTACCAAACGTAAGCAGATCGGTTCTTGAGACTTCGTAGATGCTGACGTCCATCACGACTTCAGCACGATCCTTATCGACACTTTGCAGCAGGTCGCCGATCAGTCGCACGTTTTCCGCGGTGTCGCGCACAGTCAAACTGTTGGTCGCGTCATCGGGCACAACGATCGTTTGCGGACGACCGACTGAAGGCGGAATCGCCTGTTGCACCAGTGTGCGCGCGTCGGCCGGTTTCATGTTCGAAAGGAAGAACGTGCGCAGTACGAGTTGCTGATACTGCGGGCGGCGAGCCTGATCAGCGACGAGGATCGTGCGACGGCTCAGCTTCTGGAAAAAGAGTCCTTCCTGGAGAAACACGTAGTCGAGCGCCTGCGCGGTGGTCACGTCTTTCAAACTGATGTCAACCGGACGTGATTGCGAGAACGACTGTCGATCGAAGATCACATTGAGATTCAGTTGGTCGGCAAGCTGGCGAATGAGTGTCTTGAGATCGCCCTTCACATCCACGATGCGAAGCTGTTGCTCCCGAGGAGCAACGAGATCCTGAGCCTGGGCATTTGCCGGGGTGACGGTGGCGGTACCGTTCCCGTTTAAGTGTCCGTTTTCCGAGGTCTCTCCCAACTTACTCCCGTTCGGAGCGGCCCTGCCCTCCTTTACGGCCTGCATTCGCAGCATCCGCTCCATCTCCGACACAGCGAGCTCGTTTACCGGGTCGTAACCGTAAGCCTGGCGAAAGGCGTTGTACGCTCCGACATAGTCGCCGCGCTCCGAGAGTGACCGGCCTTGCTGCATGTACGTTTGCGAAGCGTTGAAGCTGGCGCGCCGGAAGTGGAGTTGATACTCCATATTCGACGGGTCTGCAGCGACGGCCAACGTAAACTCCTGGGCGGCCTTATCCCACTGCTGCGCCTCCTCGAACTGCATGCCACGTTTGAAGTTTTTCTCGCCCTTTTTGGCGAAGGCTGTGACCGGCAAAGCCAGCATGCTGACGGCGAGAATCAGAGATATTAGTGTGCGAGTTCTAATGTTGTTTTTCATGACTTCTACTCGGTTCGGGAGGTGGAAAGTTTTAGCGGCCTAATAATGCCGCCGCAACGCTTAAGATGCAAGATCAAACCGGCCAATTTCCTTACACGCAAAGACTTTATTTCGGTTCCGCTGAGAGGCCGGGGATTTCTCTGTGACTCAAAATATGTCATGCAGGACCTACCAGACTTATAGGACCCATATTTCGAGAGGGGAATTGAAATCGGGTATTTCTACGGGCCACTCCTAATTAGCCCGCACTGAGCTCTTCGACAAAGGTCACCCGGTTAATTTCGTGCAAGGTGGAAATCCCGTTGAAAACCTTTTGTAAGGCCGATTCTCGCAAGCTGGTGAGCCCTTCGGCCTCCGCCGCGCGCCGGACCTCAGAACCGGGCCGTCGCTCGACGATCATTTCGCGGATATTATCCGACAAATCCAGCAATTCGTGAATAGCAGTTCGGCCACGATAGCCCGTGTGGTTACAGGCATCGCAACCGACGTTCATATAGAAGGGTTTCTGACGGTAGATCTCGGGATCCAATCCTGACTCCATCAGCTCCACATCGTTCGGGTGATACTGCCGTTTGCAGTAAGCACAGAGCATACGAATCAGGCGCTGGGCCAGCACGCAGTTTAACGAAGAGACGAAGTTATAAGGCTCGACACCCATGTTCAGAAAGCGGCCGATCACGTCGATCACATTGTTAGCGTGAACGGTTGTAAATACGAGGTGACCGGTCAAAGCGGATTGAATCGCGATCTGCGCTGTTTCGGTGTCGCGAATCTCACCCACCATGATCTTGTCGGGGTCGTGACGCAGTATCGAACGCAGACCGCGATCGAAGGTGAGTCCTTTTTTCTCGTTGACGGGAATCTGAGTGATGCCGTGCAACTGATACTCCACCGGATCCTCGATGGTCACGATCTTGTCTTCTTCGTTTCTGATCTCGTTGAGCGCGGCGTAGAGAGTTGTCGTCTTACCCGATCCGGTTGGCCCAGTGACAAGCACCATGCCGTAAGGCTCAGCGATGTAGCGGCGAAACTTTCGCAGGTCCTCTTCTGCGAAACCCACCACGTTTAAGTTCAGATTGCGAAACTCTTCGTTGATCTGTTCCTTGTCGAGAATACGAATAACAGCGTCTTCGCCGTGGATGGTCGGCATGATCGACACGCGGAAGTCGACGTTGCGTCCCTTGTAACGAACACGGAACCTGCCGTCCTGCGGGACGCGACGCTCGGCGATGTCGAGCTCCGACATGACTTTGATACGCGAGATCAACGTCTGGTGATAAGCGAGGTCGATGGGATCGACTTTGGCGTAGAGAGCGCCGTCAATTCGATACTTCACCTGCACTTCGGTATCGCGAGTTTCGATATGAATGTCGGAAGCGCGCGACTCCATTGCATTGTAGATGATCGTATCGACCAGTTTGATGATCGGCGACATCTCGGAGTCGGTCGCGAGACGATCGAGATCGAGGACCTCTTCGCCGTGCTCGGTTTCACGAACGAGCGAGATACGAAAACCTGAGGCTGCTTCCTGAAGGACGCGCTGCGTGGTGTCGCCTTTTCTTAGAACGACTTCGACGGCGCCGGCGGTGGCGACGTGCGGCACGACGCGTGTGCGAAGCGTGCTCGAGAGTTCGTCGAGCCGCTCGAGATCAGTCGGGTCCGCCATCGCGATGTGCAGTCCTTTTTGATCTCGTTTGAGTGGGACGAACTGATGCCGGACCATCAGGTCGACCGGAACTTCGGTGAACAGTTGATAGTCGATTGGCGATTCGCGATCGGGAGGTAACAGATCGACAAACGGCAACCGGTAACGATGCGCGAGTTCGCGCGCGGCTTTCACCTCAGGCGGTTCGTGGTGATCGCCGTTCTTGCCGTTCTCGACAGCAGGTTGAACTGGCCGGACCACCGGCTCTTCGTTTTCGGAAACTTGCTTCATAAATCCTTAACGAGCTCCGGTCACGCCGGCGCCACTCGAGATTGACTGGATGATCGGGAGGTAAATCGCGAGCAGGATCGTCACTACCACACCGCCCATGACGACAAGGATCGCAGGCTCAAGCGTGGTCGTCAACTGTTCGAGCCGCACTTCCGACTCCGCATCGTAAAAGACGGCCACCTCGTCGAGCATCTCACGCAAACTTCCCGATCGTTCACCGATGCCGATCATGTCGATGGCCAGGGGTGGCATCCACCCGGCGATCTCCAGACTCTCGGTAAAAGAACGTCCTTCACGAATCATCGGCAGGATGTTGGAACTGCGGCGCCGCAGCTCCAGGTTTGTGATCGACTCCGACGCGATCTCCCACGACTCAACGAGCGTGATTCCGCCCGCGAGGAGCGTGGCGAGTGAACGCGTCGCCTGGGCCACAGAGAGTTGCACTGCAAGACTGCCAGCCAGCGGGATCTTCAAAATGAGTCGGCTGATCTGGAGTTTGCCGCCGGGGGTACGCGACCAGATAAATAAAAGGATGGCGCCGCCGATTACCAGTGGACCAACCCAGATAATGTTTGACGACAACCAGCGCGAGATACCGACGACGATCTGCGTCACTGTCGGTAGTTCGTTACCAAAACCGGCGAAGAGTTCCGACATTCTTGGCACGACGTAGATGGTTAAGAACGTCACCATACATGCCGAGGCAAACAGCAGAAACATCGGATACGCGAGCGCGCCGCGAATCTTTCGCCGCAACGCCACGTTGCGTCTCATGTAAGACACATAACGGCCGAGGACGTCATCCAGTGCGCCTGAACGTTCGCCCGCGAGAATCGACGCCGTGTAGATGCGGGGGAAGATCGGGCCCTGGGCGGCAAACGCCTGCGACAACGCTGCGCCGCCGCGAATCTGCTCCTCGACTTCGCCTAAAACCGTTCGCAGTCGCGACGAAGCGGCACGTTTGCGAAGCATCGAGATGGCCTGCAGGATTGGGATACCGGCGCGGACGAGTGCGGCGAGTTGTTGATTAAAAAGCAGGAAATCGTTGGCTTTGACCCTCGGGTGCGCGCCGGCGCGACCGAAGCGGGTCAGTGCGGCAACGCCGGCAGTCCGCGGCGGTGTGACGTTAAAAACGCGGAAACCCTCGCGTTCGAGACGCGCCCGGGCCTCCTGCACACCCGGCGCTTCGACGGTGCGCGTTACCACCTCCCCGGCCGGGGTCCCTAATCGACAAATAAACTCAGCCATAGTTTCGCGGAGTATATCACGCAGCCTGATTTCAGAAGTTCCCAAGCCTCGAAGATGAGACGCAGCCACAAAGAAGCTCATAAGTCACAAAAGTAGGGCCCATTTCCAGTACTCTTAAATCCTCTTAAATCTTCCCGGGTTCGTGAATGTTCCTAAAATAATGTTCCTTTTGGACTCGACTTCACGCGTTTGCTATCTTGGATGAAACCACATCTATCCAGGAGAAAACATGACAGCACCAGCAGTTGAAAAGCAAAACGAAGTACCGGCCTCTGTCCAGATGTTGCAGATCATCAGCGGATTCTGGATTTCCCGAGCGGTGTACGCCATCGCAAAGCTCGGCATTCCGGATTTGTTGAAGACTGGGCCAAAAACCGCGGACGAGTTGGCGGCCGCAACCAATATGCACGGCCCATCGCTGTTTCGGCTGCTGCGAGCGCTCGCGAGTGTGGGCGTCGTGAGTTCACAGAATGGCGACGGATTCGGCTTGACTCCCCTTTCCGAAACCCTCGTCACCGACGCACCTGGCTCTTTGCGCTGGTTCGCCGTGTCAGAGTTGGGCCAGGAGCACTACCCGGCATGGGGTAACCTCATGCAAAGCGTCAAGACCGGCGAGATCGCGTTCGACCATTTCTTCGGCGCGGATGTCTGGAAGTACTTCTCGCAGAATCCGGAAGACGCAGCTGTCTTCAACGACTCGATGAGCGCCGTTACCGCTGCCACAAACGAGGCGATTGTGAGGCTGTATGACTTTTCACACTTCAACACTCTGGTGGACATCGGTGGCGGTCATGGCGGGCTGATCACCAACATCCTGGAGTCCAATCCACATTTGAAGGGTGTCCTGTTTGACGCGCCTGAGGTGATCGAGGGGTCACGACGAAAGATCGCTGAGGCCGGACTCGCCGATCGCTGTGAGACAGTCTCCGGCGACTTTTTCAACGCCGTCCCCGGCGGCGGCGACGCCTACATCATGAAGTGGATCATTCACGACTGGGATGATCAGAAGGCGATCACGATTTTGAAGAACTGCCGCACCCAGATGCAGCCGAACTGCCGGCTGATTTTGGTCGACTGCGTCGTGCCTGAAACCGATGAACCGCACTTCTCGAAGTTCATCGACCTCAACATGCTGGTGATGACCGGTGGTAAGGAACGGACGGAGAAAGAGTTCGATCAGATCCTCGGCGCGGCTGGATTCAAGCTGCTCCGAGTCATTCCAACCGAACTCCCGACGAGCATCGTCGAAGCCCAGCCGGTCTAGGATTGCCGATTTTCGAATGCCGATTGCCGATTTGCCTCGAGTTCATCCCTTCAGCAATCGGCAATCGGCAATTGGCATTCGGCAATTTTCAATCTTGCGCCCAACGACGCCCCTGTCCTAGAATGGCCGTGCCAACACAGCTTAAACTTGAAACGCGCGCGGCCGTCTCCCCGTGAACATTTCATGCCCTGGGTTTGAAAAGTCGGGCATCACTCGTTCCCAAACGAGCATCTGTGTTGACAGTTCCCTTTCGAGCCCTGACCGGTACTTAAAAACTGAACTGCCGAACTGTAGCCCGGGGGTGACATGTACTTACCGACTCGTTACGCCACCAAGATAACGGCCGCTTCCATCTCGCTGATCGCATTTTCGTGTCTCTTCTCGTTTGCTGTCCAAAGTCAGAGTCAGGAACCCAAACCCGCTTCACCAACGCCGGGACAAGACAAGCCAGTAATGGCTGCGCCAGCGCAGACTCCCTCGCCTGAAAAGAAGATGGGTACCGAGCTCGACGATCGGATCTTGATCACCAACACCGACCTGATCACTCTGACAGTAACCGTCACGGACACGTATGGACGTTATGTCTCCGGACTGAGCAAAAGCGCCTTCGCCGTCTTCGATAACAAGCAACAACAGGAGATCACCTTCTTCAGCGACGACGATTCGCCGGTGTCAGTCGGAGTAATCTTCGACGTATCGGGATCGATGAGCGGTGATAAGGTCAAGCGCGCGCGCGACGCCCTGAGCAAGTTTATTCAAACCAGTCACGACTCCGACGAGTACTTTCTGATCGCCTTCAACTCGCGGGCGCAGTTGCTTCTCGACAAGACACGCGACGGCGATTCCATTCTGAACAAGCTCACTTTCGTCGAGACCAAGAGCCAGACGGCTCTCTACGACGCCTGCTATCTGGGCGTGGAAAAAGTGCAACGCGGCTCGCATCCGAAACGCGCGCTCTTGCTCATCAGCGACGGACAGGACAACGATTCGCGCTACACGTTCAACGAGCTGCGCAAGCTCCTGAAAGAGTCGGACGTTACGCTTTACGCGATCGGCATTTTGAGCGGCAGCGACGCCGGCAGCGCCATGGGCATGGAGGGACAGGGGATTCTCGATGAACTCTCGGGAGTTTCCGGAGGCAAGGCCTTCTTCCCACGTTCGGCAGCGGAAATGGACGACATTTTCGAGCAGATCGCGCTGGAGTTGCGTCATCAGTACTCGATCGGCTACAAACCTGATTCGTTTGCCAACGACGGCAAATGGCACAAGGTGAAGGTTAAGGTTACACCGCCTCGCGGACTCCCCCGTCTGTTCGTGAGATCGAAGGAAGGCTACTACGCCACGGCTGGAGCCCGTTAAGAAGCTGAAAACTTGCGGCAACGCGGGGTTACGTCCGCGGCATCTTTGGACGTGTGCGTCCAGTGGCTGCACGTTTGCCCCAGCCCGCGCGGTTTTAGAGGAGTTTGCCGTTGTTTAGTGAGCAGAATGTGAGAAGGACCGGTATTTTTGCGGCCTTCGGCCTGGTAATCACTGCGCTAGTGTTTGGTTCCGGTCACGGTCAGGATCGACCGCGGAGCACGCAAGCGCCTGCGCCGAGTCCGACAGTCCAACAAACAACTCCGGCGCAACCCGCGCCCACTTCAACTCCGACTCCGCAACCAAGCCGTTCCCCGGTTGTCGATCGTATTGCACCGACGCTGGGAGAACCGCCACCGCCGCCCAAGCTCAAACCAACACCAACGCCGACTCCCCCACCTGAGATCGATGCGGGCGACACCATTTCGATCAACGCCGACCTGGTCCAACTCCACGTGCGCGTCATCGATCGAGACAATCGTCCGATCAATAACGTGACGCAGAACGAGTTCAGGATCTACGAGGATGGCGTGGCGCAACCGATCGAATATTTCACGCGCGAGGAAGTACCGATCAATTACGGCCTCGCGGTTGATACTTCCGGCTCGCTGCGTTCTCAGTTGCAAAGCGTGATCGATGCGGGCAAGACGATCATCAATAGCAACAAGCCGGGCGACGAGACTTTCCTGGTCCGCTTCATCAGCAGCGACAAGATTGAAACCGTCCAGGACTTTACAGCCAGCAAAGACTTGTTGATGGACGGTCTCGATCAGCTTTACGTCGAAGGTGGCCAGACAGCGATCATCGACGCCGTTTACCTTTCGGCAGAACATGTTTCTGACTACAAGAAAGGTGACGACGGCGATCGCCGGCGACGCGCCTTGATCGTGATCACCGACGGTGAGGACCGAAACAGTTTTTACAAACAGGAACAGCTGTTCGCGCGGCTGCGGGAAGACGACGTTCAGATCTTCGTGATCGGTTTCGTGAATGAGTTGGACAAGGAAGCCGGTTTGATTCGTAAGAGTCCGAAGGAGAAAGCTGTCTCACTCATCAAGAAGCTCGCATCCGAAACCGGTGGACGTGCCTTCTTCCCGGAATCGGTTGCCGAACTACCGCAGATTGCAAATGAGATCGTTAGAGATCTGCGTACGCAGTATGTGCTCGCTTATAACCCAACCAATAAGACCGCTGACGGAACGTATCGCGCGATCAAAGTTACGGTGGACCAACCGACGAACTCTGATAAGCGGATCGCGTTAACTCGAACCGGACGCCTGGCCCGCAAGGAAGGTGCTGCCAGTGCACCGCGCCCACCCGCAGTGAGGATGCCGGGCACCGCGACGCCGAGTAAGAAACCGTAGTTTTTGTTTCCATCTGTCTTTTTCCATTTGTGCCTTATGTGGGCTTCTTCTTGTACTTCGTCCCGTGTCTTGTGGCCGCTTCTTCGATCGAGTGCGTCTTCGTCAGGTTCTCATCCTTCTTAGCAAGCTCAATTAACCTCATATAGTGCTCGTGGAGCGTGTTGATCTCCGACTCACTCAAGTCCTCAACATCGATCAAACGATTACTCGCTCCGTCCAAAGCAGCAACGATTTCGTTGAGCTTGAGATGTATGGCAATCGCGTCCTTGTTCTGGGCACGCTGAATCAGAAACACCATCAGAAACGTAACGATCGTGGTTCCGGTATTGATTACGAGTTGCCACGTGTCAGAGAAATGAAAGAGTGGACCGGTGATTCCCCAGACGACGATCACCGAGAGTGCGAGTATGAAAGCGATTGATGTTCCGGTAGCTTTCGTGGCCTCGTAAGAGAACCTTTCGAGGATTCGACTCAAAGCATTTCCTTTTCGTGCCATTGCAGATCTCCAGCAGGATAGAGTTTAGGAGGGGCTGGCTGGAGGAACAGAGACGAAGCGAGGGAAGCTTGCAGTTACAGGTTAGCCCTTGGCTTTGACGGAACCACTGATCTTCTTGCGTGTCGTCTCACCGGTGTGCAGCACAGGGAGGCCGAGATCGACATCCGAATGTGGTTGCGGGATCACATGTGTGGCGACAACTTCGCCGACTCGTTTGCCGGCTGCGGCGCCGGCATCAACGGCACTGCGAACCGCCGCGACATCACCGCGAACGATCGCAGTTACGAGACCGGCATCAATCTTTTCCCAGCCGACGAGACGCACGTTAGCAGCCTTCACCATTGCGTCAGCCGCTTCAATCATCGCTACCAGGCCACGACATTCGACCATTCCGAGTGCTTCAGGCATCGGGTCCCTCCGTTAAAGCAAATCGAGTATATGTCCTATAGGACCAATTCTGCTGTGTGTCAATTGCGCAACGAGTGAATCGGCGCCGGAATTCTTCCGCCGCGCCGGATAAACGCCGCGGGCGAAAACGCACTAACCGGCATGATCGGCGCGCTTCCCAGCAAGCCGCCGAACTCAACCATCTCGCCGACATCGCGTCCGGGTACCGGGATGATCCGCACGGCAGTAGTCTTGTTATTCATGACGCCAATGGCCATCTCATCGGCGATGATCGCCGCAATCGTCTCAGCCGGCGTCGAACCGGGCACCGCCACCATATCGATTCCGACCGAGCAGACGCTGGTCCATGCTTCGAGTTTAGCGAGCGACAACGCGCCGACCTGCGCCGCCTCGATCATGCCTGCATCTTCCGACACCGGAATGAACGCGCCACTCATACCGCCGACGGATCCACTGGCCATCGCGCCGCCTTTTTTGACTGCGTCGGTGATCAATGCCAAAGCCGCTGTCGTACCGTGAGTGCCGGCGCGTTCGAAACCCATCGCCTCGATAATATTGGCGACAGAGTCGCCGGGAACCGGCGTCGGAGCGAGGGAAAGATCGATGATACCGAACGGGATTCCGAGTCGTCGGGCTGCTTCGCGTCCGACCAGCTCGCCTGCACGTGCGAGCTTGAATGACAGTTTCTTGATCGTCTCAGCGAGATCCTGCAAAGGCAGATCTTTGTCGGCATGTCTGACGGCGTGATGAACCACGCCCGGACCTGAGACTCCGACATTGATCACTGCTCCGGCCTCACTGACGCCGTGAAAGGCGCCCGCCATGAAGGGATTGTCTTCTACCGCATTCGCAAAGCAGACGAACTTCGCACACGCCAAACCGCCTTCGTCGCGCGTCCGTTCCGCTGCGTCTTTGATGATCCTGCCGACATGTCCCACGACGTCCATGTTGATACCGGCACGCGTGGTTGCCGCGTTGACAGAGGAACAGAGTCGTTTGGTCGTAGCTAACGCTTCGGGAATGGAGTCGAGAAAAGCTTTTTCTGAGCGCGTGGCTCCCTTTTGGACGAGGGCTGAGTAGCCACCAATGAAATCGACGCCAACGGCGCCGGCCGCGTCGTCGATCGCGCGCGCGAGCTGGACCAGATCGCCGCGTGCACCTTCCGCTATCAAAGCGACCGGTGTAATGGAAATGCGTTTGTTGGCGACTCTGATGCCAAACTCTTCGCCGATCTCGTCAACTGTGGGAACGAGTCGCGACGCCACCGAGCGAATCTTGTCGCCGGCTTTCTGCGCCACTGAGGCAATCGAATCGCCGGCACAGTCCAGCAAGTTCAGACCGAGCGTAACTGTGCGGACGTCGAGATGCTCCATCTCGGTCATCGCGACAGTTTGAAGAATCTCGGCTTGCGTGTATTCCATACGGAAGTTTGAAATCCATCTCACGCAAAGGCGCAAAGGCGCAAAGTTATGACCTGCGGTTGACGGAGGTCTGAACTTTGCGCCTTTGCGCCTTTGCGTGAGCGGTTTTCCATTGCCTCAACCTAACACCTTGCTCAGAATCAAAAGCACCAGGAAGACCACGAACAACACCGCGGCCACCAGAATGAAGCGCAAACTCGGATCGTACGCCGCTTGATCGATCACGACCCGCAACGTCTCGACTCGACTGCGCACGCCTTCCTGAGCCGGTGTCTTCTCCTCGGCCGGTTCGACCTGCTGAAGCGGGTGCCCGCATTGCGGACAAAACATCGCGTGCTGACGCGCAGACGCGCCACAACTAACACAACGACGAGCAATTTCGGGCTCAGACATAAAACTGGAAAACGTCAAATCCGATGCATGGCGTTGAAGAGATCTTCGCGCTGCGCGTAGATGCGAACGCCGAGTTTCTCACCTTCGTCTCGCAAACGATCTTTCAAAGCGGCGGTGGTTTCACGCGCGCGTGAAGCATCGGCAATGATCACCATCGCGAATTTGCCCTGGACCACAGTTTGGTTGATGTCGACGATACTGCAAGCGGCGTCGGCCAGAATCTGAGAAACGCCGGCCACGATTCCCGGATGGTCCACGCCAAAAACTGAAATAACCATCCGGCCTGACGATCCTTCCGCCGCAGCCAACGGCGCCGCGCTTCTCTCGGACGAACCGCCGAAGTTGTTTCCCTCAGTTTGCACCTGATTGTAGATATCCGTGACCAGTTGCTCCATCGTCGTCTCGTCAACGGCACTGCCCAAACGGTCGTAAACCGTCCGAGTGATTCGATAGATCAGGTCTTCATTGGCCATTGGGAAAGTGATGAGTTAGGGGTGGTTCGTTGTCAGGGGCGGCCATTTTCCTGCACCAGCCGTTGAGCGGCCTCGCGCATCTCTTCTGAAAGCGTCTCGTTGATATCAACTCGATCGACAATGCCCACGACGGCAGCTTCGATCGACATGTCCTGGTTCCCGATCGCCGTCCGCGCGGCCTTGCCGAACGCACACATCACCATCTCACCAGTGCCCGCGCCGAGGCGATCCGCGACGACCACGATATTGCGCGTCGGCTCCTTGTCGAGATCGTATGGATGGACAATCAGAAACCTGACGCCCTCGAGATCGGGCGTCTTCTTAGTGGACCAAACTGTGCCGACGACTTTGGCTAGAAACATCTTGTTTTGATCTTTGTTCTTTGTTCTTTGTTCTTTGGGTCTTGTGAAGAACCAGATACCAAGGACAAAGAACAAAGTACCAAGTTCTAAGTTCTAAGTTC
>JBIOVO010000035.1:0-2467 GCA_044867735.1 Pyrinomonadaceae bacterium | reverse complement strand
CTTGTCTGAATTCCTTGCGTAGGCTGCTCGGTGTTCCAGATCGGCGGACCTTCGTCAGTAGCGGCCTGCGTCGGGCACGAATCTTCGAGCGCGAGAGACAAGACCTCATCAATGGTCTCGACGAGATGAATGGAAAGCACTTCGCGAACTTCCTCAGGGAGTTCGGTCAGATCCTTCTCATTGTCTTTCGGAACGATGATCGTATCGATGCCAAAGCGATGGGCAGCGAGAAGTTTCTCCTTAACTCCGCCAATGGGAAGCACTTTTCCTCGCAGCGTAATCTCTCCGGTCATGGCGACATTCTTTTTGATGGCCACGCGCGTTAGCGCAGAAGCCATTGCGGTCGCCATCGTAATGCCTGCTGAAGGACCATCTTTCGGAATGGAGCCTTCGGGAATATGGATATGCAGATCTCGTTTGCGAATGAAGTCGAGACTCATGCCGAGGCGTTCAGCGCGTGCGCGTATACAAGTCAACGCTGCTTGCGCTGACTCCTGCATGACGTCGCCGAGCTTGCCTGTCAGCGTTACGCCGCCCCGACCCTTCACGAGCGTGGCTTCAATCTGCAGCACTTCACCACCGATTTCGGTCCAGGCCAGTCCGGTTGCGAGCCCGACTTCGCTTTCCGCGGCGACGCCTTGCTGCCGGAACTTGATCGGGCCAAGCATCTCGCGTACTCGTTCAGCGTCGACTATCACGGCGCTCGCGTTTTCGTCTGCCTGTTCAGAAACAAACTTGCGCGCAAGCTTGCGGCAACAGGAGCCGATCTCTCGTTCGAGATTACGAACCCCGGCTTCACGAGTGTAGTGACGAATGACTTCGAGAATTCCTTCGTCAGTAAAGTCAAACTGTTCGAGTTTGAGACCGTTACCTTCGGCCTGTTTCGGCACGAGGTGACGTTTCGCGATCTCGAGTTTCTCGCGTTCCGTGTAACCGGAAAGCCTGAGAATTTCGAGACGATCCTGAAGCGCCGGCGGAATCGTGTGCAGCACGTTTGCGGTTGCGATAAAGAAGACCTTCGAAAGATCGTACTCAACATCGAGATAATGATCCTGGAACGTGTGGTTCTGTTCCGGATCGAGCACCTCGAGCAACGCCGCACTCGGATCGCCACGGAAATCGGCGCCCAGCTTGTCAACTTCGTCGAGCAGCAGAACCGGGTTCACCGTCCCGGCCTTTTTCATCATCTGAATAATCTGGCCGGGCAGGGCGCCGATGTATGTGCGCCGGTGACCGCGAATCTCAGCTTCATCACGCACGCCGCCTAACGAGAGCCGAACAAACTTACGTCCGGTCGCTCGAGCGATCGATTTTCCAAGACTCGTTTTGCCGACTCCCGGAGGACCGACGAAACAGAGAATGGATCCTTTCGGATTCTTCACCAGTTGTCGTACGGCAAGATATTCGAGGATACGTTCTTTGATCTTCTCGAGACCGAAATGGTCTTCGTTCAAAACTTCTTCAGCTTTGATGAGGTCCTTGATCTCTTTCGACTTCTGCTTCCAGGGTACGCTGATCAGCCAGTCGATGTAAGTTCGCGAGACAGTGCCCTCGGCAGACATCGGCGGCATGGCTTCGAGGCGATGCAGTTCCTGCATTGCTTTCTCTTTGGCCTCGTCGGTCATGCCGGCTTCTTCAATCTTTTTCTTCAGCTCTTCGAGCTCTGCTTTCTCATCTTTGCGACCGAGCTCTTTGTGAATCGCTTTGATCTGCTCGTTGAGGTAGTACTCCTTCTGAGCTTTCTCCATCTGTCGCTTGACGCGAGTTTGGATGGTGCGATCGAGTTGACGTTTCTCGATCTCAGTTTCCAGTAACTCGATCAAACGTTGCAGACGTGCCTGAGTGGAAAAGATCTCCAGCAGGCCCTGCTTGTCTTCGACAGAGATCCGCAGTTGCGATGCGAGTGCATCGGCAAGATGCGATGGCTCCTGATTGCGCAGCGCAGTTTGTAGCGCGTCGGTCTGCGTGTCCGGTGCGAGTCGGAGGTGTTGTTCGACGAGCTGGCCGACTTTCTGGATCAGTGCGTCGAGACGTGTGCCTTCTTCGTTGACCACCGGCGCGCGACGCACGAGTGCCATAAAGGCACCGTCAGTGTTTTCTACGCGCACAGTTGTGGCACGTTCGCGACCTTCAACCACTACTTTGATCTGCCCATTCTCCTGTTTTTGCGACTGGAGAATGCGGCCGAGCGTGCCAACCCCGTAGATCTGCTCCGGAGTCGGCTCGTCAACAGTGGCATCGTGCTGTGTGGCCAGGAAAATCGTGCGATCCGTCGCGAGCGCCTGTTCGAGCGCCCTGACCGAGCCGGAACGACCTATTTTGAAAGCGACTTTAGTAAAAGGGAATATCACGACGTCGCGGATTGGCACCATCGGATACCAGGCTACGTCGGAGGGGGTTCTGTCTGAATATTCTTCCATGATTGAAACAACTCTACCTGAGAAAGAGGGCTAATTGTAAAACATTT
>JBIOVO010000034.1:0-6415 GCA_044867735.1 Pyrinomonadaceae bacterium | reverse complement strand
CGCCTTTTGTCGCAAATATTCGCAGCGCCTTTAATGGCCCGTGGGGTGACCTGCGAATTGATGGGTACATAGGCGGCAAGAAGGTGATCTCAAAAACACTGTCAGGAAAAGGCGCCGATCAAAAGTTCCACCTCGAGGCTGACGATCGCTCACTTGTCGGCGACGGCATCGACGCCACTCGCGTTGTGATGCGCGTGACGGACGAGTATGGCGGCGCTCGCCCGTTTGCCACCGGCGCAATCGAGCTGAGCATTTCAGGACCGGGTGAGATTATCGGCGATAATCCGTTTTCGTTGGTTGGAGGCGTGGGCGCCGTTTGGATAAGGACCAGGCAGGCGGCAGGGACCATTCGACTTGTTGCGAAACACCCGACACTGGGATCGGAATCCGTCGAGATCGGTGTTAGCCGTGGCGCTCCTATATTGATCTAAGAGTTTCTCGCGCAAAGGCGCAAAGGCGCAAAGTTCTGACCTCCGGTAGCCGAAGGTCAGAACTTTGCGCCTTTGCGGCTTTGCGCGAGAAAATCCTTCTCAAAGCCGCACCAGTTCGGCGATCTTCACCGGCTGCTTTAGTTCGACACTCTTACGCGCGGCGATGCCCGTCAGACATGACATGGCTCCGGCCCGCGAATCTGGCAAGCGCATGTGTGACGGAACTTCAACCTTGCGGAAGATCAGATCCTGAAGACGGACATCGCCACCGCCGTGTCCGCCCTCAGCTTTCGGAATGGGAATCTGCTCCCGCCTGCCGAAGCTCTTGGTCAGGTATATCTCAGTCTCCGTTTCGATGGGCCAGGGCTGGCGTTCGTAGTCGCGTATCTCCAGCCGGCCTTTCTCACCGTTGAACGCAAGCCGGTAACCTTCAAACGGCATAAACGCATTCAGCGAGTAGTTCATGTGCGCCCCGTTTGAATACTTCACCACCGCAGACATCGTGTCGTAGATATCGACGTCCTCACGAAAGACACACCCATCGCGGTGATAACCATCGGCGTCTTCCGGACCGACGTAAAGTTTCATGCGCGGTGGACTCTTCGTAATGTCATAGAAGAACTTGCACTCAGATTTATGCGGACACGGACGGCAGTGCGTGTGACGAAAAGCGCCCTTCTTACCGTAAACCTCAAGACTACCGTGCGCTGACACCTCGACCGGATCGGCGCTCAGCCACCAGTTGATCAGATCGAAGTGATGCGTGGCTTTGTGTACCCACAGGCTACCGCCTTTCGACTTGAGACGATGCCAGCGGCGAAAATAATCAGCGCCGTGATAGACGTCGAGGTACCAACTGAAATCGACCGAAATGACGCGGCCAATCTCGCCCGCCATTAAGATCTCTTTGATCTTCTGGTGTTTCGGCGCATAGCGGTAATTGAAAGTCACCACGATGTTTCGCTTATTGCGCTTCTCGGCATCCAGCACCGCGCGGCACTGTCGCTCGTCGATCACCATCGGCTTTTCTGTGATCACGTCGATGCCGCGATCCAACCCTTTGGCAATGTACTCGCTGTGGAAGCCATCCACCGTCGTTACCATCAACAGATCAGGCTTGGTTTGATCACACATCTGATCGAAATTGGTGAACGTCGGACACTGCACTTCCATGATCTCGCGGGCGACGGCAACTCGTTTAGGATTGATGTCACAAAGCCCGACGAACTCGAGCACGTCGGAATAATTCTTGACGAGGTCGGTTCCCCACATGCGGGTAGCCCGATCACCCGTGCCGACGATCGCGTAACGCCGTCGCGGCGCACTCACCGAAGCGAGAGCTGAATCGTTCAGCACCAACGACGCCGCAGCGGCGGCGCCGGCAGTCTTTACAAAATCTCGGCGAGATAAATTGTTTGATTCTGACATTCGCGGCGCTCCCTTATCGGCTTGAGGGTTGTTCACTCGCCTTTGCTACTTCGACGGCGTAGACGTGAGTCGGTCCCAACATGTTCGAACGAAAGACGACCCACTTCATATCAGGGCTAAACGTCACGTTCGGCTCGAGGCTGTAATCGTGCTTCGACAAGTTCACCAGCTTCTCCGTCTTAAAGCGTCCCGGCATGATCAGTTGCTGTGCATTCGGTAACTGTGCGACGAGACTCGCTTCCAGATCTTCAGGACGGAACAGGTAGATCCACTGGCCGTTTCCTGGCGCAGCCACACTATTGGGACCGCCACCATCGCCGGCAAACAGCTTTCCATCAGGTGAGACATTGAAATGGACCGACCACTCTGCGCGCGGCACGTAGTACTGCACGCGTGCTCCGGTGACGGTGTGGTAACCCGCCACCCAGAAGACCTGGCTCTTGGGTGTTTGCAAGTCGTACCAGATCGTCTTGCCGTCGCCGGAGAAGAACTCGTGGCCCGCGATCTCCATGTTCATCGTGCGGGTGTGGATCTTCGTTAACGCGCTGCCGTCGGTGCGAATGGTCCAGATGCGGTCCACCTTGTGCCACGGTCCTTCATGACAAAACATCAGCAGGTTGGGATCGGCCGGCGAGAACTGAATGTGGTTGAGCCAGTCCGTCGCTTTGTGCAGTGTTTTACGTTCGCCGGTCTTGATGTTCAGCGTGAACAACTCCATCGGCCGGCGCTCAGCCAGTCGTCGCTCCATCATCGCGCCTTTGCCGGGATAGCTGTCGCGAGCTTGTCCGGGTGCGGTGGTCGCAGGCGGCGCGGGGGCGGTTGAAGGTTCGGTGATTGCTCCGGCCAGCAGTGTTTCGTCTGCATTGACGCTCGCGATCGATCCGTTCGCGGGCAATGGCGCGATCTCTGTGGTCGCTTTCGTTTCGAGATCGACACTGTAGATGATCCGATCCTTGACGTAGTAGGCGCGTCCGGTTTTCTTGCCGAGCATGATCAGATTCACTCGCCCTTCCACGACCTTTTCAACTGCGCGCGTCTTAAGGTTGACGGTGGAAAGGCCCGTGGGCGTCATGATGATCAGCTTCTGTCCATCGGGCGTGTAGCCATTTTGATGGAAGTAGAGACTCTGGCTGCCGGGTTCTTTTGAAAGCCTGATGACGCGATGCCCTGTATCAGGATCGATCCACTCGGTCGGCAGTTCCTGCGCGGGTGCCAGACTGGAGAACACGAGTATTATGATTAGAGTGTTTACGATTCTCATGTTTTAAATCCTTACTCGCGCAAAGGCGCAAAGACGCAAAGTCAGGACCTGCGGCCGCCGGAGGTCTGAACTTTGCGTCTTTGCGCCTTTGCGCGAGTGATCTTCATTTGGGTTGTAACGTTTGCACCGAACTGTCGTTGAGTTCAAACTGTCGATTCTTCAGAAGATTGATCACTTCCGCGCCCGCCAGGAGCACTGGTCCATACCCGTGCGCCGCAAACGGACTCGTCGGCCGGTGGTAATAGAATGCCGGATCGAAAGCCATGCCAGTACCAACACACGTTCCCTCAACCTGTCCATGCATATTGACTTTGGTAGCGACCGCGTTCCATGCGAGCAGCGTCATTGGTCCATAAGCCAGCGGATCGATCCAGCCGCGATTGATCGCGCGCGCATAGCCGTACGTGTAAATCGCCGTCGCCGATGTTTCGAGATACGAGTCGTGGCGGTCCAGCAGTTGATGCCAAAATCCGGATCCCGATTGATAACTCGCCAAACCTTTTGCGTGCGCTCGGAGTAGTTGCAGCAGTTCCTGACGTGACGGGTGGTTTTGCGGCAGCACCTCAAGCAGTTCGACTTGCGTCATAAACGCCCAGCCATTGGCCCGCGCCCAGTAGAACTCCGGATGCTCTGTCATGGCTTCGACCCAGCCGTGAAAGAAAAGACCTTTCTCCTTATTGAACATCCGCTTCGAGTAACTCAGGATCTGTTTACTGGCCTCGTCGAAATACTTCGTCTCGCCGGTCAACTTTCCCATCTGGGCCATCGCGGGAACGCTCATGAAAAGATCGTCGAGCCAGATGGTGTTCTTCTGTGGCCGGTTGCGTGCCAGAGTTCCATCTTGCAGACGGTGTTCTCTGGTCATGATGTAGGCGATGTGGTTTTCGATTAAAGGACGGAGGTTTGCTTTGCTGCCGCCGCGGTTGGCCTTGATCATCGCCGCACACATCGCGCCGCAATCATCAAGGGCACGCGGCGCCAACAGGTTTCTCAGCGGAAGGCGCGTGCCCCAATCTGCATTCGCTTCGGTTGTCCGGCGGAAGAAAGGGACCGCGTCGGCGATAAACTGAAGTCGAGTCTCGGTGTAATCTCGAAAACGCGGATCTCCGGTGGCCTCACTCGCCAGCAACATTCCGGCGTAGGTGACACCCCACTCATAACTCACGATTCGAAAGTCGCCGGGTTTGAGCATCGTGTGCTCGTCGATCTTCGTCAGGTCCGTGAGCACTTCATTCGTTTTTGCGTTAACGAAGGCTGGTGGCGTGACCTGGTCCAGGTAACCGTGGACACGATTCAGCACCAAGGCGATCTCTTCGGCTTTGATCACGCCATAAGGCACGGGATAGTTCGGCTTGAGCCGGTGCAGTGGAGTATTGGAATCAGTTTGAGGTTGTTGTTGTGACGTAACTGTCCCGCAAAGGATAATCAGCAGGAGAATCCGACTGGTTGTTTTCATAATTGTAAGGTTCAAATAGGATTTCTCACGCAAAGGCGCAAAGGCGCAAAGTTCGGACCTTCGGCTTCCGGTGGTCTTAACTTTGCGCCTTTGCGCCTTTGCGTGAGAAATCCTATATGACATCTTTGTTAGCCGAGCATCAATTGCAATCGAGTCACAGACGCAGGTTGAAACCGATAGACCAACTGCCCGCCGCTGCCAACGTTGACCTTTTCATCACGCGGCTCGAGGCCGCGCGGATTTGTGAAGCTGTTGTGAGCGTGAATATCGGTTGCTGAAAGCACGCGCGCTCGCGCATCCACCACACGCGCTCCACGGACGTTGACTTCAGTCTCGCGTGCGTTCTTCGCATCCGGATTCACGGCCGTCAACGTTACCTGTTTCCCGCTGAGTGAAGCAGAACCGCTCAGTCCCCAAAAGTCCGCCGGCTTGTCGGCCCTGGTGAATGAAACGCGCGGCGAGATGAACTCAGTCCTCACCGCCTGCGCTCCCTGATGCGCCGCGTACATCTCAAACACGTGATAATTCGGCGTGACGATAAACTTGTCTTCGTAAGCCAGAAACAGAGAGTGAATGGTATTGATCAACTGAGCGGGATTCGCCATCACGACCTTGTCGGCATGACGTTGAAACGTGTCGAGATTGATCGCGGAGATCAGAGCATCGCGTAACGTGGCCGGATAACCGTAGAGATATCCAGGCGGTAGACTCGCATCCTGAAGGTGCCACGCCCCCCATTCATCCACGATCAGCTTCACACGACGTTGCGCGTCAAACTCTCCCATCACTTGCCAGTGCTGTGTGATGAGAGATTCCATGCGATCGGATCGAGCGATCAGGTCGTACCATTCGTCGAGTGTGTATTCGAGCGCGTTTCCCTTCCCGGTCGTTCCGGTGTAGTAGTGCAACGCCCATCCGTACATCCGATCCGCCATTCGTTGCCCCTTCTCCATCAACTTGGTAAAGAAGCGGCGCGTCCAACCTAGATCTCCGCCGTTTGGACCAGAACCGATCAGTTTCAACTTCACTCCGTACGTCGGCAGCCACGCGGTAAACCTGCGAAACTCAGTCGCGTATTCTTCCGGCGTCATGTCACCACCGCAGCCCCAGTTCTCGTTGCCAACACCCCAGAAACTGATGTTGTACGGATCTTTGTCTCCAGCAGCGGCGCGCTGATCGGACAACGTCGTCAAGCCGGCAGGAGCGTTGCAGTATTCGATCCAATCGATGAAGTCTTTTACTTTCAGACTGCGGACGTTTGCGGCGAAGTAAGGTTGTGCTCCGGTGAGCCGGCAGAACTGCATGAACTCATTCGTGCCGAACCAGTTTGGTTCGTACTTCTGCGGGCCGCTATTCAGTTGTTTGTACGACTCTGTGATCTTGTAGGTCGTGTCGGCCCAGAAGTTGACACGGCGCGGACGCTGGTCGCGTGGTCCAATACCATCGCGCCAGTCATACTGATCTGCAAAGCAGCCGCCGGGCCAGCGGATGGCTCCCGGTTTGATCCGTTTCAGATGCTCGATGAGGTCGCGTCGAATACCACCGATGTTCGGCACCTTCGACTCTTCTCCGACCCAAATACCGTCGTAGATCACACCTCCGAGGTGTTCGATGAAGTGGCTGTAGATGTCAGGCAGGATCGTGCCGACGGGCTCGTTGATCAGCACCTCAACTCTGGATTCCGCCGCCTGACTGGCACGAGGCGCTAGCAAACCCACCGCGCCCGCCGCCATGATGTTTCCTAAGAACTTTCGTCTGTTAACGATCATCGACCCTCACCGTCGGGTGGCCACGGAGGGCCACCCCTACGAATATTTTTGTAACCCGTCGAGTTAATTG
>JBIOVO010000033.1:0-7148 GCA_044867735.1 Pyrinomonadaceae bacterium | reverse complement strand
CACTCACGGCAACGAGTGCGAATCCATCAGGCAGTGAACCGGCTCGTTCGGCGGCAGAAGTCTTCGGATACTTCGGCGATCGGATCGATCTGATAATTGATAGTGGCGAAGTTACGGCTACTGAACCCTCGACTGTTCTGGACGTCACAGTCTCTCCGCCGCGCGTAATCCGCGAGGGGGCAATTAGAGTCACAGATCTCGGCAGATAGGAATTCCTCACGCAAAGGCGCAAAGACGCAAAGTTCAGACCTGCGGCTTCCCGGAGGGTCTGAACTTTGCGCCTTTGCGCCTTTGCGCGAGAAGGTTTTTATTGACTGACTGTCAGACCCCTCACAAACCCCCAATCGCCACTCGCATTCACCTGGATGTTGCCGACGCTCTTCTTCGCGATGACGATGTTTGACTGGTACCACAGCGGAAAGATCGGCACATCGTGGCTGACGATGTCCTGAATCTTCACGTACAGCTCGCGACCTCTTTGACGATCAAACGTATTCACCGCTTCTTCGAGTAACGCGTCGAGTTCCTTGTTACTGTAGCGGCTGCGATTCCGCGACGGTCTGGTTTGTGTTGGTATCTCTGAGGTGGCCAGTAGATCCTTGTAGAAAATCGGATCCTGGTTCCCGCCGACCCACTGAGTGTAGGCGATCTGAAAGTTACCTCGTCGCAGTTCGTCAAACAGCGTGTTCTGTTCTGGAGTCTGAATTTCAACGGGAATGCCGACTAGCTTGAGGTAGTTTTGAATCACGCCCGCGTATTGCCGACCGGAGATACTACTGCCAGAGAGTTTGTAGACCACGGGTTGACTGAAACGCATTGCTGGACCATCACCGTCAGGATCTCGGAAACCGGCTTCGTCAAGCAGGCGCTTCGCCGCTGCGGGATCGTAAGGATAGGTCTGACCGGGCGAATACGACCACGACTCTTCCGGGATGATCGAATGTGCAATCTTACCGAAGCCACGCAGAAGATCCCTGATCAGACTTTCGCGATCGATGGCGTGCGCTATGGCCTGGCGTACCTTTACGTTGTCGAGCGGCGGCGAGGAAGTGTTGATGGTTAAGAGAACGACATTCGAACCATTAAAAGCCTTCACCTGGAGATTCGGGTTTTGCTCCAAACTCTTGACCGCATCTGGTGAAAGACTCGTCGGCATCGGCGCGATATCAACCCTGCCGGCCAGCAGTTCAGACTGGAGCGCGTTCATATCGGAAAGCACACGTACGCGAACGGTTTTCAGGTTCGGCGCACCTTCCCAGTACTCCGCAAAACCTTCAACGTCACAAACCTGCTGCACGTTGTCGTAACGAACGAATTTGAACGGGCCGGTGCCAAGCGGATGTGTTTTTTGTGATTCGTAACTGTCTTTCGGAATGATCGCGATGGGAACGAGATTCGACAACAGCCCCACCCAGGGTTTAGTCATCGTGATGACAATGGTTTTCGGATCCGGCGCTTCGACGCTCTTGATGTAACTGCGTTTCTCGGCGCCGGTTCCTTCATAAAAACTGGCCGACTTGGCAAAGTCGCTCGTAAAGACGAGATCGAGCGTGTATTTCACGTCAGCGGAGCTGAGGACGTGCCCATCATGAAACTTCACGCCGTCGTGGAGGGTAAACGTGAATGTTTGTCCATCGTCGGAACGTTTGATATCTGAAGCAAGCTCACCCACGTAATCAAACTTCTCATTCTTCTTGACGAGACTGTTGAATATTAACGTCCGCACTCGTTCGCTGGCGGCATCGACCGAAGGCGAGCCGACTGGGTCGATGGTGCGGATGTTGTCGCCACGCGCGATTACAAATGCGTCGGAATTTCGGCGGCAGCCGAGCGGTAGGATCAAAAGCGACAGAAGAACGACTATCAAAACCAATTTGGTAGTGTTCACTTAACGACGCCTCCGTAAACGTAGTTGAGCTTGGAGTTCAATTTGTTTATCTCCTCAGATAGAACTTGAAAGCGCTGGAGATCGAGTGGCAGCGGTGGCTCCATGATCGTCTTGGTCCTCGCGATTCGATCCAGCGACTGCCTGATGCGGTCCGGTGGAATGCGCCCGTTCTTTGCACTCTCGAGCAGTCCACGATAGCCACGCCGGATCTTGTCCGGAGACGCGCAAATCAGCAGCATGTCTTCACCGGCCATGAACGCGCGGGCAGCGGCATCCTCGATTTCACAGTGACGCGATATCGCACCCATCTCGAGGTCGTCGGTAACCACGAGATGTTTGTAGCCGAGTTCTTCGCGCAGGAGTCTCGTGACGATGTTGTAGTTGAGGGAAGCCGGCTCGAGCAGGCCCCCCGTCGTTTCTTCCTTGATATCGATGTTTGGAAAACCGCCGTGGCTCACCATCACGCAGCGAACGCGATCGTCGCGCCGTTGAAAAAGCTCGATGTAAGGAGCGAGGTCCTGCGCGATCAAGTCGTCGTGCGAGAGTTGTACGATCGGCATCTCTTCGTGTGAATCGACTTCACCGGCGCCGATGCCCGGAAAATGTTTTAGACAACCAAGACAGCCGGTGCCCTGGAGTCCGCGCATGTAGACGGTTGTGTAGCCGAGTACTTCGCCGGGTGAACGACCAAAGGATCTTGAATAAAGACCGTTCGACAGCAGGTCCCGATCGTCGGTCATGATCGACATCACGGGCGCGAAGTTAATATTGAAACCGAGTAAGCGCAGGACTTCACCGGTCACCCTTCCAAGCGTGCGTGCGGCAGCGAGATCGCCGTGCTGGCGGATGGTGCGTGCCGATGGCATCGGCGTGAAGATCCGGCGCAGGCGATCGACAAGGCCGCCTTCCTGATCGATGCCGAAGAGCGGTGGCGTCGGAACGAGTTCACGAACGCTGTCGAGCAGCGCGCGCAGTTGTTCGGGGCCGGCAACGTTACGGCCGAAGATGATGATGCCGCCTGGCTGCACTTCCTCGATCAATGCACGCGTGTCGGCGTCGAGTTCAGTACCCGGAAGACCGATGAATAGGAACTGTCCGATTTGTTGTTCGAGGGGGAGTGCGTAGAGTTTTTCTGCAAGCATTAGTGCGAAAGTTTAGCATGAAGTTGGGGCTTTGTGCTTCGAGCGTCTTAAGAGGTTTTTTTCACGCAAAGGCGCAAAGACGCAAAGTTCAGACCTCCGGCAACCATTGTTCAGAGTTCAAGCTTTTAGCTTGCAGTTGCGCGAGGAGCAGCCTAAAGGCTGAACTCTAAACTTTGGATGCTCGGAGGTCTGAACTTTGCGACTTTGCGCCTTTGCGTGAGAAAACTTCTTTTGTCCTCATTTCGTCTGTAGTATAAACATCTCCATGCCGCGCGAAATCACCGACCGGGGTCGCGTTGTTGAAGCCATCCAAAATTTAGCTCTAACCGCCGAACTCTTCGAAGAAGAAAACGGCAAGCAGAAGCGCGCTTCGGATCTCGAAGTCGTCGTTCAGGGCAAGGACTACGCCAATGGGAAACGCGTCGGTCCATACGTTCGTCTGCTCACTTATGATTCCGGCGAAGAGATCATGCGGCAGGGCGAGTGGGGTGGAAACACTTTCTACATCGCCGTCGAAGGCGCACTCGACGTTTACGTCCGCGATGCAGGTGGTCAGAAGAAGATTGGCCAACTCGAACCCGGCACTTGTTTTGGTGAGATGGCGCTGCTCGCGGGTATCGAGCGAAACGCGACGGTTTCAGTGCCTGCCAATCACGAAGCGATCGTGCTCGAAGTGAGCCGGCCTGCATTGCGCCTGCTGCGCAAACTCCCAACCTTTGGAAACATTCTCGACGAAACGTACCGCGCGCACGGCATCGGTCGTGTGGTCGAAGACCTTTCTCACATCACTGGCAAGCAACTTAATGAAACGCTGGCCGCGGAGTTGCGGAACACAGCGCGGTACATGGTCTACGGGAAGCATCATGTGTTGTGTCAGGAAGGCGAACCGATCGATCGGCTAATCCTGATTAAGAGCGGTTGGGTGCGACGAACGTACGGCGTTCCATTCCATGCAGCGTCACCGGAAGTCGTGCTGGGAATGGATGAGACGATCGGAGTGGATTTCCTCGGCGGTGGTAATTGTCTCGGTCTGGATGGAGTAACTCAGCCGGATACGTGGAAGTTCAGGGCCAGCTTGATGGCGAGGACAGAAGTGCTTGAAGTGCCGCTTGATGTCTTCTCAAACGATCCTGAACTGCGCTCGCAGCTGGCACAAACGTTCTCGCCACTCTCAACTGCGGGTAGTGCACTGCCACTCACCATCGAAGCGCTGCCCGATCTGAACGCGCTCAAAGCCGCCGAAGAAGAGATTGCAACCGGGATTATCGACGGTACAAACGTCCTCGTGATGGACATGGACCTTTGCATCCGTTGCGGTAATTGTTCTCTCGCTTGTCACAAGGTTCACGGACAATCGCGCTTGATGCGGAGGGGAATACAGATCGAGAGACCCGTAGCGATCGGCAAGAAGCGTCTGCAACACGCGCTGGTACCGCAAGTTTGTATGCACTGTTCGGATCCTGAGTGTCTGACCGGCTGTCCGACCGGTTCGATCTTTCGCGATCCGGTAGGACACGTCGACATCGATCCGCATACATGCATTGGTTGTTTCGACTGCGCCACGCAGTGTCCTTACGACGCGATCACGATGGTGCCTCCGGACGCTGCACCGCCTAACGTTCCGGGCTTTCTTTCGAGTCTGAAGAAGGCGCTGAGTTTCAAGGTCGATCCACCGCCTGCTGCGGTTCAATCCGACGATGTGATCGCTATCAAGTGCAATCTCTGCGAAGACACGCCACTCAATCCGCCCGGCGCGCGTCGAAAGGCATATTCGTGCGAAGAGAATTGTCCGACCGGCGCTTTGGTTCGTGTGGATCCAGTCGAATACTTCGGCGAGATTGGACCGTCTCAGGGTTTTGTCTTTCGCGATCAAACGCACGCCGTTGGTCGAAATATTCACAAGAGCGACCCGCTCGCGCGTGCCTGGCACATCGGTGGAATCACTGCGACGGTGCTCGTTGGGATTGCGATCGGCTGGGGCTTAAGAAAGTACGGCTTTGACGGTCTGTTGGCGGGCAGTTGGTTGACGATGCGCTGGCTGACGGGAATCGTCGGGCTCTTCGGCATTGCGGTAGTGATGACTTATCCGTTTCGGAAACAAGTCTATCGTCGCCGTGCGGGCGCTTTGCGATACTGGATGTTGGCCCACATGTATGTGGGAGCGATAGCGGGCGTCGTGCTCATGTTTCATGCGGGCACGCGATCCGGAGGATTGCTGACGAGTGTTCTCTACGTCGCGTTTGATCTCACGATACTCTCGGGAATTGTCGGCATCATTTGTTATGTGGTGGCGCCCAGGATCATGACGCGTATTGAGGGTGAGCCATTGCTGGTTGAGGATCTTGAGAATCGACGCAAAGAGTTGCGACAGGATGTACGGACGATACTCGAGAAGAGTGATGGGTGGTTGAAGGAAGAGATTCGCGATCGAGTCTACCCACGGTTTCTCTCTAATTCGTTTCTTTGGCGACAACTCTCGAGGCGCGAGGAGTTGAAAGCGCTTCTGGCGCAAGCGCGTCTGGAGTTCAAGGATCGCACGACTCGGATGACGACGGACGAAGAAAGAGATCTGTTGCTCTCAGCGGTTGAGGCTGCGGTGACATTGCGTCGCGTGGATGCATTGTTGGCGCTTCACTGGTTACTGCGTTTCTGGATACCGATGCACATCGTGGCTACGGCGATCATGCTGGCGTTGATGTTGGTGCATATCGTGCAGGTGGTGTTTTTCAATGTGTCTTGAAAGAGTTTCCCCGCAAAGGCGCAAAGGCGCAAAGGTAAGACCTCCAGCACCGCAGGTCTTCCTCTGCGCCTTTGCGCCTTTGCGGGGAAAGATTTTTCACTCATGAATCAGTACCAGATCATTCGTCAAGATTTGCAGATCGACCCGGTCACGGTGATCACCGAAGGTCTGCTGATCGGCCGCCTGCCGCAGTGTGAACTGCTCCTGAACCACCCTGCTGTTTCTCGCGTCCAGGCCGGTATCAAGCAGGTTGAAAACGACTATTATCTCTTCGCGCTTCGCCCCAGGAACCCGGTGCTCCTGAACGGCAAACCCGTCGAGGAGAACGAAGCGCTCGCCCCGGGCGACGTCATTGAAGTTGGACCGTTCCATTTGGAGGTTGACGCTACCGATGATGCTCTCGTGATTCGCGTGGAACTGCGGATCGGTATGAAGCCTTCGGAGATCGACGTCAGCGATCCGGGACTGAGCACTGATAACCTCGTTGCGCCGGACGGCAAAGCAAAGAAACCGCGGCCGGCGCCGATCGCTGGAACAAAAGCGCTCGACATCTTCTGGGACAAACGCATTCGCGAGGCGGGCAAGATGGTCCGTCCGTCACCACTCTTTCCAAAGACGGGCAGGCGCAGTGGCAAAGAACAGTTCAAGTGGATTCCGACAACGGATTTGATGTCCCGCTGGCCGGTAGCCTTCTTCACTTGGGCCCTGGTGGTAGTCGGTTTGATTTCAGTCGGCGCAGCTTACTGGTACACCAACGCGTTCGCACCTGCGCCGATCTCAAAAGCCCACGCCGCGACGCAGTTCACTCTCGTTCCGGCAATCGCCAACACGCCAAACTCCGGTTCATGCACCACCTGCCATTCGTTTACAGAGAAGGTGGAGACGCGTTGTACTTCATGTCACAACACCGCTGGTTTTGTGGCGACGATGATCAAGCCGCACGAGGCTGCGGGGCTCGGTTGTCTTGATTGTCACGCCGAGCATCAGGGAACGAATTTTAGTGCGGCCGAAGGTGCGCTGGCTTCCTGTACTAACTGCCACAACGACAGTAACAAGAAACTTCATAACGGGCGCAAAGTGGGGACGCCGCATGGCGGCACGTTTGGTTATCCCGTGGTCAACGGTTCGTGGAGTGCGAAGTCGATCAACGATGAGGAGTGGGATTTACGAAACCTCGGAACTCTTCGACAGCCAACGGACTCCGATGAAAAGTGGCGCAGCAATCAGTTTCATGCGCTTCACGATCAGCGGGTTCGACTAGTGCCTGGTCTAACGGGAAATTCCGAAGGACGGTTGTCCTGTTCCAGTTGCCACAACTCTTTTGATCCGCTCGATCGAGCGACGCCGCGAACAACGTGCGCGTTGTGTCACAATGGTC
>JBIOVO010000032.1:0-6623 GCA_044867735.1 Pyrinomonadaceae bacterium | reverse complement strand
CAACGTTCTGACCTTTGGCTGCCCGGAGGGTCAGAACTTTGCGTCTTTGCGCCTTTGCGCGAGAAGTTTTTATTGAGGCTGCGACGCCAGCCGCTCTTCGATCTCCGGAACCGATCGTATCTGGAAGTCCGGTTCGATTGTCTTCGCCAACTCGAGCGCCTTTTGATACGAGGCGCGAGCCGGCTCAGTCTGGCCCAGCTCGCGTTGCACATCGCCTAAGGCGAGTTGCGCCTGCACCGAATCTGGCGCCAACGACACTGCCGCCTGCGCTTCCGTCAACGCTTGTTCGAATTGCTTCGCAGCCATCAAGTTGTGCGCCTTTTGAATCCGTCCTAAGGCTGACGCCAGTGGCATCTCAAAATGTCCATCAAACACAAAGATCCCATTGTCGATCACGGCAGTCGGCGTCATTTTCTTGAACTGACCGTAGGGATCCAGTGTGCCTGGACCAAACTCCACACTCGACAAGTTGCTCGCACTGATCACAACCGTGCCGTCGATTGCCGCTGGAACCTCGAGCATCTCGTTGAGCCACAAAGTCGTGATGGTCGGCATTCCTTTGCAAGGTATTCCGTAGTACTTCGTATCAACGACTCCCGCCGCAAAATAGACGAACCAGCAATCTTTGACACGGCGCTGATCCAGGTAAGTCTTGAGCGATTTGAGCTGTTGTCCCCAGTCGGAATTCGAATCCGTCAGGTATTTGTAGGTGTGCGCTGGTCCTCCCCAGAGCTCATTCGAGTAGGCGATGTAGGTGGGAAACGTACGCAATGAAGAAAGCGCATGTATCAGTAACAACGCTCCAACCACGTACGCCCATTTCTTGTTTCGCCGGATCAAAGCCCACGCCGCGCCCCCAATCAACACGGATAGGAATACGTAGACTACGACGATGTGGCGCACTCCGATGTTCATCCCGACAGTCACCGCTACGATTAAGTAGATGACCACTGGGATCACGAGAAAAAGGATCTCGCGTGCGTGATTGACCTTCCTGGTCACAATCGCTATCAGACTGACTAGCAAAAGTGCAAGGAAGCCGAGAGTCGATTTGATCAAGAAGGCGAGTGGGAAATAGAACCAGACGCCATGGGCGTAGACTTTTCCGAGCACGAAGCTGGTGTAGTAATTGGCGGTCAGCCGCACGTCCGCCAGACCGTAGAGATACGATTCGGGCAGGACGCGCCCGCGCGCCAGTGTGGAGATGGCCCAGGATTCGTGTGGCTTTAATCCCTGAACGTAATCCGCGAGCGAAGGAACTAACTGCAATCCGTCTGGCCGCGCCGCATAGCGGAAGCCATAGAAAGCCCACAACAGCGCCACGCCGATAACCGTGATAGCCATCAACGATCCAGCAAGTTTGATTGTCTTATGTAAAGCACCAGTCTCGGCCCTTGCATTGATTGCGTACCGAACAACCTCGCAAATGGCCAACGCCAAAAGGATTGGAAGAATCAGGAAGCCGGTGTGTTTGACAGCCAGAACTAACCCGACCGCAACGCCGGCGATCACCAGACGTAGAATCGACGGAGCTTTGACGAAGCGATAGAAGGCGTAAACGGCGGCGAACATGAAACAAGCGAGTCCGGCGTCTGTGGTGACGAGTGCTCCATGGGCCAGCAAGTTGGGATCAAAAGTCAGGAGCCCGAGAGCGATAAAGGCGGCTCCCGTTCCAAACATCTCTTTCGTCGCGACGTAGACCACTACAGCCAGGAGAAGCGTCACGATTGCGGCTGCGAGCCGAGCGCGTAGGAGAATTTTGTCGGCGTCGTTCTTGTATAGAAAATCCTTACCACCGAGGAATGCTTCTTCCTTGAAGTACCGATCTCCTACGATCGGCGTTGTGAGCGGCATCGAGAGCAACGGCGCGGCTGCAATCAACTTCAGCATCGGCGGGTGCTCGGGGTTGAGCCCGTGGTCCCGATGGATCCAGGCTCGGTAGCCGGTATAGATGTGATTAGCCTCATCCCAGGTTTGGGAGGTTCCTCGTATCGAAAGGAACAATTGCAAACCGAGGATGATCAGCAGCAAGCTGACACCGACTACCTCGAATAGCTTCTGCGATTTTTCTGAGTGTGTGATTAGCGACGAAAGGGTTCTGGGGGCCATGAATTGTTTTATGGACGCTGGACAGGATTTACAGGACGAACAGGATACCGAAACAGCTCACTCGCGCAAAGCCGCGAGTAATCTCTTCAGCCGTTGGAGTAGAATGTGTCTGATGAGACCCCTGCCAGCTTTGCCGCTCATTGCGATCCTCCTGATAGCGACGCAACTCTCCTGCACTCGGTCGAGATCTTCGGGTGAAGCCCGGCCCTCGGCGTCGCCCCATCTAACCGAGGAAGAAGTCGTCAACAAGATCCTGGAACGTTACCAGGAGGCGGTCGGCGGGAAGGATGCGATTGCCGCGGTCACGAGTTACAAAATGAAAGGGACATACACGCTCGGCGGCATGACCGGAACGATAGAAGGGTGGCGAAAAGAGCCGCGCAAGACGCTAAGCATCATGGAGTTTCCCTACTTTGGAACGTTGAAGAAAGGATTCGACGGGGAAACTCAGTGGGTCCAGACCCCGGGCGGCACTTTCACCAACTCCAACCCGCAGCAGATTGCCGACATGGAGCGCGACGCCGAAGTCTACAGCGCGGGAAGACTGCGGAGCCTGTTCGATACCATGAAGCTCGAGAGCCGCGCACGGCTCAACGGCCGCGACATGTACGTCGTCGAGGGCAAGCCACCGAAAGGTCCGTCTGAGAAACTCTTTTTCGATGTTGAGAACGGTTTGCTCGTACGTTGGGACATGGCCCGCCGGCAACCGCCGCGCGGAACGGTTTTCGTAAAAGTACACCTCGAAGACTACCGAGACGTGACCGGCGTGAAGGTGCCGTTCAAAGTGCGCTTCGCCTTCGAATCATTCACCTTCACCGTCACGGTCAGCGAACTCCAGCACAACATTCCGATCGACGACGCGATCTTCAAGAAGCCTTAAATCTCTCCACCATCGCCTGAAACACATCCGCCAGGTGACTGGAGTTACTGACGGCAGTGGTAGTCGGTGACGCCGGTACCGTGACTGGCCCAGGACTGTTCATGTTGCTGGAGCTCAACGTCAGCGCCGAAAGCAAGCTCGGCGCATTCAGATCTCGCTGCGTAATATTCGCGGGATTGCCGTTCGTTTGGATGTTGAAGCATTCAACGATCGTCTTGATGATCGACGTGTGATCGAAGGGCGTGACGCCGTTGGTCGTCGTGATTCCTGATGAAACCGCGTTGTAGGCAAACCCCGCCGGACGCAACACTGTGCCGGCCGCAATATATGGCGAAATCAGAAGCGCCGGCACTCGCGGACCGTACCGATCGAAGCCAAACGTCGAGTGATTCCATAAGACTGTTCCACCGGGCGGAGTAGCCGTAGGTGGCACAACGTGATCGAAACAACCGCCATGCTCGTCGTAAGTGACGATCAATAACGTTCGTGGCCAGTAGTATGAGCTCTGTGCGATCGCGTTGTAGACCGTGGCTATCAGTATCTCGCCGTCCATCACGTTTTGCGGTGGGTGATTCGAGTTAGGAGCCAGATTGTTAATTCCTCCGTATCTTGGTTCGATAAACGAGTACTTCGGCAGCGATTGACTCGCGATGTCCTGGAGAAACGTCGGCGTTTTTGTGTCCTGGCCGTAGTCAGTATCGTCGAAATTACAGACCAGACCGGCGGGCGCTTCCAACACGTAGTTGATCATCGTTGCGATCGCATAGTCGTGGAAGTAGACCTTCCAGTTAGCGTGGTTTGGACCATCTGTTCCATCGAGCAACTCAAACACGCTGGGAAGCTTCGGCCAGATCTCCAGGTTACAAAGGTAATCAACGTTCTGCACGTAACCACCGGAGGTGGCGCAATTGACGAAAAGGCGATTCGGAAATGTCTGTGTTGGGCTGGACCCGAACCACGCATCCGAAACGGCGAACCACTGGGCCAGTTGACCGGTAACCGGCAACTGTGGAGATGATCCGGAGGTGGTGAAGTAGTACATGATGTCCGAAGGGTCTGGACCAGTGCACGGGTCTGAAGTCGGACAACGGGGCAATGACGGCCAACTCGGGGACCACGGACATTCCTTGCCGGTAGGAAGGCCCGAATACTCTCCTGCTGTTGCCATCCAGTCGTTCACGAAACCACCCATGGTTGCGTCGCCTGAACCGTCCGTGTTGTTGAAGATCTGCAAGTTCATGTCCTGGAACGCCTCGCCGGGATCGGGTGTAGGAGTGAGAAGCGCATTGGCGAGGCTTGATTTGTTCGTCACGGGATAGGGGTTGTTTTTGTATGTGTTTGACATGCTGCCGTCGAGTAGAAGGCCTTCGAAATTGGAGCTGTTCGGATAAAGAGCACCGAGGATGTTGTCGAAGGACCGGTTCTCCAGCATGAGCACGACGATGTTTTCGATGAGGTTTGTGTTTGTCATGATTGTCCTTGTGGTCTAGAGAAGCTTGGGTAACTCGGATACGTTCTCGATTACCGCAAGCGGTTGATAGTGATGGAAGTCGTCTCTCGGAGTGACGCCGGAAAGTACGAGTATGAACGGAACGCCAGCGCGTTTCGCCAGTTCGGCGTCTACCACGCTGTCCCCAACGTAGACGATCGACGACGGTGAGCATTCGAGACTTTCGAAAGCTTTGATGAGTCCTTCAGGATGTGGTTTATGTTGGGCGACGTCTTCGCCGCCGATCACGACGTGAAAGCCATGCAGCAGCGTTTCGCGTTTCAGGACATCGTGTATGCGGCGTCGGTATTTGGTCGAAACGATGCCGAGCTTTAGTCCACGTTCATGAAGTGCTGCGATCATCGCGGGAACTGATTCGTAAAGTGTCGTGCGGCTGACCATGACTTCTTCTGCGCGCTGCACGAACAACTCGTGGAACTCGCTGCATCGATGCTTCTCATGGTGCTCGCCGAGCGTGAGAAAGGTTTCGTGAAGAGACAGGCCGATCGTGCGACAGGCGGCTTCAGTGGAAACCTGGGCCAGACCCATTTCTGTAAGCGCAAAGTTAATACACTCTGTTACGCCCGGAGAAGAGTCGGCCAGGGTGTAATCAAAATCGAAAATAACTGCTTGGATGTTTGTCAGTATCATCGTAGGAAGTTCATCGAGATTTCTGCTACCTTCTCAGAAATGAATATTCGGAAGCAAGCAGTATTTTGGTTGATGGCATTGTTGGTCACGTTTGTGGGTTGCACGTTTGCGCGAGCCCAGGCCAAACCTGAGAAGGAATACCTGTTTTATGTCGTTTCCGAATCTGCCGACAAGATCGCGCTCGTGCGTTTTGGTCCGGACGGAGCGCGTATCGATCACGAGATCGAAACCGGCGACATGGTGATCGACATCGATGGACCGCACGGTATCGTGATCTCGCCCGACCGGCAGTTCTACTACGTCTCGATTTCGCATGGACGCCCGTTTGGAACGGTGTGGAAGTATGCGACCAGGGATGATGCCATAGTTGGCAAGACAACGCTCGGATATTTTCCCGCCACGATGGACGTCACTCCCGACGGTAGTTTTCTGTTTGTCGTCAACTTCAACTTACACGGCGATATGGCGCCGTCGTCCGTTTCGGTAGTTTCAACTGCCACGATGACCGAGGTTGCGCGAATACCAACCTGCACGATGCCGCACGGCTCGCGTCTGAATTCGCAGGGCACGAAGCAGTACTCCGCCTGCATGATGGACGACACGTTGGTCGAGATCGACACGCGCGCGTTGAAAGTCAGCCGCAAGTTCGTTCTATCAAAAGCTCACACCCACATGCCGGGAATGAAAGACACTGGTGGGCACGGCCTGGAGGCGCCAAAGCCCGGAGACACTTCGTGTTCGCCCACCTGGGCTGAGCCGTCGGCAGATGGATCTTCGATCTTTGTTGCCTGCAATAAGTCGAGTGAGATTGTCGAGATCAGCACTGGTAGTTGGCAGATCGTGCGTCGCATTCCTGCGCGAGCGGGTGTCTACAACCTCGACGCTACACACGACGGGCGAAGATTGATCGCGACCAACAAACGCGATCAATCTGTTTCGATCTACGACTTGAGGAGCGGCAGGGAAGTGGTGCGACTGCCGACGAAACGCAAGGTGCTGCACGGCGTAGTTGTGTCGCCTGACGATCGCTATGCCTTCGTGACGGTTGAAGGCATCGGTTCCGAACCGGGGACGGTCGAGATCATCGATCTCAGATCGCTTAAGACGGTCGCAACGCTTGATGTCGCGTCGGGCGCAGCGGGGCTCGATTTTTATAAAACCACACCTGTTAAGGCAGCAGGAACAGGGAGCAGGGGCAGGTAGTCTGCTCCTGCTTCTTTTCCTATTGTCCTGGTGCAGTCGTAGAGCCCTTGTCGATCTTATCTCCGAGCTTCGTAATCCAAATTCCGGTGTTCATATCGTTGAAATAGATCAACCCTTTGTGCGGCTGGGCGCCCCACGTGAACGGCATGTTAGGACGAAAGCCCTCGGGATCGCCGGTCCAGAGACGCGCGATTTCACGCCCTTGATTGTAAAGCTCGCCACGCAACTCCCCTGACACATCAACCACGCGTCCACCACCGTTGTAGTAACCCAGATACATGATGTCGTCTT